>NZ_LJBR01000027.1 GCF_001282115.1 Streptomyces sp. NRRL B-24085 | reverse complement strand
AGGTTGGTGGCCTCCCAGGTGTCGACGCCGGGCTCGGCCGTCTTGCCGTTCTCGGTGAGGGCGTCGCGGGCGTCGGTGTGCAGTTGCTGGAGCAGTTCGGCGGCCTTGGACAGGGACTCGGCGGAGCGCAGCACGCCCGCTCCCTGCGTCATGATCCGCTGGATCGCGAACCGGGCCTCGGGGCCGAGCAGCGGGTGGGCGGGCCTCTCGGGCTGTTCGACGGGGGCGGGCACGCGCGCGTGGAGGCCGGCACGGCTGGCCGCGATGTCGGCCACGATGCGCTCGGCGTAGACCAGGCCCTCCAGCAGCGAGTTGGAGGCGAGCCGGTTGGCGCCGTGCACCCCGGTGCAGGCGACCTCGCCGCACGCGTACAGGCCCGGGACGGTCGTACGGCCCCGGGGGTCGGTGCGCACGCCGCCGGAGGCGTAGTGGGCGGCCGGTGCGATCGGGATGGGTTCGTGGACCGGGTCGATGCCGTGGGCGCGGCAGGCGGCGAGGATGGTCGGGAAGCGGTGCTCCCACATCTCGGCGCCGAAGTGCCGGGCGTCGAGGAACATGTGATCGGCGTCCCGCTCCTGCATGCGGCGCGTGATGCCCTTGGCGACGATGTCGCGGGGCGCCAGCTCGGCCAGTTCGTGCTGGCCGACCATGAAGCGCACGCCGTCGGCGTCGACCAGGTGGGCGCCCTCGCCGCGCACGGCCTCGGAGACGAGCGGCTGCTGGCCCTCGGCGTCCGTGCCGAGGAACAGCACGGTGGGGTGGAACTGCACGAATTCCAGGTCGCTGACCTCGGCTCCGGCGCGCAGGGCGAGCGCCACGCCGTCGCCGGTCGACACGGACGGGTTGGTGGTCGCGGAGAACACCTGGCCCATGCCGCCGGTCGCGAGGACGACCGCGGGGGCGTGCACGGCGCCCACGCCGTCGTGCTGGCCCTCGCCCATGACGTGCAGGGTGACGCCTGCGGTCCGGCCCTCTGCGTCCGTGAGCAGGTCCAGCACGAGCGCGTTCTCGATCGTGCGCAGTCCCCGCGCGCGGACGGCCTCGACGAGCGCCCGGGAGATCTCCGCGCCGGTCGCGTCGCCGCCCGCGTGGGCGATCCGGCGCCGGTGGTGGCCGCCCTCGCGGGTGAGCTCCAGGTCGCCCGCCTCGGACTCGTCGAAGTGCGCGCCGGTCGCGATCAGGCGGCGTACGGCGTCGGGTCCCTCGGTGACGAGGATGCGCACGGCCTCCTCGTCGCACAGGCCCGCGCCCGCGACCAGGGTGTCGTCCAGGTGCTGCTCGGGGGTGTCGCCCTCGCCGAGGGCCGCGGCGATGCCGCCCTGCGCCCAGCGGGTGGAGCCGTCGTCGAGGCGGGCCTTGGTGACGACGACGGTCCGCAGGCCCTCGGCCTCGCAGCGCAGGGCCGCGGTGAGACCGGCGACGCCGGAGCCGACGACCACGACGTCCGCGTCGATGGACCAACCTGGCGCGGGCGCGTGCAGTCGTATGCCGGTGGTGGTCACGAGGCGGCTCCGAAGGTCAGCGGGATGTTGTCGATCAGCCGGGTCGTCCCCACCCGGGCGGCGACGGCGAGGACGGCCTCGCCGGTGAAGTCGTCCTCGATCTCGGTGAAGTCCGACGGGTCGACGAGCGCGAGGTAGTCCAGGGCGAGCGGCGGGTCCAGGCGCGCGGCGTCGTCCAGGACGAGACGGGCGGCCGCGCGGACCGCCGAGGGGGCTCCCGGCAGGGCCTTCGCGACGGCGTGCGCGTCGGCGGCCGCACGGGACTCCCCGAGGGCGCTCAGGGCCTCGGCACGCGCGTGTGTGGCGGGCACCTCGCGGGCCCGGGCGCGCAGCGCCTCCTGTGCCGCGTGCCGGTCGCGGCCCGCGAACAGCGCGCCGGAGAGCGCGAGTGCCGTGCGGCGTTCCTTCGGCGAGAGGTAACGGTTGCGGCTGGAGAGGGCCAGGCCGTCGTCCTCGCGCACGGTGGGCACGCCCACGATGTCGACGCCGAAGTTCAGGTCGCGCACCATGCGGCGGATGAGGGCGAGCTGCTGGGCGTCCTTCTGGCCGTAGAGGGCGATGTCGGGGCGGGTGAGGTGGAGCAGCTTGGCGACGACGGTGAGCATGCCGTCGAAGTGGCCGGGGCGCGAGGCGCCCTCCAGGCGCTCCCCCATCGGGCCGGCGCTGATGCGCACCTGGGGCTCGCCGCCGGGGTAGACCTCGTCGACGGCGGGCGCGAAGACGGCGTCCGCGCCGGAGTCCTCGGCGATCTTGAGGTCGGCGTCCAGGGTGCGCGGGTAGCGGTCGAGGTCCTCGCCGGCGCCGAACTGGAGGGGGTTCACGAAGACGGTGACGACGACCTCGCCGTCCGGTCCGGCGATCTCGCGCGCGGTGCGGATCAGGGTGGCGTGGCCCTCGTGCAGGGCGCCCATGGTCATCACGACGGCCCGGCGGCCCGCACGCGTGCGTGCGTGCAGTTCGCCGGCGGTGCGCAGCAGGTTCGTGGTCATCGGGCGTCTCCCTCGGCGCCGTTGGTCCCGGTGGCGAGTACCCCGAGGAGGTCCTCGGCGAGTTCCGGCTTGAGCAGTCCGTGGGCGAGCGCCCGGTCGGCGGTCGCGCGGGCCATCGCCAGATAGCCGGAGACGGTCTGCGGGGCGTGCTTGCGCAGTTCCGTGACGTGCGCGGCGACGGTGCCGGCGTCCCCGCGCGCGACCGGGCCGGTGAGGGCCGCGTCGCCGGAGCGCAGGGCGTTGTCGAGGGCGGCGCCGAGCAGCGGGCCGAGCATCCGGTCGGGGGCCGTCACGCCGGCCGAGCGCAGCAGTTCCATGGCCTGGGCGACCAGGGTGACCAGGTGGTTGGCGCCGAGGGCGAGGGCCGCGTGGTACAGCGGGCGCTTCTCCTCGTCGATCCACTCGGGCTCGCCGCCCATCTCGATGACGAGCGCCTCGGCGGCCAGCCGCAGTTCCTCGGGGGCGGTGACGCCGAAGGAGCAGCCCGCGAGGCGCTGGACGTCCACGGGGGTGCCCGTGAAGGTCATCGCCGGGTGCAGGGCCAGCGGCAGGGCGCCCGCGCGCAGGGCGGGGTCCAGGACCTTCGCGCCGTACCGCCCGGAGGTGTGCACGAGGAGCTGGCCCGGCCGCACCGCGCCGGTCTCGGCGAGGCCCTCGACGAGACCGGGCAGGGTGTCGTCGGGGACGGTCAGCAGCACCAGGTCGGCGCGCTGGAGGACGTCCGCGGGGGTGACCAGGGGGACGTCCGGGAGCATCAGCTCGGCGCGCCGCCGGGAGGCGTCGGAGACTCCGGAGACGGCGACCGGACGGTGTCCGGCCAACTGGAGGGACGCGGCGAGCGCCGGCCCCACCCGGCCGGCGCCGACGACGCCGACGGTGAGCCGCGCGGGGCGGTCCTTGCTGTCTGGCTGTTGGACTGTAGTCACGCGACGGCGGCCTTCCCGTTCCAGTCCGCATCTGGGTACCGGACGATTTCTCGTCATGTTAACGCGATCGGTTCGAGGGGCGTCCGGTTGTCCACAGGCTGTGGGTTCCGTGGGCCGGGTGTGCGGAAATGGGCGTGCCCGCGGCCCGGGGCGCACGAGATGATCCGCGCATGAGTGACACAGCGGAGCAAGGGGCCGAGCGGACGGACGCCGGGGGACGACCGGAGCAGGTCACGCCGGAGGAGCCGGCGGAGCGCAGCACGGAGGAGGAACGGCTCCTGCGCCGTCGCGCACGGCGCATCAGCGCCGGCCGGAGCGCGGAGCGCACGCTGGCCCGCCTGGACATGCTCGCACCCCTGCGCGAGCGCCTGGCGCTGCTCGACGGGGCGGACACGCTCTACGACCTGGACGAGCCGGGCGACCTCTACGGCAACGGCGTCGTCGCGGCCCTGGAGGAGAAGGTCGCGGGTCTGCTCGGCAAGGAGGCCGCCGCCTTCTTCCCGACCGGCACGATGGCCCAGCAGGTGGCGCTGCGCTGCTGGGCGGGCCGCACCGGCAACCCCACCGTCGCCCTGCACGCCCTGGCCCACCCCGAGGTGCACGAACGCGACGCCTTCCGGGAGGTCTCCGGTCTGCGCCCGGTCCATGTGACGAGCGAACCGCGGCAGCCCACGGCCGACGAGATACGCGGCTTCGAGGAGCCCTTCGGGGCGCTGATGCTGGAACTGCCCCTCAGGGACGCCGGTTTCCTGCTGCCCACCTGGGAGGAGCTCACCGAGCTCGTGGGAGCGGCGCGCGAGCGGGACGCGGTCGTGCACTTCGACGGGGCACGCCTGTGGGAGACCACCGTCCACTTCGGCCGGTCGCTGCCCGAGATCGCGGACCTCGCGGACAGCGTCTACGTGTCGTTCTACAAGTCCCTCCAGGGCTTCGGCGGGGCCGCGCTGGCCGGACCGAGGAGCCTGGTCGAGGAGGCGAAGACCTGGCGGCACCGGTACGGGGGCGCGGTCTTCCAGCAGTTCCCGACCGCCCTGTCGGCCCTCGCCGGACTGGAGCACGAGCTGCCCAGGCTGCCCGATTACGTCACCCACGCGCGCGTGGTGGCCGCCGCGCTGCGCGAGGGGTTCGCCCGGGCCGGACTGCCGTGGGCGCGGGTCCACCCCGAGGTGCCGCACACCTTCGACTTCCAGGTCTGGCTTCCGTACGGCGTCGACGAATGCTCCGAGGCGGCGATCCGGCAGGCGGAGGAGACGGGCACGGCCCTGTTCGTCAACGCCTGGGACGAGAAGGGCCCGGACCTGTCCATGACCGAGGTCTACGTCCGCGCCGCCGCCCTGGAGTGGACGGCGGCGGACGTACGGGCGGCGGCCGCCGACTTCGCCTCCCGGTTGCCGAAGGCCGGCACCTAGGGGCGTCAGCCGGCGGACCGGTGGCCTGGGGCACCGGCTGGCGAACCGGTGGCCAGGGACGTCAGCCCGTGAGCCGGCAGCCGGGGCCGGGCCGCCGTCGCAGCCACCGGCGCAGCGCGTGCCGTACCCGCCCCCGGGCGGGCCGTCCCGCGAGGACCGCCAGGAAGCGCCGGTACTCGCGCAGTTCACGCACGGCCCGCACGTCATGGGTGCCGGGGGCGGGCGGCACGGAGGTGCCGAGGTGCCGGGCACGGTAGGTGTCGACGAGGTGCTGCTGGGTGATGCTCATGGCCCCCAGGCTGCGCCGCCGCGGCGGCCGCGTCGCGTCGATTGACGGCCCCTGTCAATCGGGGACGGCGTTGTCAGTGGCGGGGTGCACCATGAGGTCATGAGCGTGCGCATCGACATCGCGGGGCTGCGGCCGGAGAGGGTCGCCGTCGTGCCCTCGCCCCTGGCCGAGCTCGGCATGGCGCTGCACGCGCTGGCCGAACCGGGACACCATCCGGGACTCCAGGCCTGGGTGACGGGCGTGACCGCGCGGCTCGACCCGCACCTCGCCGACCGGATGTGCGAGGCGGACTTCCTGTGGCGGACGACGTTCTCGGACCTGTTCATGCCGTTCGCCGGCGTCGCGGGCCGGACCACGCTCCCCGGGTCCTGCATCGCCGAGGACCTGGACCTGCTCGACAAGCTGACGGACGAGCAGTTCGTGGACGCCGCCCTGGAGTTCACCTGTGCGCTGCCGTACTCCTCGTACGGCCCGAGTGTGCTCTCCGACAGCGCGCTGCACCGGCGTGCCCTGGAGCTGGCCGCCTCGCGCGGGCCGCGGCAGGTGCGGTTCGCCGAGCGGCTGCTGGCCGACCCGCCGCGGATCCGGGCCTGGTTCCGGCAGTTCGTGGAGGACTGCGACGAGGCGTTCTTCTCGGACACCTGGTCGCGGCTGCGCCACCAGCTCACGGCGGACGCCCGCCACAAGACGGACCTGCTGCGCCGCAAGGGCCTCGCGGAGGCGCTGACCGCGGTGTCGCCGGCGGTCACGCTCGACGAGGAGGCCGGCCGCATCACGGTCGACAAGCTGGGCATCGGGCACAGCGCCACGGCCGAGGGCGGTCTGCTGCTGGTCCCGACGAGCCTGGGCTGGCCGCACCTGAGCGTGCTGCACCGGTACGGCTGGCAGCCCGCCCTGCACTACCCGGTCGGCTCCCCCGAGCTCGCCTCCCCGCCCTCGGTCGAGCAGTTGGCCCTGCGGCTGGGCGCGCTCTCCCATCCGGTCCGGATGCGCCTGTGCCGGCATCTGGCCCGCAGCGCCTACACCACCAGCGAGCTCGCCCAGGTGCACGGCATGACCGCCCCGGAGATATCCCGGCACCTGGGCGTCCTCAAGAAGGCGGGCCTGATCACCACCCGCCGCCGCGGCCGGTACGTCCTGCACCAGCTCGACGTCACCGTGGTGGCGCGGCTGGGCAGCGACTTCCTGGAAGGGATATTGAGGTAGCCCGGGCCACGCCCTGTCTCAGCCCTGCCCGCCCGCGCGCACCAGCCCCGTCTCGTAGGCGAGGACCACCACCTGCACCCGGTCCCGGAGGCCCAGCTTGGTCAGGATGCGGCCGACGTGGGTCTTCACCGTCGCCTCGGACAGCACCAGCCGGGCCGCGATCTCGCCGTTGGACAGGCCCTGCGCGACCAGCACCATGACCTCGCGCTCACGGCCGGTGAGCCGCTCCAGTTCCGCGTGCTGGGGCTCCTTGCCGGTGGTGGGCAGCATGGGAGCGAACCGGTCGAGCAGGCGCCGGGTCGTGGAGGGGGCGACCACGGCGTCACCGCTGTGCACCGAGCGGATCGCGGTGAGCAGTTCGCCGGGGGGCACGTCCTTGAGCATGAAGCCGGAGGCGCCCGCCTTCAGCCCGGAGAAGGCGTACTCGTCGAGGTCGAAGGTGGTCAGGATCAGCACCTTCGGCGGGTCGGGCTCCGAGCAGATGCGGCGGGTGGTCTCCACACCGTCGAGCTTCGGCATGCGGACGTCCATCAGGACCACGTCCACGGCGGTCGAGCGCAGCACCTGGAGGGCCTCCACGCCGTCCCCCGCCTCCGCGACGACCTCCATGTCCGGCTGGGCCGCCAGCACCATCCGGAACCCGGTGCGCAGCAGCACCTGGTCGTCGACGAGCATCACGCGGATCGTCATGGGGCCTCTTCCGTTTCCTCGGGGTCGTACGCAGGTCGCCAGGGGGGCGTGACAGGTGTCAACAGGGGGCGCGTGTCGGCGTCAATGCGCTGGTTTGAGCGGGAGCAGTGCGCTGATGCGGAATCCTCCGCCGGGGCGGGGGCCCGCGTCCAGGGTGCCGCCGACCATGCCCACCCGCTCGCGCATGCCGATCAGACCGTGGCCCGCTCCGTCGGCGCCGCCCTCCTCGTACAGCTCGTGCGGGGCGCCCTTGCCGTCGTCCTCGACGAGCAGGCCGAGGCCGTCGTCGAAGTAGACCAGGCGCACGCTCGCACCCGCGTTCGGCCCGCCGTGCTTGCGCGTGTTGGTGAGCGCCTCCTGCACGATGCGGTACGCGGTGAGCTCGACGCCGCTGGGCAGCGGGCGCGGGGTGCCCTCGATCTTGAAGTCGACGGGGAGCCCGGAGCCGCGGCACTGCTGGACGAGGTCCTCGATCTGCTCGACGTCGGGCTGCGGGACGTACTCGCCGCCCTCCTGGTGTTCGCCGGTGCGCAGCACGCCCAGCAGGCGGCGCATCTCGGCGAGGGCCTGGCGGCCGGTGGACGAGATGGTCTCCAGGGCCTTCTTGGCCTGGTCGGGCGCGGCGTCGAGGACATAGGCGGCGCCGTCGGCCTGGACGACCATGACGGAGACGTTGTGCGCGACGACGTCGTGCAGTTCGCGGGCGATACGGGCGCGCTCGGCGGCGACGGCGACCTTGGCCTGCGCCTCGCGCTCCTTCTCCAGGCGGGCGTTGCGCTCCTCCAGCTGCGCGAAGTAGGCGCGGCGGGTGCGGATCGAGTCGCCGAGCACCCAGGCCAGGGCGAACGGCACCGTCTGGAAGATCATGATCGCGACGTTGCCGAGCGCGCCGGAGTTCTCGTTCGGCCAGCGCAACTGCGCGACGGGGGCGGCGCACAGGCCGATCGTCAGCGCCAGCCGGGACGCCCAGCGGGTGCCCGTGGCGGCCACGGTGTAGACGATCACCAGGAAGGCGAAGTCGGCGGGGGTGGTCTCCACGTCCAGCACGACCTGCGCCACGCCGAGCCCGATGGCCAGCAGCAGCATGCGCTCCGGCATGCGCCGGCGCAGCGCGATCACCACGCACAGCAGCAGGACGACCGGGATGATCGCCATCGGGGAGTGGGTCCCCCGGGACTCCCCACGGGCGGTTTCGCTCGCGAGCGAGATCCCGAGCAGGAAGACGGCCCAGAAGACGTCGACCCCGGTCGGGTGCCTGCGGAGGAAGTCATAGAGGCGCTGCACGTAACCCAGCGTAGGGAAGCGTGATGTGTGCAGGGGTCAACCGGAGGACCGATCCGTACCGCCCGCGCGTACTCCCCAAGGTGGAGGCCCTGTTCCCCGGTGCGCCTAGCCTGACCGCGTGACCAATGACACGACGGACGGCTGGACCGGCTGGCGGGCCGCCATCGAGGCCGCTCTCTACGGCCCGGGCGGCTTCTACCGCAGGCCGGAGGGGCCCGCCGGACACTTCCGTACGTCCGTGCACGCCTCCCCGATGTTCGCGGAGGCCGTGGCCCGGCTGCTGTGCCGCCTCGACGAGGCGCTCGGCCGGCCCGCCCGGCTCGACTTCGTCGACATAGCCGCGGGGCGGGGCGAGCTGGCCGCCGGCGTCCTCGCCGCCCTGCCGGCGGAGGTGACCGCCCGCACGCGCGTGTACGCCGTCGAGGTCGCCGGCCGCCCCGCCGCCCTCGATCACCGGATCGAGTGGCGGTCCGAGCCGCCGGAGGACATCATCGGGCTGCTGTTCGCCAACGAATGGCTGGACAACGTACCCGTGGAGATCGCCGAGACGGACTCCTCGGGCGTACCGCGACGGGTCCTGGTACGCCGCGACGGCCACGAACGTCTCGGGGAACCGGTCGCGGGTGCGGAGGCCGGGTGGCTGGAGCGGTGGTGGCCGCTGCCGGCCGAGGAAGGACTGCGCGCCGAGATCGGCCTGCCCCGCGACGAGGCGTGGGCCGCCGCGGTCGCGACAGTCGCGCGGGGGCTCGCGGTGGCCGTCGACTACGCCCACACGGCGTCCACGCGCCCCCTCTTCGGGACGCTCACCGGCTTCCGCGAGGGCCGCGAGTGCGCACCCGTGCCGGACGGGACGTGCGACCTCACGGCCCATGTGGCGCTGGACGCGTGCGCGCTGCCCGGAGGGCAGGTGCTGACCCAGCGCGAGGCCCTGCGCACCCTGGGCATCGCGGGCGCGCGCCCCCCGCTCTCGCTGGCGTCCACGCACCCCGCCGAGTACGTACGCGCCCTCGCGCGCGCGGGGGAGGCCGCCGAGCTCACCGCGGCGGGCGGACTCGGCGACTTCGGCTGGCTCCTCCAGCCCGTCGGCGTCGACGGCGTACCGGTCGAGGGCCTGCCGGGCGACGGCGTACCGGCCGACGGCCTACTTGTCGATGTCCCCGACCACGAAGAACAGTGACCCCAGGATCGCCACCATGTCGGCGACCAGCGTGCCCGGCAGCAGCTCCACCAGCGCCTGGATGTTGTTGTACGAGGCCGAGCGCAGCTTGAGCCGGTACGGGGTCTTCTCGCCCTTGCTGACGAGGTAGTAGCCGTTGATGCCGAGCGGGTTCTCGGTCCACGCGTACGTGTGCCCCTCGGGGGCCTTGAGGACCTTGGGCAGGCGCTGGTTGATCGGCCCGGGCGGCAGCTCGGCGAGCCGGTCCAGGCAGGCGTCGGCGAGGTCGAGGGCGTTGTGGGTCTGCTCCAGGAGAACCTCGAAGCGGGCCAGGCAGTCGCCCTCCTGCCGCGTGACCACCTTCAGGGTGTCCTGGAGCTCCCCGTAGGCGAGATACGGCTCGTCGCGGCGCAGGTCGAAGTCGACGCCCGAGGCGCGCGCGACGGGCCCGCTGACGCCGTACGCGTGGACGGTCCCCGGGGCGAGGACGCCCACGTCCCTGGTGCGCCCGCGGAAGATCTCGTTGCCGAGCACCAGGTCGTCGAAGCGGTCCATGCGCGAGCGCACGGCGGAGACGGCGGCACGCGCGCGCGTGGCCCAGCCGGCCGGCAGGTCCTCCTTGAGGCCGCCGACGCGGTTGAACATGTAGTGCATCCGGCCGCCGGAGACCTCCTCCATGACGTTCTGGAGGACCTCCCGCTCCCGGAACGCGTAGAAGACCGGGGTGATGCCGCCCAGCTCCAGGGGGTACGAGCCGAGGAACATCAGGTGGTTCAGCACCCGGTTGAGCTCGGCGAGCAGCGTGCGCGTCCACACGGCCCGCTGCGGGACCTCCATGCCGAGCATGCGCTCCACGGCGAGGACGACGCCCAGCTCGTTGGAGAAGGCCGACAGCCAGTCGTGGCGGTTGGCCAGCATGATGATCTGGCGGTAGTCACGCGCCTCGAAGAGCTTCTCGGCGCCCCGGTGCATGTAGCCGATCACCGGCTCGGCGCTCACGATGCGCTCGCCGTCCAGGACCAGCCGCAGGCGCAGCACGCCGTGGGTGGACGGGTGCTGCGGTCCGATGTTGAGCACCATGTCGGTGCTCTCCGCGGCGCCGCCGATGCCGACCGTGGTCTCCGTCGTAGGAGTCATGGACACAGTCTGTCCTACGTACGCTGGCCTCATGGAGACGGGGAGCGGGCGGGACACGGAAGTCGCCGGGGCCGAACCGGTGTGGACCGGGCTGCCGCGGGGGCTGCTGCGGATGCGGCGGCTGTTGCTGGTGGTGTGGCTGGGACTGCTCGCGGTAGGCCTGGGGCTGCTGCTCGGGCTGCTGTGCGGGGCGCCCTGGGCCGCGTTCGCGCTGCTGCCGCTCGCCCTGGCCGGCTGGGGCTGGGTGCTGCTCGGCCGCAACTGGCGCTCCTGGCGCTACGCCGAGCGCGCCGACGACCTGCTGATCAGCCGGGGCGTGCTGTGGCGCGAGGAGACCGTCGTGCCGTACGGCCGGATGCAGCTCGTGGAGGTCACCTCCGGGCCCGTGGAACGGCACTTCGGGCTGGCCAGCGTCCAGCTCCACACCGCCGCCGCGGCGACCGACGCGACCATCCCCGGCCTCGACCCGGCCGAGGCGGAGCGGCTGCGCGACCGGCTCACCGAGCTCGGCGAGGCCCGATCGGCGGGCCTGTGACAGCGCCGGGCGTGGACGACGCCGTACAGGAGAAACCCCACGAGGAACGCCTCGCCGAGCGGCGGCTGCATCCCATAACGCCGCTCAGGCGGGCGTGGGCGCCGGTCGCCGTCGTCATCGGGTGGGCGGTGCACGACCCCGACCAGGCGCAACGCCAGCTGACCCGGCTCACGACCACCACGCTGCTGCTCGCCCTCGCCGTCATCGTCCCGGCCGCCGCCCTCTACGGCTTCCTGACCTGGTGGTTCACCCATTTCGCGGTGACCGACACCGAACTGCGCATCCGGACCGGTCTGTTGTTCCGGCGCACCGCGCACATCCGGCTGGAGCGGATCCAGGCGGTCGACGTCACCCAGCCGCTCCTCGCGCGCGTGGCGGGCGTCGCGAAGCTCCGCCTGGACGTCGTCGGCACCGACAAGAAGGACGAACTGGCCTTCCTCGGGGAGCGCGAGGCGCGGGCCCTGCGCGCTGAACTCCTCGCCCGCGCCGCCGGGTTCGCCCCCGAGACCGCCCACGAGGTCGGTGAGGCCCCGGCGCGCGAGCTGCTGCGCACGCCTCCGCGCGATCTGGCCCTCTCCCTCGTGCTGACGGGTGCCACCTGGCTCAGCCTGGTCGCCGCCCTCGTCGTGCCGTCGCTGCTGTGGTGGGCCACCCACAGCCTGTGGACGGTCCTCGCGACCGCCGTACCGCTGCTGGGCGCGGCGGGGGCGAGCAGCGTGGGGCGGTTCGTCACCGAGTACGACTGGACGGTGGGCGAGTCCCCGGACGGGCTGCGCATCGACCACGGGCTCCTGGACCGCACCCACGAGACGGTGCCGCCGGGGCGGGTGCAGACCGTGCGGATCGTGCAGCCCCTGCTGTGGCGGCGGCGCGACTGGGTGCGGGTCGAGCTGGACGTCGCCGGCTCCTCCAACTCTGTGCTGGTGCCCGTCGCCCCGCGCGAGGTCGCCGAGGCGGTCGTCGCGCGCGTGCTGCCCGGGGTCGTCGTACCGCCTCCGTCGGCGCTGTCGCGTCCCCCGCGGCGGGCCGGGCGGTGCGTGCCCCTGTGGTGGCGCGGCCACGGACTCGCCGTCACCGACGCGGTGTTCGCCTCGCGACGGGGACTGCTGCGCCGCAGCCTGGCGCTCGTCCCGCACGCGAAGGTCCAGAGCGTACGGCTCACGCAGGGGCCCTGGGAGCGGTTGTGGCGGGTCGCCGACGTGCAGGTGGACACGGGGGCGAACAAGACCGTCACGGCCCGTCTCAGGGACGCCCAGGAGGCCGCGGTACTGCTCGGGGCGCAGGCGGAGAGGTCGCGGACGGGACGGAAAGGGGCACGGCCCGACCGTTGGATGGTCTGACCGTGCCCGTCGCTCGTCGCCCGTCGTCTCGCCTCCACGCACCCGCGCGTCCGTCAGGAGACGGCGCTGCGCAGCCCCTGCATGTCGATCTGCTCCGTCTCGTCGTGGGCCGTCAGGTCGATGACCTGGCCGATGCCCCGCGACTCCTCGTCGGCCGGCTTGAACTCCGCCTCCGACTCGGCCTTGTGCAGGGCGAGCGCCTCCTGGCCGACGACGTCGGCGAGGTCCTCGTTCTGCACGGCCTCCAGCGCGTCGCGCGAGGCCCCCGACTTCGTGCCGAAGAAGTCGAACCCGCCCTCGACCCGCGGGCGCCGCACGGGAGCCGAGGGCACGACCGCCACCGCGGTCGGCGCGATGAAGTGCCCGGCGGGCTGCTGCGGTGAGGTGGCTGTCGCCGTGGTGGAGGCGGCCGCGTGCTCATGCCCGTCGGCCGCCTCGGGCTTCCCCCGCGCCTCGTCCTCCTGCGCGGCCTCCGCCCCGGTACCGGCGGTGTTCGCCGCGACAGAACCGGCCTTCGCCGACCGCCCCTTGGAGTCCGACTCGTCCTTGGAGCCCGCCTCCGCCACGGGGTCGGCCTCGGGCTTCGTCACGGCCTCCGTCCCGGGCTTCGTCCTGAGGGCCCCGTCGCCGCCCTCGTCGAGCCGCTTCAGTGCCGCGTTCGCCCGCAGGAACAGCCGGGAACCCTCCGGGGAGAAGATCGCGGGCCGCTCCGGGTCCTTCTCGGACGCGTCCGAACCCTCCGCGGACCCGGCGCCCTCCGCGGACCCGGCAGCCTTCGCGGCCACCTCGGCCTTCTGCCCCGCCGGGGTCTCGTTCCCGGGCCCGTCCTCGGCAGCCACCGCCTCGGCCTGCCCGTCGACCGGCTCCCCCGGCGGCAGCGCACGCGCGGGGGCGGCCTCTATCTCCAGCAGCCGGCGGCCCTCCAGGGCGCTCGCCCGCTCGGTCTCCGCCGTGGCGTACCGCCGCAGCAGCGCCGCGTGTTCGTTGCGCAGGCCCGCCAGCTCCGCGCGCTTCGCCCGCAGCCGCTGCTCCAGCTTGACGCGCAGCTCCCGCGACTCCTCGAGGTCGGTCTCGAGTTCGGCGACCCGCTCCTCGTGCCGCCACTCGTCGCTCGCACGCGCGCGCGTGAGGTCGGCGACCTGCTTGCCCGCCTGTGCGTCCCAACGGCGCATGACGGCCGCCCCGACCACCGCGACCGCCGCGGCGAACGCGGCTATCACGCGCAGCACGGCCTGCTGCGAGAACACCCAGGGGCCGAAGGCGCAGACGAGGGAGACGCCTGCGATCGCCGACGGAGGAAGCAGTCTGTGCAAAGGCGGGGAATGGCGGTGACGTCCACGTGGCATGGCCAGAAACTTACCGCGAGTAGGCGAACCGTGGTGCCCCGCCCCGTAAAAACACAGCCACCCCGCAGTGTTCACACGACATCAGGAATCGGCACTCCCGCCGAATTCGGCGTATTGATCACGCAACGATCACTCAACGACCGCTCATCGCTCGCTCATCGCTCGCTGATCGCCGCCGAGCCGCCCGCTCACCCACTCCAGGGTCGCCGGGATCTCCCGCCGCCAGGTGTTGAAGTTGTGGCCGCCGCTTTCGAGGATGATCGACGAGATCCGTGTCGTTCCCGTCGCCTTCACGCGCTCTATGAACTTCAGGGTGTCCTTGTAGTTCGACTCGCCCACCTTGCTGCTGCTGACGAGCAGTGAGGTGTCCGGGGCGGGCAGGTGCTTGAGGCACCACCACAGGTCGGCGCGGCCGCGCAGCGCCTTGTCGCCGTGGAAGAGATCGCCCGTCGTCGCGTCCACGGGCGCGTTGTAGTACGGCGACAGGCCCGCCCCCGCGGCGTAGACCGCCGGGTGGTGCATGGCGAGTTTCAGCGCGCAGTAGCCGCCCGTGGAGTCCCCGATGATCCCCCAGCTCCCCGGTTTCCTGCCCACCCTGTAGTGCTCGGTCACCGCTTCCGGAAGATCCTTCGCGAAGAACGACTCGGTCTGCGGACCGTCCGGAACGTCCGCGCACTCGGTGTCGCGCGGCGGCGCCACCGTCGGCCGCAGCATCACCAGGATCATCGGCTGCATACGGCCGTCCCTGGTGAGTTCCAGAGCCGTGCGCGGATAGTGGAGTTTGTCCACCAGTGCTCTCGCGGTGCCCGGATAACCGGTGAGCACGACGGCCGCCGGGAAGGTGCGCGCCTGATAGCGCGCCTGGAAATACTCCGGCGGCAGATAGACGTACGCGGGACTCGCGATGCGGCTCGTGCGGCCGACGATCTCGACCTTCTGGACCTGCCCGACCGACGACGGCCGGAAGCCGCCCCTGCCGGGCACGTCCCCGACCTCGGTCACCCGCAGCGGCCCGCTCGACCGCTTGCCCGGGGTGTGGTCGACCACCACGCCCATGTCGGTCTCCCGCCCGAACAGGTCGGCCCAGGAGGCGTAGAACCCGAAAGCCTGGTTGGCGGCCAGCCCCACCGACACGAAGATCAGGAGCTGGGTCGAGAGCAACAGCCCGACACGCCCGCTGACGGACCGCCAGCCCCGGCGCGCCAGCCGTGGCCAGAGCCACACCGTGCCGGTGAACACGGCCACGGCGGCCAGGACCGCCAGCACCAGCGTGTTGTTGCTCGTGAGACCCATTGCTTGCTTTCGCTTTCCTCGGCCTTTGAAACGGCTTTGAGGAGCTGAGTGAACCTCTCCTCACGAGACACCGTCCTAGAGGGCGCAATGTCGCCGGATGCCCGAATCAGGGCTCCGGATCCAAAGTCACTCGCAGAACCACGGGATGCGATGTCTGTCAGGACAGATGAGGAAATGTCGGGCGGGGTTCCGATCCGATCAACACGGCTGCGGCGTGCACTGCACGGACCGCGCCCCGAGGCCGTCCCCGTCCTCGTCGCCAGAGCCTGCGCGCTCGTAGGTCTTCTGGACATCGCCGCCGGCGTCTTCCCGCGCTTCCGGCACAGCCGCATGCACACCCTGGCCGAGGTACTGCCCGGCGCGCTCGGCCCGTTCGCGGCCGCGCTCTCGCTCAGCGCCGGAGTGCTGTTGCTGCTGCTCGCCCACGGCCTCAGGCGCCACAAGCGCCGGGCCTGGCGGGCGGCCGTGGCACTGCTTCCCGCGGGCGCGCTGGCGCAGTTCACCTACCGCCACTCCCTGCTCGGCGCGGCCATCTCGCTCGCCCTGCTCGCACCGCTGCTGCGCCACCGCGACCAGTTCAGGGCACTGCCCGACCCGCGCAGCCGCTGGCGCGCGCTCGCCAACTTCGTCCTCATGGGCGCCGGTTCCCTCGTCCTCGGGCTGATCATCGTCAGCGTCCACCCCAACCGCCTGGTCGGCGACCCGAGCCTGGCCGACCGCATCACGCACGTCCTGTACGGCCTCGTCGGCTTCGAGGGCCCCGTCGACTACCAGGGCGACACCTCGTGGACCGTCGGCGCCTCCCTGGGCGCCCTGGGCCTGCTCACCGCGATCACCACGATCTACCTCGCCTTCCGTCCCGAGCACCCCGCCGCGCACCTCACCGAGGAGGACGAGTCCCGCCTGCGGGCGCTGCTGGCCAAGCACGGCGGCCGCGACTCCCTCGGCCACTTCGCGCTGCGCCGCGACAAGGCCGTCGTCTTCTCCCCCAGCGGCAAGGCGGCGGTGACCTACCGTGTCGTCTCCGGTGTGATGCTCGCCAGCGGCGACCCGATCGGCGACGTGGAGGCCTGGCCCGGCGCCATCGAGCGCTTCATGGACGAGGCCAAGGCGCACTCCTGGACGCCCGCCGTCATGGGCTGCTCGGAGACCGGCGGCGAGGTCTGGACCCGCGAGACCGGCCTGGACGCCCTCGAACTGGGCGACGAGGCGGTGGTGGACGTCGCGGATTTCTCGCTCGCCGGCCGCGCGATGCGCAACGTCCGCCAGATGGTCAAGCGCATCGAGCGGGCCGGTTACGAGACCCGGGTACGGCGCGTCCGTGACCTCGGGGAGACCGAGCTGGAGCGCATCCGGCAGGCCGCCGACGACTGGCGCGGCACCGACACCGAGCGCGGCTTCTCGATGGCCCTGGGCCGCATCGGCGACCTCGCCGACGGCGACTGCCTCATCGCCACCGCCCACAAGGCGGACGACCAGCCCGGCCCGTACGGCGACCTCAAGGCGATCCTCCACTTCGTGCCCTGGGGCACCGACGGCGCCTCCCTCGACCTCATGCGCCGGGACCGCGCCGCCGACCCCGGCATGAACGAACTGCTGATCGTCGCCGCCCTCCAGGCCGCCCCCCGGTTCGGCATCACGCGCGTGTCGCTGAACTTCGCGATGTTCCGCTCCGCCCTCGCGCGTGGCGAGAAGATCGGCGCAGGCCCGGTGCTGCGCGCCTGGCGGGGCCTGCTTGTCTTCCTGTCCCGCTGGTTCCAGATCGAGTCCCTGTACAAGTTCAACGCGAAGTTCCAGCCCCGCTGGGAGCCCCGCTTCGTCGTCTACCGGGCCTCCGGCGACCTCCCGCGCATCGGCTTCGCCGCCATGCAGGCCGAGGGCTTCGTCAACCTCGCCCTGCCGCTGCCGCGCTTCCTGCGCCGCCGCTCGCACACCGCACGCGCGTGTGCCCACGTCGTCGGAGAGCGGGACGTCAGAGCCGCATGACCGCTCGCTCCGGGCCACACGCTTCTCCGGCTCCGTGCGGGGCCTAGGCTGAACGCATGAGCAAGCAGAGCGGACGCGGGCGCGTCGCCGGTCTTCCGGAATGGGACCGCTGCGCGGTCATGGGAGTCGTGAACGTCACCCCCGACTCCTTCTCCGACGGCGGCCGCTGGTTCGACACGACGGCCGCCGTCAAGCACGGCCTCGCCCTCGTCGAGGAGGGCGCCGACCTCGTCGACGTCGGCGGCGAGTCCACCCGCCCCGGCGCCACCCGCGTCGACGAGGCCGAGGAGCTCCGGCGTGTCATCCCCGTCGTCCGCGGGCTGGCCGCCGAGGGCGTCACCGTCTCCGTCGACACCATGCGCGCCTCCGTCGCCGAACAGGCCCTCGCCGCCGGCGCCGCCCTCGTCAACGACGTCAGCGGCGGCCTCGCCGACCCCGCGATGATCCCGGTCGTCGCCGACGCGGGCGCCCCCTTCGTCGTCATGCACTGGCGCGGCTTCCTGGAGGGCGGCAACGTCCGGGGCGTCTACGCCGACGTCGTCGCCGAGGTCGTCGACGAACTCCACGCGCGCGTGGACGCCGTCCTCGCGGGCGGCATCTCCCCCGACCGCGTCGTCGTCGACCCGGGCCTCGGCTTCTCCAAGGACGCCGAGCACGACCTGGTCCTCCTCGCCCACCTCGACCGCCTCCTCGGCCTCGGCCACCCCCTCCTCGTCGCCGCCTCCCGCAAACGCTTCCTCGGCCGGGTCCTCGCCGGCCCCGAGGGTGCCCCGCCGCCCGCGCGCGAGCGCGACGCCGCCACCGCCGCCGTCTCCGCCCTCGCCGCGCACGCCGGCGCATGGGCGGTGCGCGTGCACGAGGTGCGCGCCACGGCCGACGCGGTACGGGTCGCCCGCGCCGTGGAAGGAGCGCGCACCGCCGAGGCGCGCACGGCGGACAACAGCGCGGAAGGAGCCCGGTGAGCGCCCCCCACACCGACGTGGAGCAGGTGGAAGCCGCCAACACCGCCTTCTACGAGGCCTTGGAGCGCGGCGACTTCGAGGAGCTCTCCTCGCTCTGGCTCACCCCCGCCGACCTCGGCGTCGACGAGACCTACCACGACCCGGCGGACGTCGGCGTGGTCTCCTGCGTGCACCCCGGCTGGCCCGTGCTGACCGGACGCGGCGAGGTCCTGCGGTCGTACGCGCTGATCATGGCGAACACGGACTACATCCAGTTCTTCCTCACCGACGTGCACGTCTCCGTCACCGGCGACACCGCCCTGGTCACCTGCACCGAGAACATCCTCAGCGGCGGCCCGGCACCCGAGGGCGGCGAGGAGCTCGGCCCGCTCGTCGGGCAGCTCGTGGTCGCCACGAACGTGTTCCGCCGCACCTCCGAGGGCTGGAAGCTGTGGTCCCACCACGCCTCCCCGGTGCTGGCCGAGAACGGCGAGGACGAGGACGAGGAAACCCCGTCCTGACCCGACGGGACCAAGAAGTGGTTGGAATCACGAACCCCTGGGTATGGGCGGCTACCAACCCGTGAGCCGCCGGGTTCCCCCGGGGAAACACCCGGTGAAACCTCCCGGACCGGCACCGGCCCGCGCCCCCGTGGCCCGGCCGTGTCAGTGCTCGCAGGTAGATTCGTTCGAGGCCGGCGTACCGCCCGCACACGGTACGGACCGGCCGTCACCGACGATTGCAGGAGTGATTCGCGTGGATCGTGTCGCGCTGCGCGGCCTGAAGGCCCGCGGGCACCACGGTGTGTTCCCCGAGGAGCGGCGGGAGGGCCAGACCTTCGTCGTGGACCTCGTCCTCGGTCTGGACACGCGGCCGGCCGCCGCCGACGACGACCTGACCAAGACCGTGCACTACGGCATCGTGGCGGAGGAGGTCGTGGCCGTCGTCGAGGGCGAGCCCGTCGACCTCATCGAGACACTCGCCGAGCGCATCGCCCAGGCCTGTCTGAAGCACGAACGGGTAGAGGAGGTCGAGGTCAGGGTCCACAAACCCGAAGCACCGATCACCGTGCCCTTCGACGACGTGACCGTCACCATCACCCGGAGCCGAGTATGACCGCGTCCTTCGCCGCGGGTCACAGCGACCCGACCGTACAGCCGGTGCCCGCCTCCGTCGTGCAGCGGGTGGACGCCGCCGACACCACCCTCCACAACCCCCGGCGCGCCGTGCTCTCCCTCGGCTCCAACCTCGGCAACCGCCTGGAGACCCTCCAGGGGGCCGTCGACGCCCTGGAGGACACGCCGGGTGTCCGCGTGAAGGCCGTCTCGCCGGTCTACGAGACGGAGCCGTGGGGCGTGGCCGCCGACAGCCAGCCGTCGTACTTCAACGCGGTCGTCGTGGTGAAGACCACGCTCCCCCCGTCCTCCCTGCTGGAGCGGGCCCACGCGGTCGAGGAGGCCTTCAACCGGGTGCGGGACGAGCGCTGGGGCCCGCGCACCCTCGACGTCGACATCGTCACGTACGCCGAGGTGGTCTCCGACGACCCGGCCCTCACCCTGCCCCACCCCCGCGCCCACGAGCGCGCGTTCGTGCTCGTCCCCTGGCACGACGTGGACCCCGAGGCCCAGCTCCCGGGTCGCGGCCCGGTCGCCGCCCTCCTCGACACCGTCGAGCGAACCGGCGTGGAACCCCGCAAGGACCTGGAACTCCGGCTGCCCGAATAGCCGTTAAGGTCAACACGACCACCGTCCGTGGGACCGCCCAGGGACCTCGGGGGAGCTGAAGGGGCACCGTGAGAGAGCTGCGCATCAGGCTGCTGGCCGGCGTGTTCGCCGTGGCCGGGATCCTGTCCTGGGCGGGCGCCCGCCTGTGGAACTCGATCGGGACCCTGCCCAGCGTCCCGCTGGCCGCCCCCATCGTCCTCGCCCTGATCGCCGTGGTCCTCGTGGCCACGGCGCTCTCCCTCCGCGCCCGCCTCAAGGCCCAGCGCGAGCGCCGCCCCGAGGCGAAGGGCGTCGACCCCCTGATGGCGGCCCGCGCGGTCGTCTTCGGCCAGTCCAGCGCCCTGGTCGCCGCCCTGGTCTCCGGCATGTACGGCGGCACCGGCGTCTTCCTCCTGGAGTCCCTCGACATCCCCGCCCGCCGCGACCAGGCCATCTACGCCGGCTTCTCGGTCCTCGCGGGCATCGCCGTGATAGCGGCGGCGATCTTCCTGGAGCGCGTCTGCAAACTCCCGGAGGACGACGACCGGAACACGGGGTCTCCGTCCACCGCGTGACGGACGGCGCCGTCGGGGTGACGCGTCAGCGGGCCATGATGAGGCTCATCGCCTCGTTCCGCGTCGCCGCGTCCCGGAGCTGGCCTCGCACGGCCGAGGTGAGCGTCTTGGCGCCGGGCTTGCGGATCCCCCGCATCGACATGCACATGTGCTCGCACTCCACGACGACGATCACGCCGCGTGGCTCCAGGATCTCCATCAGGGAGTCAGCGATCTGCGTGGTGAGTCGTTCCTGCACCTGCGGCCGACGGGCGTAGACGTCCACGAGCCGGGCCAGCTTCGACAGCCCCGTGATCTTGCCGCTGGTGGCTGGAATGTATCCAACGTGGGCGACACCCCGGAACGGCACGAGATGGTGCTCACAGGTCGAGTACACCTCGATGTCCTTCACGAGCACCATCTCGTCGTGCCCCAGGTCGAACGTCGTGGTCAGCACGTCCTCGGGCCTCTGCCACAGCCCGGCGAATATCTCCTTGTACGCCCGCGCCACCCGCCCCGGCGTCTCCCGGAGGCCCTCGCGGTCCGGGTCCTCGCCGACCGCGATCAGGAGTTCGCGTACGGCGTTCTCGGCGCGCTTCTCGTCGAACTCGCCGATGGAGCCCTCGCCGTCCAGCGTCACGGGGTCGGTCATCTGGTGCCTCGTTCCTAGAGTCCTCGCGGCCGAAAAACGCCGCGACCCCCCAGGCTAAAACCTGGGGGGCGCGGCATCCATTCCGGGCCCGGTCAGCTCACCGGCGCGGGACGGGTGAGCGTCAGCTCTCAGGGCGCTCCTCGGGAACCGCGTCCGTGGCCTGCTCCGACGCGGTGGCCTTGGCGGTGGTGATCGCCGGGGTCGCGCCGTTGGCGCCGTTCGTCAGTGCGAGCTCCTTGGGGGAGAGCACCGGCGGACGGGTGGAGGGCGTACGCCGGGAGGAACCGGTCCAGGCCGGCCGCGGCGGACGCTTGACGATGGGGGCGAAGATCTCGGCGATCTCCTCCTTGCCCAGCGTCTCCTTCTCCAGGAGCTGGAGCACCAGGTTGTCGAGGACGTCGCGGTTCTCGACCAGGATCTCCCAGGCCTCGTTGTGCGCGTTCTCGATGAGCTTCTTGACCTCTTCGTCGACCAGCGCGGCGACCTCTTCCGAGTAGTCGCGCTGGTGAGCCATCTCACGTCCGAGGAACGGCTCGGTGTTGTCGCCGCCGAACTTGATGGCGCCGAGGCGCTCGGTCATGCCGTACTGCGTGACCATCGCCCGGGCCGTCGCCGTGGCCTTCTCGATGTCGTTCGCGGCGCCGGTGGTCGGGTCGTGGAAGACCAGTTCCTCGGCGGCGCGACCGCCCAGCATGTAGGCGAGCTGGTCGAGCATCTCGTTGCGGGTGGTCGAGTACTTGTCCTCGTCCGGCAGGACCATGGTGTAGCCAAGGGCACGGCCTCGGGAGAGGATCGTGATCTTGTGGACCGGGTCGGAGTTCGGGGAGGCCGCCGCGACCAGGGCGTGTCCGCCCTCGTGGTACGCGGTGATCTTCTTCTCCTTGTCCGACATGATCCGGGTCCGCTTCTGCGGGCCCGCCACCACACGGTCGATCGCCTCGTCCAGCATGGAGTTGTCGATCAGCTTCTTGTCGCTGCGGGCGGTGAGCAGGGCGGCCTCGTTGAGGACGTTGCTCAGGTCCGCGCCGGTGAAGCCCGGCGTGCGACGCGCGACGGCCGACAGGTCGACGTCGGGCGCGACCGGCTTGCCCTTCTGGTGGACCTTGAGGATCTCCAGACGGCCCTGCATGTCCGGGCGGTCGACCGCGATCTGGCGGTCGAAGCGGCCGGGGCGCAGGAGGGCCGGGTCGAGGATGTCGGGCCGGTTCGTCGCGGCGATGAGGATCACGCCGCCCTTGACGTCGAAGCCGTCCATCTCGACGAGCAGCTGGTTCAGCGTCTGCTCGCGCTCGTCGTGACCGCCGCCGAGGCCGGCGCCGCGGTGGCGGCCGACCGCGTCGATCTCGTCGACGAAAACGATCGCCGGGGCGTTCGCCTTGGCCTGCTCGAACAGGTCACGGACTCGGGAGGCACCGACACCGACGAACATCTCGACGAAGTCGGAACCGGAGATCGAGTAGAACGGCACGCCCGCCTCGCCCGCGACGGCGCGCGCGAGCAGGGTCTTGCCGGTGCCGGGGGGGCCGTACAGCAGTACGCCCTTGGGGATCTTGGCCCCGACCGCCTGGAACTTCGCCGGTTCCTGGAGGAACTCCTTGATCTCCTGGAGCTCCTCGACGGCCTCGTCCGAGCCGGCGACGTCCGAGAACGTCGTCTTCGGGGTGTCCTTGGTGATGAGCTTCGCCTTGGACTTCCCGAAGTTCATGACCCGGGAGCCGCCGCCCTGCATCTGGTTCATCAGGAACAGGAAGACGACCACGATGAGGACGAAGGGGAGCAGGGAGAGCAGGATCCCGACGAAGGCGTTCTGCTTCGTCGGCGAGACGGTGTACCCGTCGGGGATCTGCTTGTCCTGGAACTTGGTCTGCAGCGTGTTGGCGATGGTCACGCCCTGGTCGCCGATGTAGCTCGCCTGGATCTTCGAGCTGCCCTCGACCTTTTCGCCGTCCTTGAGCTGCACCTTGATGGTGTTCTCGTCGCCGGTGGTCAGCTTGGCTTGTTCGACCTTGTTGTCATTGATCGCCTGGACGACCTGGCCGGTGTCCACCGTCTTGTAGCCGCCGGACGAGCCGACGACCTGCATCAACACGACCACGGCAAGGACGGCCAGCACGATCCACATGACCGGCCCACGGAAGTATCGCTTCACGTCCATCCATACGGAGCGGTGCCGCCCCGTCCCTCCTGCCATAGTGAGTTTGATAAGACAGTTCTTCTGACGGTACCCCAGCATCGTCGCCCGAAGCCGCACGGGAGGGCTGGCGCACCCGTCTGCATGCTCCAACGGCGCGAAACCCGCGAGGGTTCCCGTTCGTCCTACAAAGACGGCTCTGTTGGCTCAGCGGGCGCTGCAGCCACGGTCAGCCGCCGTAGACGTGGGGCGCGAGCGTACCGACGAACGGGAGGTTGCGGTACTTCTCGGCGTAGTCGAGACCGTAGCCGACGACGAACTCGTTGGGGATGTCGAAGCCGACCCACTCGACGTCGATGGCGACCTTGGCGGCGTCCGGCTTGCGCAGCAGGGTGCACACCTTGAGCGACTCCGGCTCGCGCGAGCCGAGGTTGGACAGCAGCCAGGACAGGGTCAGGCCGGAGTCGATGATGTCCTCGACGATCAGGACGTGCCGGCCCTTGATGTCGGTGTCGAGGTCCTTGAGGATCCGCACCACGCCGGAGGACTGGGTGCCCGCGCCGTAGGAGGACACGGCCATCCAGTCCATCGTGACGGGGGTGGACAGCGCCCGGGCGAGGTCGGCCATGACCATCACCGCGCCCTTGAGGACGCCGACGATCAGCAGGTCCTTGCCCGCGTACTCCGCGTCGATCTTCGCGGCGAGCTCCACGAGCTTCGCGTCGATCTCTTCCTTGGTGATGAGTACCTCTTTGAGGTCGGCACCCATGTCTTTCGCGTCCACCCGCATCACTTTCGGTCGTCACACCAGCTGTCCGTCGCCCCCCGGAGGGGGCGGGGATTCAGCCTTGCCGAATCACCAGTCTGCCACCCTGCCGCTGGGCGACGACCTTGCCGGGGAGATTGATGGCCCCCTGGCCGCGCCAGCCGGTGATCAGCCGGTCGACTTCCTCGATGTGGCGGGCGAACAGCGATCCGGCCGGGGCGCCGGCCTCGATGGCCGCCTGGCGCAGGACGCGGCGGCGCACGGCGGGCGGCAGCGCGTAGAGCTTGGCGCACTCCAGGAGGCCGGCCGCGTCGCGGACGGAGGCCTCGGCCTGGCGGGCCCAGGTGTCGAGGGCGTCGGCGTCGTCGCGGGAGAGCTGGGCCGTGCGGGCGAGGGCCTCGACGACTCCTTTGCCGAGGGCCTTCTCCAGGGCGGGCAGGCCTTCGTGGCGCAGCCGGGAGCGCGTGTAGGCGGGGTCGGTGTTGTGCGGGTCGTCCCAGACGGGCAGGGACTGGACCATGCAGGCCTTGCGGGCGGTCTGCCGGTCGAGTCCGAGGAAGGGGCGCCGGTAACGGCCGTCGGCCCCCGAGACCGCGGCCATGCCGGACAGGGAGCGGATGCCGGAACCGCGGGCGAGGCCGAGCAGGACGGTCTCGGCCTGGTCGTCGCGGGTGTGGCCGAGCAGGACGGCGATCGCGCCGTGGCGTTCGGCGGCGGCGTCGAGGGCGGCGTAGCGGGCGTCCCGTGCGGCGGCCTCGGGTCCGCCTTCGCGGCCGACGGTCACGGCGGTGGACTCGACGGGGTCCAGGCCGAGTTCGCGGAGCCTGAGGACGACTTCCTCGGCGCGCAGGTCGGAGCCGGGCTGGAGGCCGTGGTCGACGGTGACGCCGCCGGCGCGGAGGCCGAGCTTGGGGGCCTCGAAGGCGAGGGCGGAGGCGAGGGCCATGGAGTCGGCGCCGCCGGAGCAGGCCACGAGGACGAGCGGTGAGGGGGGTCGCTCGTGCGCAGGCCGGTCGGCTGAGGCGTGCTGGTCGGTGAGGAGGTCGTGGAGGACGCGGCGGACCGCCAGGCGTATCGCCGCGACCGCAGGATGGGGACCCATGTCCGGTTCCCTTCATGAAGTTTTCGGGGGGTGAGCCCCGAGGTTCGGTCACTCAGAGTGTGTAGATGGTGACAGAACCGGGGCGTTCCCCGAGCATTGCACGCCTACCCATGGCTCACGGTCCCTCGGACGGGTGATTGAAGGGGCGTTCGCCTGCCGTCGGCCGGATTCCTCTCACGACGTTCGTACGGGGTTCACGACTCGGCCCTGCGGTGCACCCGCGCGACCCAGTCCGCCGGTTTGGCGATCTCCGACTTGGTCGGGAGGGTGTTCGGGGAGGTCCACACGCGGTTGAAGCCGTCCATGCCGACCTCGTCGACGACGGCCCGCACGAAGCGTTCGCCGTCGCGGTACTGGCGGAGCTTGGCGTCCAGGCCGAGGAGCTTGCGCAGGGCCATGTCCAGGCGGGAGGCGCCCTTGGCCCGCCGCTGCTGGAACTTCTCGCGGATCTCGGCGACGCTCGGCACGACGGCCGGGCCCACTCCGTCCATGACGAAGTCGGCGTGGCCCTCCAGGAGGGACATCACGGCGGTGAGGCGGCCGAGGATCTCCCGCTGGGCCGGGGTCTGCACGATCTCGACGAGCGAGCGCCCGCCGTCGTCGTCCTCCTCGCCCTCGGGCCGGCCGCCGGCCAGCGACTGGGCGGCCTCGCGGATGCGCTCCAGGACGGTCATGGGGTCGACCTCGGTCTCCCCCAGGAACGACTGGATTTCGCCCTCCAGGTGGTCGCGCAGCCAGGGCACGGCCGTGAACTGGGTGCGGTGGGTCTCCTCGTGCAGGCAGACCCAGAGGCGGAAGTCGTGGGGCTGGACGTCGAGTTCGCGTTCGACGTGGACGATGTTGGGGGCGACGAGGAGGAGCCGGCCGCCGCCGTTCTCCCCGGCGGGGAGTTCGCGGGTGGCCGGGGCGAAGGTCTCGTACTGGCCGAGGACGCGGGACGACAGGAACGACAGCAGCATGCCGAGTTCGACGCCGGTGACCTTGCCGCCGACGGCGCCCAGGACCGCGCCGCCGGGGGTGTTGCCGCGCCGCTCCTGCATCTTCTCCAGGAGGGGTTTGAGCAGTTCCCGGAAGCCGGCGACGTTCGCCCGGACCCAGCCGGGGCGGTCGACGACGAGCACGGGGGTGTCGTGGACGCCTTCCGTCCCCAGTCGGGTGAAGCCGCGGACGTGTTCCTCCGAGGCCTTGGCGTGCCGGCGCAGTTCCGCGACGACGGCCCGGGCCTCGTCGCGGCTCACCTCCGGGCCCGGCCGTACGAGACGGGTCGCGGTCGCCACCGCGAGGTTCCAGTCGACCATCTGAGAAGAAGCAGCACCACCGATGCTCGTCATGCGTCAACCGTACGTGAGCCCTCCCGCTTGGGGCAGGCCGCGCGGGAGGGCAACGCGGACGCCGGGTCAGCCGCAGCCGCAGGCGGCCAGCGCCGAGGCCGTCCGGTCGAGCGCGCTCTGGGCCGCCGCCGGATCCGTGGTGTCCGAGGTCAGGAACGCGAAGGCCAGCAGCCGCCCGTCCTGGTCGACGACCGTCCCGGCCAGGGTGTTCACCCCGGTCAGGGTTCCGGTCTTGGCCCGTACGACGCCTGCCGCGCCGTCGGTGTAACGGCTGGTCAGGGTGCCGGTGAAGCCGGCCACCGGGAGGCCGGTGAGGACCGGGCGCAGCTCCGGGTGGTGGGGGTCGCCCGCCTTCACCAGCAGGGACGTCAGGAGGTTCGCGGTGAGCCGGTCGGCGCGGTCGAGTCCGCTGCCGTCGTGGAAGTCGGCGCCGGCGAGCGGGAGTCCGAGTTTCGCCAGTCGGTCGCGGATGGCTTCGCCGCCACCGTCGAAGTCGGCGCGCTTCTTGGCCGCGACCGCGGTCTGGCGGGCCAGGGCCTCTGCGATGTCGTTGTCGCTGTTGGTCAGCATGCGTTCGACCAGGGTGGACAGGGGCGGGGAGGAGACCTCGGCGAGGTCCTCGGCGCGGCCGGTCGCCTTGGAGGGGCCGGGGGCGGTGGTCCTGATGCCGTGGGACGCGAGGAACCGCGCGAAGGTGCGGGACGCGTCGGCGGCCGGGTCGCTCACGCGCGCGACGGGGCCGCTGGTCGAGTCGTCGGTGCGGGCCTCGTCCACCATCAGGGCGGTGACGGGGGCCAGGTTGTCGTTGACCCCGATCGGGTGGATCTCGGGGCCCGCGTAGAGGGTCTTGTCGTAGGAGAGCGTGACGGTGGTGAGGTCGCGCTTCTTGAGGGCGGCGGCGGTCTTCGCCGCCAGTTCGCGCAGGCTCGCCCAGTTGTCGGCGTCCTTGCGGGCGGTGAGCGTGGGGTCGCCGCCGCCGACCAGGACGAGCTCCCTGGTGTCGGGTTCCAGGGCGGTGCGCGTGGTGAGGCGGTGGTCGGCGCCGAGGGCGGACAGGGCGGCGACGGCGGTGGCGATCTTGGTGGTGGAGGCGGGGGTCAGGGCGGTGCCGGCGCCCGTGCCGTAGAGGCGTTTGCCGCTGGCGACGTCCACGACGGCCGCCGTGTGGCGGGTGCCGAGGGCGGTACTGCCCAGGAGCGGGCGCAGGACGGCGGCCAGGGCCTCTCCGGTGGGGGCGGACTTCACGGTGGGGGCGGAGCCGCCCAGTGC
>NZ_LJBR01000269.1 GCF_001282115.1 Streptomyces sp. NRRL B-24085 | reverse complement strand
GACCGGGATCGGACGATGTCCGGAGGGCGCCGGGGAGGGACGCCGGGGCCGGGGCCGACACTGGAGCCGGGGCCGGATTTCGGCGGTGGTCGCAGGTGTCTGTGGTGTGCGGCAGCGCTCGGCGGCGGCCGAAGCAGTCCGGGCCGCGCTCTCACCCTGAGTGGGCCCGCGTCAGGCCGGGGCCCTAGCTCAGCGGCGCTCGTCAAGACCCGGCGCGGACGCCGGTGCTCGCAGGCGGCCGACCTGCCTTGGCAGCGCCCGGCGCACAACGTCGGCGACAGGAGCGCGGGGCCGGTGCTGAACCCGGGGCAGGAGTGCGACGGCGACCGGAACGGCCCGGCGCGGGCGACAGCACGCTCGGCAACGGTCGACCAGCCCTGGCCGCGCCCGGCGCTCAACGTCGGTCATGGGAACCCCGGTTGGTGCACCTGGACCGAGTTCAGCGGTGGTCGCAGAGACTCGACGCGCGGCAGTCGAAGCAGCCCCGGCCGCCCCCACCGCTTCAGTGTCGGGCCGAGGAACCCAAGCCGCCCGGTCCGCCCAGTCCGCCTGGGCCGGAGTGTCGCCAAGGTCCCGAGGGCTGGGGAGGGGCGGTACGGGTTCCCACGTCGGACCGTGACGTGCCCTGGCCCTGGCCGTGACCCTCGCCCGGGCCCTGGCCCGGCCCCTCGTGTTCGTCCTCGGCGCTCCGCGCCTCCTGCCACGCACCGAACCGTTCGCTCGCCTCGCGGGCCTCGGCGTCGGTGCGCTGCTCCCCCGCGCGGCGGATCTTGTCGGCGCCGGAGAAGAGGGCGGCGGTGTACTCCGGGTCGGTGAAGGCCTGTTCGGCGGTGAGGTCGCCGCGCAGCACCCCGCGGGCCATCTCCCGCAGCTTCGGATCGGGTCCGGTGCTCAGGGTGCGCAGCGCGCGGAGCAGGCTACGGGCCCGCTCCTCGTCCTTGGCGACGCCCAGCAACTCCGACTGGTCCACTTCACGTCCGTCCGGCACGCGAACCTCCCCCTTCCCTGTGCTGGCGCCCCAGTATCCAACAGCCCCGTGGGTCACGGGAGTCGGGGAGCGCGACCGCCCCTCACGACGTGAGCGAGTCCCGCAGCGCCTTCGCGGTGACCGCGGGGTCGTAGCCGTCGGGAACGCCCTCGACCAGGATGATGTCGCCCTCGATGTGCCGTGACCGCAGCGGCGCGATCTCCTGGTACGCGGCGGAGTCCCACCAGGCCCGCGCCTCCGCGATCCCGGGGAACCCGATCACCACGACGTGACCCGGCCAGCTGCCCTCCTTCACCTCGTGCTGCGCGCCGTGCACGAGGAAGCGTCCGCCGTACGGCTCGAAGGTGGCGGTGATGCGCTCGATGTACTCGGCGATCTCCGGATGCGGCGCGGCTTCCCGCAGGTGGGCGATGCCGTAGGCGGTCATGGTGTCCTCCTGTTCGGTGGGGCTCCGTACCCGGATGAGCCTGACACGCGGGGCGAACGGGGGTCGATTACCCGAGGGGTAAGCGCCCGGCGACCTCAGGGGTCCCCTCGGCGACACAAGCCCCACCGCGCCACCGCGCCCAGCCGCCGAAGACCCCACGCCAGGGGCCACCGCTCCGACCGGCAGTACGACCCCGCACATCCGCGAAGCACACACCCCGCACAGCCGCCGGAATCCACCGCCCGACCACCCCCCACCTCGACCAGCCGCCGAGCACCACCGC
>NZ_LJBR01000268.1 GCF_001282115.1 Streptomyces sp. NRRL B-24085 | reverse complement strand
GCCGAGGGCGGGGACGTCCACGTGGGCGAGGTTCACGGCGGGGGTGTCGGCGATGGCCGACGGTACGTCGACGTGCGCGGCGGTCGCCCCGGAGGGTACGTCGGCGTGGGTGAGGTGCAGGTCGGCGCCGTTCGCCCCGCCCGTCCCCACCGAAGGCACCTCCACCCGGCCGACGTTGACGTCAGCACCGCTCACCCCGCGCACGTCGACCGACGGCACGTCGGCCCGGGCGATGTTCACGGACGGCAGGTCCACACGCCCGGTGTGCACCGACGGTGTGTCGAAGCGCGACAGGTTCACCGACGGCAGGTCCAGCCGCCCCGCCGACGGCATGTCGACGCGGGCGATCGTGCCCGCCGCCGGGATGTCGGTGATCCGCGCGTCCACGCTCGGCATGTCGACGTGCACGGCATGGGAGCCGGACGACACCGAGCCCAGGCTCGGCACGTTCACCTGCCCGACGGACGGGACGTCGACCTGTCCGGTCGCCGGGAGGTTGATGTGCCCCACCGTCGGTGTCGACACCGACGGCAGGCCGTCGAGGTGGCCGACGCCCACCGAGGGCGGGGAGATTCGCGCGCCGCCGGCTCCGACGGAACCCAGGCTCGGCACGTTGACCGGTCCGCCGTCCAGCGCCCCGGCACCCGTGCTGATCGACGGCACGTGGATACCGCCCGTCCCCGGCACGGTCACCGAGGACACCGGGCCCAGCGTCGGCAGGTCGATCCGGCCGACGCTGCCGAACCCGCCCGTCGAGGGGATGTCGACGAAGCGGGCGTCGATGCCGGGCACCGAGACGGTGAGCTTGCCGCCGAGGCCGTTGAAGCCGCTGAGGTTGATCGTGCCGATCGAGCCGGACAGCGAGGTCGGCGACATGTTCCCGAGGCCCGAGGCCATGCCGCCGCTCGTGACGTTCGGCGTGAACTGCCCGGTGCTGATGCTGGGCAGGGAGCCGAGGCCCGCGCCGGGCCGCAGCACGTCGAGGCCGGCCGCGACGCCGCCGCTGATCTTGCTCGTCGCGCCGAGGAACTGCCCGCCGGCGAAGGCACCGTAGCGGTACAGGCCGAAGACGCCGCGGTCGATGACGCCGATCTTCAGCGCGAAGCCCAGGCCGTGCCCCAGCTCGTCCGCGGCCACGGGCAGGAAGAACCGCAGCCCGTTCAGGCCACGTACGCCGTTGATCATGGTGGAACCGAGTGAACTGCCAAGGCCCCGGATGCCGTTGAGACCGCCGATCACGGATCGCAGACCGAAGAACGTCTTCGCGCCCGTCAGGTTGATCACGGTCAGCTCGGCGGAGGCGGGGATGACGCCGAAACCCCTGCCGAAGGAACCTCCGGTCATCGTGAAGCCCTTGATGCCCGGCATGAACGCCAGGTTCGGGACGTGCAGTCCGCCGATTCCCTTCAACCCGTTGTTCAGCCACACGTGGGTGGCCCGGAAGGCGTCGTCGACGCCGAGGCCGAGACGGCCGAAGAGACCGAGCGCGTTGGGGCCGCCGAGGAAGAGGTTCTTGCCCCCTGCCCAGGCGTCGATCCCGGCACCCTTCAGGCCCTTCCAGACGTTGGCGAGGTTGATGCCCTTGGTGGTGGGCGCGATGATCCCGATGATCGACAGCACCAGGTCGGTGATGCTCGCCTTGCCCTGCGAGAAGTCCACCGCGGTCTTGATCAGCAGAGCCACGTTGAGCGCGATGGTGAACAGGGCGAGCGGACCGCCGACGATCATCGCCGGGATGACGAGGATCAGCGCCAGCCAGCCCAGCGCCTTCCAGATCTCCTCGCACTCGTCGATGGGCGAGGCGATGCTGTCCGCCGCGTCGCGGATCGTCGACGCGGCCGTGCTCGCCGCGTCCTGAAGCGTGTCCCTGGCGTCCTCGGCGGTGGACCTGTGGGTCTCGCGGCCCGCCTCGTCGTCCTCCGCGAGTGCGGCCGCCGCCTCCAACGTGGCGTCCGCACGACGCTGTTGCTCACGCATCACACCGGCGTAGGTGCGCAGCGCGGTCTGCACGTCCACGTGTGCCTGCCGGAAGGTGGACACGTAGTTCCGCAGATCGCCGTCGATCACCTCGCGCAGCGCGTCGGCCGTCTTGCCGACGAAGGCCCCGTCGGTGGTGTCGAGGATGTCGTTCAGGCCCGAGTCGATGGTGTCCGCCAGCTCGACCAGGTCGTCCTGGGAGGTGATCAGCGCGTCGATCCGGTCCGCGTCGCCCGGTGTCGGGTCGCTGTCCAGGCCGAGCGCGCTCCAGTCGGCGGGACGGGCCATCGGTTCACACGCTCCTTCGGTCGGGGACCTGTCGCACCGTCCACGCTTCGGGGCTGTCAAAAGGTTCAACCGACGCGTCAGGATTTCCGGTTGAGGAAGTTGAACCTTTCGGGGCTGCCGGTGCGTGGAGGGACCAGAAGGGATCCCGGGGCCGCCCGGGACAGGACCGAGCGGGAGGCGCGGTGCCCGACTTCTCCATCGACTACGGCGCCCTGCACAACGTGCAGGCACAGATGCGCGACCTCGCGGACGCCGCCGACTCCGGTGGCGCGACCGGAGTGTTCAAGGAGGTCGGCGAGGCCACCAGCTCCGAGCGCAAGGCACTGTTCGGCTCCTCCGACCTCTCGTACGCCTTCAACCTCTTCTACACACGGTCCAGTTCACGCACGCAACAGGCAAAGGACGGGCTCACCGAACTCGCCGACACCTTCAGCGGGGTCTCGGACGCCTTCTTCAACGCCGACGCCCAGCTCTCCTCCGCCGCCGGACTGATGAGCGGCAGCATCGGCCTGGACGAGTGGAAGAACGACAAGGAGGCCTACGACACCTGGCAGAACGACAAGGACGCCTGGGACGCCTATCTCCAGGACATCGGCGCCTCCGACTACTTCGCCGAACACCCGGACGCGGACATCGGCACGGTCTGCAACGCCGACGACGCCCCAGGCTGGTGCGAGACGTGGATCAACGACGACGACGCGCCCACCGATCCCGGCGATCCCCCGGACAAGCCCGCCGACAACCCGCCGACCTCGTACACCTACGAGGACGAACAGGGCAAGGTCGACGTCACAGTCGAGCTGGACGACGACTACAACGTGATGAAGGAGACGTCCACCATCACCACCCCGGACGGCCAGTCCTACACCTCCGTCACCACCTACGACTCCGCGCCGCAGGTCATCGAGCCGCCGAACGGCGACTCCTTCGACGTGCGCGACTACACGATGGAGACCACGTACGCGGACGGTTCGAAGACCACCACGCAGGTCGTGATCGACGAGGACGGCTCCGGGACCATGACCACCACCGACGCCGACGGCAACACGACCGTCTCCACACGCCCCGGCCCGTACGACGACTGGTCCGAACCCGAGGAGGACGAGGAGTAGTCCCCGGCCGGGCCGGCCCGCAGGACCCATGAGAAAGGTCAGTCACGCATGGCAGCCAACATCTCCCTGTCGTACTCCGAGATCGAACGCGTCTCCAACCTCCTCGACACGAGCGTCGAGGAGACCCTGGTCCCGCGCATGGACGAGGCCAAGACGGAGGTCGACACGCTTCTGGACAACGCCCTGGTCCTCACCAAGGCCAGTCCGGCGCTGCAGGCGCAGTACGAGAAGTTCACCCAGTCCCTGAAGGACGCCACCGACAGCATCAAGGGCTTCGCGGAGCAGTTCCGCCAGATCATGCAGTCCGTCCAGGACATGGACCAGGACATCGCCGACAAGGTCAACAGCAACGGCTGAGCAGCACCCGGGCAGCAGGAGGCACACAGCATGGCAGCAACCCTGAGCGGCAACCAGGACGTCGTCTTCGACTACGACGAGATCGCCCGGACCGCGACGAACATGGGCACCAAACTCACCGACATCAGCACGGAGTTGACCAACCTGGAGACCACGGTCAGCAACCTCCTCCAGGACGGCCTGGTCTTCGAGAAGGCGAGCCCGGCGCTCCAGTCGGCGTACGAGAACTTCAGCAAGCAGATGCACGAGTCCGCAGCCAACATCAAGGCGTATGCGGACAGTTTCAACGACATCGCCGAGGCGATCGCGGAGTCGGACCAGACGATCGCGAACGATGTCACGGCGGCGCAGGAGGGCTAGACCGGGCCGTCCTACGGCGAGGAGGGGTGACGCGGTCTCGCGTCACCCCTCTTTCCGGTGTCCGGCTATCCTCCCAGGACCGTCAGCGGCACCTGGACCATGATGGGCGTACCCGACTCGCTCGCCGTCCAGCCACGGCCCGCGGGGAGCGGGGTGCGGACCTGTTCCGTCGCGATGCGGACGCCGATGAGATCGCCCTCGGCGATGCTCTTGGGGCCCAGGAGGATGCCGCGACGGGAGCGGCGGGCCATGCCGACCCAGCCAAGGGAGCTCATCGACTCGGGCAGCCCGGCCAGCAGCAGGCCCTGGCGGCGGTCGCGTCCGGCGGCGGCGACCTGGCGCAGGACCTTGTCGGCCTTGCAGCTCAGGAGCAGGTCGGCGTCGTCCACGACGACCACGGTCGGCTTGCCCGCTACCGCGTCGAGGGCCTCGGTGACGGCCTCCGCTGAGGGGTCGGGGTCCGTGAGGACCTGCGCGAGGTCGTGCGCGGCGAGCTGGCGGAGCTGGGACTCGCGGGGTGTGATCACGACCAGCGAGGTGCCGCCGAGGAGCAGGGAGACGCACATGGAGGCGAGCGTCGTACTGCGCCCGGTGCGCGGCGGGCCCGCGACCATGAACGAGCCGCCGCCGGCCGCGAAGTCGTAGCCGAGGGGCGCCCCGGTGTCGCCGCCGACGCCGAGGAGGGCGTACAGCGGGCGCCGGTCCGCCTCGGGGACCTGGTCGACGGCCTCCTGGAAGCCGATCAGCGCGGGTAGTTCCGCGATGCCGAACGGCCGCCGGACCCCGGGGACCGCCGCGTCCCGTGCGGTCGTACGGCGTCCGATCTCGCGCAGCGCGTCGCCCTGGTCGGCGCCGTCCTCGGCCGGGAGGAGCGCGATCTGGGCCTCGATGCCGCTGGGGGCGAGCCAGCCGCGGCCCGCGGGGATGTGCTTGGGCACCTTGTGACGGCTCATGCCGGCGAGGTTGTAGTCACTGGGGTCGGCCTGCCGCAGCAGCAGCCGCTGGTCGTTGTGGGCGGCGAGCCGGCCGCCCAGCAGCAGGCGTTCGGAGGTGGCGATGACGTGGACGCCGGCGGCCGCGCCCTCCCGGAGCAGACGGACGACCTCGGTGTAGACGCGTCCGCCGTCGTAGTCGTCGAGCAGTGCGCTGAGCGCGTCCCAGCCGTCGATGAGCAGCAGTATCCGGGCGGGGCGGCGGTCCTTGGAGAGCTTGGTGCGCAGTTCGTCGAGCCCGGCGCAGTCGTGCTGCGAGAGCAAGCGCTGACGTACCGTCAACTCACCGCTCAAGCGGGAGATGAGCCGCTCCAGCCGCTCGGTGTCGTGGCGGGGGACGACAGCCCCGCAGTGCGGCAGGGATTCCAGGGGGCCGAGCCCGCCGCCGGCCGCGTCGATGCCGTAGATGTGCAGGTCGGAGCTGGGGATCGCGAGGGCGGCGGCGCCCGCGACGGTGCGCAGGACCTGGGTGCGGCCGGTGCGCGGTGAGCCGATGACGTAGAGGTGGCCGAAGGTGGCGAAGTCGATGGTGCCGAGCCGCTGTTCCTGGAGCTGCGGGATGTCGAGCAGGGCGTACGGGACGAGCGGGAGCGCGCCGGGCGGGGTCTTCGGGACCGGCGGCAGCTCCCCCACGCCGACGCTGTCGGCCATCGCGGGCAGCCAGGGGCTGGGCTGCGGCTGGTAGTCGTCGAGCAGCTCGGCGGCCCGGCCGATGGCGTCGACCAGGGCCCGCAGATCGGTGAGGGGCTCCTCCCCCGGGACCACCGCCGTGGCGGCCTCGTCCTCCTCGTGGGCACTGACGTCGGCGGGGCGGCCGAGCCGGGCCCAGGTCAGCTCGACACCGCGCACCGGCCGGGCGGACGCGCCCCGTTCGGCGGAGCCCGGGCCACCGCGTTCCGCTCCGGCCCAGGCGCTCTGGAAGGGCGTGGGCGCCCCGGAACCGCGCCGGATCAGGGCCCGTCCCGGGTTGGCGGGCGAGATGCTGACGGCGTCAGGTGCGTTGATGATGTCCTGGCTCTCGGCGCGGTCCGTGACGCGCAGTGCGATCCGCAGGTTGGTGTTGGCGCGGATCTCGTTGCTGACCGAGCCGCCGGGCCGCTGGGTGGCCAGGATGAGATGCAGACCGAGCGAGCGCCCGCGCTGGGCGAGGCTGATCAACCCTGGTACGAACTCGGGGAGTTCGCGCACGAGGGTGGCGAACTCGTCGATGACGAGCAACAGGCGTGGCAAGGGCGGCAGTTGTGGGTCGCGGGCCCGCTTCGCCCGGTACTCGGGATGATCCTTGGCCTCGACCTCGGCCAGCACTCTTTCGCGGCGGCGCAGTTCCGCGTCGAGGGAGGCCAGGGCGCGCTCGACGAGATGGCCGTCGAGGTCGGTGATCATACCGAGGGTGTGCGGGAGTTCGGCGCACTCGCGGAAGGCGCTGCCGCCCTTGTAGTCGACCAGGACGAAGGTCAGTTCGTCGGGCCGGTTGGCCGCGGCCAGCGAGGCGATCATGGTTTGCAGCAGCTCGGACTTGCCGGACCCGGTGGTTCCGCCGATGAGGCCGTGCGGCCCGTCCCGCACCAGGTCGAGGCGGAGTGTCCCCTCGTAACCGGTGCCGAGCACGAACGCCGTGGATGCCGGCCGGCGGGCCCACTGCGCGGCCAGCGCGGCGGGGTCGGGCGGCTCCTGGCCGAGCAGTGGCAGCAGCCGTACCTCGGTGGGCAGCCCGGACTCGCTGTCGACGGTCACATCGCGTATCGGGGCCAGTGCCCGGGCGACCTCCTCGCACCAGTCGGCGTCCACCAGGTCGGCCCGGATGCCCTCGACGGCGGGGGCACCCGAGGTGCGTACGGTGAGCCGGTTGCCCTCGGCCGTGACGACGGCGGTGCACTCCTCGGGCAGCAGCCGCTCGCGTTCGTCCACGCACAGGCTGAAGATGCGCACCCGCGGCCCCTGGGTGAGGAGTTGGATGACGCCTGGAACGTCCCTGAGGCGCCTGGCGCCGTCGACGACGACCAGGACGTCGGGCTCGCTGAGCAGCGTGTGGCCGAGGGCGGAGGAGGCCTGGGCGCCGGCGCGGGCCTGGATGTCGGCGACGAGTTCGTTGACGCGGTGGGCGATGGACTCGGGGTCGTTGCCGAGCGCGATGACGCTCCCGGGGCGGCCGGGCCTGAGGTGCGGCAGCCAGCGCACCCAGCCCCACGCGTCCGCGTGTTCGTCGCCGGTCAGCACGACGATCCTCAGGTCCCGCGGACTGTGCAGCACGGCCGCCTGGGCGACGGCCCAGCAGGCCACCGTGCGCGGGGTGTCGCCGGGCCCGGCGAGACCGACGACGCCGAGGTCGGCGAGTTCGACGCCGAACGGCGCGTCGGCCAGGCGCCAGTGGACATGGCGGTGGTTGGACTCGCGGGCCTGGTCGTCGATGCGCTTGAGGGATGGGCGGGTGACCGTGCCGAGCCGCAGGGTGAGGTGGTCGGGGTCACGGCGGCGGCGCTGCCAGAGCAGGCTGCCGGGGCCGGTGGCGGTGAGCAGCACGGTGGCCGGGTCGGGGAAGGTCGCGTTGCGCAGGTCGCGTTCCTCGACGGTGGCGTCCCGCATCTCCAGCTCCAGGGCGGCCCGGCGCAGCCGGTACAGCCGGAGCGCCTCCTCCTGTGCCTTGCGGCCCGAGCGGCGGCCCATGATCCAGTTGCTGACCGCCATCATCGGTGTGAAGAAGATGAAGACGACGAAGTAGAAGGTGCGGAACAGGCTCATCATGACCAGGCCCATGACCAGCGGGGCCATCATCATCATGAACGGGAAGGGCCTGCCGCGGCGTTCACCGGGCGGGCCCTGCATCCGGATCGACTCGGTGTCGAGGTGCGGGGCGATGCGCGGGGGCCGGTTGTACTCGATGCCGAGTCCGTCGGCCGAGGGGTTGACGGCGGCGTCCGGTTCGAAGGGCGCGACGCGGCGCAGCAGATGGTCACCGAGGGCGAGGTCGGCGTAGGCGGGCCAGGGTTCGAAGCCGTCGTCCGGGGGCGGCAGTTGCCCGGCCGGGGGCGGCACGGGCTCCGCGGGCAGGCCGTCGGGGCCGGGC
>NZ_LJBR01000267.1 GCF_001282115.1 Streptomyces sp. NRRL B-24085 | reverse complement strand
GGTCGCCGGGGACGCCGACGGCCACGATCTCGCCGTCGACCTTCACGAGGAGGTTCTTGAGGGTGGCGGAGGCCTCGACGCCGAGCTGGGCGGCGAGGGTCTCGATGGTGGGGGTGTCCGGGGTGGGGATCTCTTCGAGGGCGGGCACGGCGGAGCCGTCCACCGGCTTCAACTCGTAGGTGATCGCCTCGGTGTTGGCCGCGAAGTCGCAGTTCGGGCAGTCGGCGAAGGTGTCCTCGCCGGCCTCGGCCGGGGCCAGGAACTCCTCCGACTTGGAGCCGCCCATGGCACCGGCGGTCGCGGCGCAGATGCGGTAGTCGAGGCCGAGCCGCTCGAAGACCTTCTGGTAGGCCTGGCGGTGCAGGGCGTAGGACCGGGCCAGGCCCTCGTCCTCGGTGTCGAAGGAGTACGAGTCCTTCATCAGGAACTCGCGGCCGCGCAGGATGCCGGCCCGCGGGCGGGCCTCGTCACGGTACTTGTGCTGGATCTGGTAGAGGATGACCGGCAGGTCCTTGTAGGAGGACGCCTGGTCCTTCACCAGCAGGGTGAAGATCTCCTCGTGGGTCGGGCCGAGGAGGTAGTCGCCGCCCTTGCGGTCCTGGAGCCGGAACAGCTCGGCGCCGTACTCCTCCCAGCGGCCCGTCGCCTCGTAGGGCTCGCGCGGCAGCAGGGCGGGGAGCAGCACCTCCTGGGCGCCGATCGCGTCCATCTCCTCGCGGACGATCCGCTCGACGTTGGCCAGCACCTTCTTGCCGAGCGGCAGCCAGGACCAGATGCCGGCGGCGGTGCGGCGGACGTACCCGGCGCGCACGAGCAGCTTGTGGCTGAGGACCTCGGCGTCCGCCGGGTCGTCGCGCAGCGTCTTCGCCATCAACTGGGACATGCGCTGGACCGGTGCGTTGGCCATGATTCTCGTACTCCTGCCGGGAAAGGGTGATGGCAAGGAGGTTAGCCGGGCGCGCGGTGGGGGCGGAAATCCGGTGTCAGCGGCGCCGCAGCGGCAGCGGGGCGCCCATCACGGCGTACGGCTTCGGGGCGCTCGGGAAGAGGACCTGGCGGGCGAGGTCCTGGTAGCCGAGGGAGTGGTACAGGCCGCGGGCCGGGCTGTCGGTGTCGATCGCGGAGAGGATCGAGCGGGGCTGGGTGGCGCCGTCGGTGATCGTGGTGATCAGGGACCGGCCGATGCCGCGGTTCTGGTGGTGCGGGTGCACGTGCAGCTCGGTGATCACGAAGGAGTCGTCGAGCCAGATGTCGTTGTGCTGGGCCCGGAGGTAGGGCTCGACGACGGTGGACCACCAGTGGGTGCGGTCGTTGGGCATGCCGTACACGAAGCCCACGAGGGTGCCGCCGACCGTCGCGCCGAGGGCTCGCGCGCCGGGGTAGGTCATGTGGCGCAGGACGATCTGGCGGCGGACCGCCACCTCGTCGGCACCGAGGCCGAAGGCGATGGCCTGGACCGCGAGGGCCTCGTCCACGTGGGCGGACAGGTCCAGGGGGCCGATGACGAGGTCCATGCCGGGAGCGTACAGGCAGCCGCGCTCAGAAGAGGACGCTCATGAAGGCGCCCACCTCGCGGAAGCCGACCCTGGTGTACGTCCTTCTCGCCGCCGTGTTGAAGTCGTTGACGTAGAGGCTGACCACCGGGGCCACGTCCGCGAGGGCGTAGCGCAGCACGGCGGCCATTCCCGGGGCCGCCACTCCCCTGCCCCGGTACTCGGGGGCCACCCAGACGCCCTGGATCTGGCAGGCGCGGTCCGTCGCGGCGCCGATCTCCGCCTTGAAGACGACCTTGCCGTGCTCGTCGATGCGGGCGAAGGAGCGTCCGGAGCCGACCAGTTCGGCGACGCGGGCCTGGTAGAGGAGGCCGCCGTCGCCGGCCAGCGGGGAGACGCCGACCTCCTCCGTGAACATCGCCACGCAGGCCGGCATGATCGTCTCCATCTCGTCCTTGCGGACGCGGCGGACGTACGGGTCCGGGGCGACGTCGGTGGGCATGCGGTCGGTGACCATGAGGGGCTGGTGGGCGCGGACGTCCCGGGCCGGGCCCCAGCTCGGTTCCAGCAGGCGCCAGAGCTGGGCGGTGGGTTCGGCGGGGCCGACGATGGAGGAGCAGCGGCGGCCGGCCCTCCTCGCCCTGTCGGCGAAGGCCCGGACGGCCCGCGGGGTGGCGCAGATCGGGACGAGGTTGGCGCCGGCGTAGCAGAGGGACGTGAGCATGCCGTCCTCGTACCAGCCCCACATCTCGCCGCCGAGCCGCCAGGGGTCGAGGCCGGCGACCTGGACCCTCGACGTCACGAAGGCGTTCGCGACCGGATCGCGGTCGAGGACGGCGAGCGCGGCGTCCAGGTCGCTCGGTTCGAGGACCCGGGAGGTCGTCTGGGTCAACACGGGCGGGGCCTCACACTGGGGTCTGCTGATCTCCGCACTGTACCTGCGGAAGCTGAGCCGTGCCGACCCGTGTTGGGGTGCCGTTTCTCTTCCGGTGACTGTTGACTTGTGTTGCCGTGCCTGGGGGCTGCGCCCCCAGACCCCCATCGGCCCTGAAGGGGCCTCGTCCTCAAACGCCGGACGGGCTGAAGTCACCTGGACCGGTGTTCGGAGGACCCGGACGACGAGAAACCCGTCAGCCCGCCACCGACACCGACGGCTCGCCCGACTCCACGCCCGCGTCCTGCATCTGCTCGGCCAGCTTCATGGCCTCCTCGATGAGGGTCTCCACGATCTTGGACTCGGGGACGGTCTTGATGACCTCGCCCTTGACGAAGATCTGACCCTTGCCGTTGCCGGAGGCGACGCCGAGGTCGGCCTCGCGGGCCTCGCCCGGGCCGTTCACCACGCAGCCCATGACGGCGACGCGGAGGGGGACCTCCATGCCGGTCAGACCCGCGGTGACCTCCTCGGCCAGCTTGTAGACGTCGACCTGGGCACGGCCGCAGGACGGGCAGGAGACGATCTCCAGGCCGCGCTGCTTGAGGTTCAGGGACTCCAGGATCTGGTTGCCGACCTTGACCTCCTCGACCGGCGGGGCCGAGAGAGAGACGCGGATGGTGTCGCCGATGCCCTGGGACAGGAGGGCTCCGAAGGCCACCGCGCTCTTGATCGTGCCCTGGAACGCCGGGCCCGCCTCCGTCACGCCGAGGTGCAGCGGGTAGTCGCACTGCGCGGCGAGCTGCTTGTACGCCTCGATCATGACGACCGGGTCGTTGTGCTTGACGGAGATCTTGATGTCCCGGAAGTCGTGCTCCTCGAAGAGGGAGGCTTCCCACAGGGCGCTCTCGACCAGGGCCTCGGGGGTCGCCTTGCCGTACTTCTGGAGCAGGCGGCGGTCGAGGGAGCCCGCGTTCACACCGATGCGGATCGGGGTGCCGTGGTCGCGCGCGGCCTTGGCGATCTCCTTGACCTTGTCGTCGAACTGTTTGATGTTGCCGGGGTTGACGCGGACCGCGGCGCAGCCGGCCTCGATGGCCGCGAAGACGTACTTGGGCTGGAAGTGGATGTCGGCGATGACCGGGATCTGCGACTTCCGGGCGATGGTCGCGAGGGCGTCGGCGTCGTCCTGTGTGGGACAGGCCACGCGCACGATCTGGCAGCCCGAGGCGGTGAGCTCGGCGATCTGCTGGAGGGTGGCGCCGATGTCGGACGTACGCGTCGTGGTCATCGACTGCACGGAGACGGGGGCGTCGCCGCCGACCGCCACAGACCCGACCTGGATCTGCCGGCTCTTGCGGCGCTCGGCAACCCTGGTCGGAACGGACGGCATGCCGAGAGAAATCGCAGTCATCTGCTGTGCAACCCCAAGTCGTGGATCAAGGTCCAGGTCCCGTCAGCGGCGGGCTCCAGGCTTCGAGATTACGGCACGGGTGCGGCCGCGAGCACATCACGCCGCTCAAACCCACTCAATGGAGAACGGCCCGGCACGCAATGCGCCGGGCCGCCTCGAACGCCGTATGGCTAGGAGATTCTCACCGGGTTAACGACGTCGGCGATCAGAACGAGGATCGTGAAGCAGATGAAGATCCCCGCCACCACATAGGCCACCGGCATCAGCTTCGCCACGTCGAACGGGCCCGGGTCCGGGCGCCTGAGGACCTTGGCCAGGTTGCGGCGCAGGGACTCCCACAGGGCGCCGGCGATGTGGCCGCCGTCCAGGGGGAGCAGCGGGAGCATGTTGAACAGGAACAGGGAGAGATTGAAGCCCGCCACCAGCATCAGCGCCATGGCGAGTTGCTGGGTGGGCGGGATGTCCAGGGTGAAGATCTCGCCGCCGACCCTCGCCGCGCCGACCACGCCCATCGGGGAGTCCGGCTCGCGCGGGGCGTCGCCGAAGGCCGCGTTCCACAGGGCGGGGATCTTGCCGGGGAGGGCGGCGAGGGAGTCGACGGCCTCGCCGACGCGGTCGCCCATCCACACCACGGAGTCGCCGAAGTCCTGCTTGACGATGCCGGTGGCGGCGCTGAAGCCGAGGAAGCCCGCGGTGACGTACTCGCCCTGGACGTACTGGCCGCTGGAGTCCTTCTTGGCGACCTGGTTGCTGGCGATCTTCGCCGTGAGGGTGACGTCCTTGCCGTCGCGCTCGACGACGATCGGGACCGTCTTGTCGGGGTTGGCGCGGATGAGGTCGGAGAGCTTGTTCCAGTCGTCGGTGCGCACGCCGTCGAACGCGACGATCTTGTCGCCCGCCTTGAGGCCGGCGGCCGCGGCCGGGGAGGCGGGGTCGGAGGCCTTGCAGGTCTCGCGGTTCTGGCTCTGGGCGATGACGCACTTGGAGACCGAGCTGACCGTGTTGGTCTGCTGGGAGATGCCGAAGCCCATGAGGACCGTGAGGAACAGGGCGACCGCGAGGATCAGGTTCGCGAAGGGGCCCGCGAACATCACGATGACGCGCTTCCAGGGCTTGCGGGTGTAGAAGAGGCGCTTCTCGTCGCCGGGCTGGAGCTCCTCGAAGGCGGCCGAGCGGGCGTCCTCGATCATGCCGCGCCAGGGCGAGGTGGAGCGTGCGCTTATCCGGCCGTCGTCGCCGGGCGGGAACATGCCGATCATGCGGATGTAGCCGCCGAAGGGGACGGCCTTGATGCCGTACTCCGTCTCACCCTTCCTGCGCGACCAGACGGTCGGGCCGAAGCCGACCATGTACTGCGGCACGCGGATGCCGAAGAGCTTGGCGAAGGACAGGTGCCCCAGCTCGTGCCACGCGATCGACACCAGGAGGCCGAAGGCGAAGAGCACTATGCCGAGGATGAACATCAGGGTCGTCATGCACGGGCCTCCGCCGTCTGTGCCGTCAGTTCCCGGGCCCGGGTCCGCGCCCAGGTCTCCGCTTCGAGGACGTCCGCGACGGTGAGCGAGGTTCCCCCGCGCGGGGTGCCGTGCTCGTCCACCACCCGGGTCACGGTCTCCATGATCCCGTTGAACGGCAGTGCGCCGGCCCGGAAGGCCTCCACGCACTCCTCGTTGGCCGCATTGAACACCGCCGGGGCCGTGCCCGCGAGCTGTCCGACGTGTCTCGCGAGGTTGACCGAGGGGAACGCGTCGTTGTCGAGCGGGAAGAACTCCCACGTCGACGCCTTGCTCCAGTCGAAGGCGGGGGCGGCGTCGGGGACCCGCTCGGGCCAGCCGAGGCCGATGGCGATCGGTCCGCGCATGTCGGGGGGCGTCGCCTGGGCGATCGTGGATCCGTCCGTGAACTCAACCATCGAGTGGACATACGACTGGGGATGCACGACCACCTCAATGCGGTCGAAGGGAATGTCGTAGAGGAGGTGTGCCTCGATGACCTCCAGGCCCTTGTTGACGAGGGTCGCGGAGTTGATCGTGATGACCGGGCCCATGGCCCAGGTGGGGTGGGCGAGGGCGTCCTCGACGGTGACGTGCGCGAGTTCTTCCCTGGTACGGCCGCGGAAGGGGCCGCCGGACGCCGTCACGACCAGCTTGCGCACGTCGGCGCGGGTCCCGGAGGCCAGGGCCTGGAAGAGGGCCGCGTGCTCGGAGTCGACGGGGATGATCTGCCCGGGCTTGGCGAGGGCCTTGACCAGCGGGCCGCCCACGATGAGCGACTCCTTGTTGGCGAGCGCGAGGGTGCGGTCCGCCTCCAGGGCGGCGAGGGTCGGGGCGAGTCCGATGGAGCCGGTGATGCCGTTGAGCACGGTGTGCGCGTCGGAGGCGGCGAGCTGGGTGGCCGCGTCCGGTCCGGCGAGGATCCCGGGGAGCGGTTCGCCGGTGCCGTATCGCGCCTTCAGGGCTTCCTTCAGCTCCGGTACGACGTCCTCGCGGGCCACGGCGACGGTCCGCACTCCGAGCCGGTGCGCCTGCTCGGCGAGGAGCGCGACCCGGCCGCCGTTGGCGGAGAGCGCGGTCACCCGGAACCGGTCGGGGTTGCGCAGCACGAGGTCGATGGCCTGGGTGCCGATCGAGCCGGTGGAACCGAGGATCACCACGTCCTTGGGGCCGTCACCCGCGAGAGGGTCGTAGACCAGGTGCGGGTCGGCGAGAGGGGCTGGACTGTCGCTCATCCCTCCATTGTGGCCGTAAGGACGGTGTAGGAGGACAGCGCGTCCCCCTCTCGGGGGGCGCGCTGTCGTGTTCCGTCAGCGGACGGGGCGGTGGACGTTCTCCTTCTCGGAGGGGCCGGGGGTGGCGTCCGCGATCCAGACGCCCTCGCCCGAGGGGTCGACGATGCCGTCCTCCAGCCAGGCGTAGGTGCCGGACAGGACGCCCTTGACGACCTTGCGGTCCTGGTCGTCGGTGTTGTTCCACAGGCGGCCGAAGAGTTCCTCGACGCGCAGCCGGGACTGGTGGCAGAAGGCGTCGGCGAGCTGGTAGGCCTCGCGGCCGTGGGCCTCGGTGGTGTACAGGAGTTCGGCGCGTACGCAGGCCGCGCTCATCGCGAAGAGCTCGGCGCCGATGTCGACGATCCGGCCGAGGAAGCCCTGCTTGGTCTCCATGCGGCCCTGCCAGCGGGACATGGCGTAGAAGGTGGAGCGGGCGAGTTTGCGGGCCGTGCGCTCGACGTAGCGCAGGTGGGTCGAGAGGTCGACCTCGCGCTTGAACTCGCTGTAGGAGTTGGGCAGTTGGCCCGGTCCCGCGACGAGCTTGGGGAGCCACTTGGCGTAGAAGACGCCGGCGTTCGCACCCGCCTTCGCCTTGTCGCCGAGGGACTTCTCCGGGTCGATGAGGTCGCCGGCGACGGACAGGTGGGCGTCGACGGCCTCGCGGGCGATCAGCAGGTGCATGATCTCCGTCGAGCCCTCGAAGATGCGGTTGATGCGCAGGTCGCGCAGGACCTGTTCGGCGGGGACGGCCTTCTCGCCGCGGGCCCGCAGGGACTCGGCGGTCTCGAAGCCGCGGCCGCCGCGGATCTGCACGAGTTCGTCGGCGACGAGCCAGGCCATCTCGGAGGCGTAGAGCTTGGCGAGGGCGCCCTCGATACGGATGTCGTTGCGGTTCTCGTCGGCCATCTGGGAGGACAGGTCCAGGACGGCCTCCAGGGCGAAGGTGGTCGCCGCGATGAAGGAGATCTTGGAGCCGACGGCCTCGTGGTGGGCGATCGGCTTGCCCCACTGCTCGCGGGCGGCGGACCATTCGCGGGCGATCTTCAGGCACCACTTGCCGGCCGCCACGCAGGAGGCGGGCAGCGAGAGGCGGCCGGTGTTGAGGGTGGTCAGGGCGATCTTCAGGCCCGCGCCCTCGGGGCCGATGCGGTGGGCCGCCGGGACCCTGACCTGGTGGAAGCGGGTGACGCCGTTCTCGATGCCGCGCAGGCCCATGAAGGCGTTGCGGTTCTCGACGGTGACGCCGGGTGAGTCGGTCTCGACGACGAAGGCGGTGATGCCGCCCTTGTGGCCCTCGGACCTCGGGACACGGGCCATGACGACGAGGAGGTCGGCGACCACGCCGTTGGTGGTCCACAGCTTCACTCCGTCGAGGACGTAGTCGTCCCCGTCGGGCACCGCGCTGGTCGCGAGGCGTGCCGGGTCGGAGCCGACGTCCGGTTCGGTCAGGAGGAAGGCGCTGATGTCGGTGCGGGCGCACCGGGGCAGGAACTTCTCCTTCTGCTCCTGGGTGCCGAACAGCTTGAGCGGCTGGGGGACGCCGATCGACTGGTGCGCCGAGAGGAGCACGCCGATCGCGGGGCTCGCGGAACCCACGAGGGCCAGCGCCTTGTTGTAGTACACCTGGGTGAGGCCGAGGCCGCCGTACTTGGTGTCGATCTTCATGCCGAACGCGCCGAGCTCCTTGAGGCCGGCCACGACGTCGTCGGGGATGCGGGCCTCGCGTTCGATGAGGGCGCCGTCGACCTTGGTCTCGCAGAAGTCGCGGAGCGCGGCCAGGAACTCCTCGCCGCGCCGGGCGTCCTCCTCGGGGGGCATGGGGTGGGGGTGGATGAGGTCGAGCCGGAACCGGCCGAGGAACAGTTCCTTGGCGAAGCTGGGCTTGCGCCAGTCCTGCTCACGGGCGGCCTCCGCCACCTCGCGGGCCTCGCGCTCGGTGACGACGGGCTTGGTGGACGGTGCGGACATCAGGCTCACCTCGTCGTGAATCGGGATCTTGGGGGCCGTATGGTTACCGACGGGTGCTACCCGATCGTATGTACCTGATCCGGGGCGAGGTCACCACCCCTCGCGCGGCCGTTCGGCCCATGTCGACGCGATGCGGTCCGGTGCCCGGTCGAACGTGCGCCGGGTTGTCGGGCGACTGTGGGTGCGTTGTGGCTGGTCGCGCGGTTCCCCGCGCCCCTCGGGAGTTGCAGCCGCCGATGCCCCGAAGAGCCCCCACCGGGCCGAACGGGCCGCCGCAGGCGAACAGGGGCCCGGAATGGATGTACGGTGCCCATCCCCGCCGGCGCCCGCCCGCGGGCTGCTCCGGTGCGCCGCCGCTCGTTCCATGGCCCCCCGCGGCCGGGCGTGGTAGGCAGGGAGCCGGGCTCGTCGAGGTGGTGAACGGCCAGGCCCGGTCGGGGCGGCGGTGTCGGGGGCTCGTCTGTGCGGAACACGCCCGAGCGTCGTAGTCGAAGCGCTTCGACAACCTATGGACACCCACTCCCGGGGGAGCTACTGTCGAACCACCCCCACCCGCACCTGTTCGTACTGCGCACTGTCGAAGCGCTTCACAAAGCTTGGAGAGCTGGATGGTCACCCTCGCCGAGGTCGCCCAGCACGCCGGAGTCTCGGCGAGCACGGTGAGCTATGTCCTCAGTGGCAAGCGGTCCATCTCGACGAGCACCCGGCAGCGGGTCGAGGAGAGCATCCGCGAGCTCGGCTACCACCCGAACGCCGGGGCCCGCGCACTCGCCAGCAGCAGGTCGAACATCATCGCGCTGATGATCCCGCTCCGCACCGACATGTACGTGCCGGTGATGATGGAGATCGCCATCGCGGTGGCCACCACCGCCCGGACCCACGGGTACGACGTCCTGCTGCTCACCGGCGAGGAGGGCCCCGACGCCGTACGCCGGGTCACCGGCAGCGGGCTCGCCGACGCGATGATCCTGATGGACGTCGAACTCGACGACGAGCGGCTGCCGTTGCTGCGCGGCACCGACCAGCCGTCCGTGCTCATCGGACTCCCCGCCGACACCTCCGGACTGACCTGCGTCGACCTCGACTTCCGGGCCACCGGCGCCCTGTGCGTCGAGCATCTCGCGAAGCTCGGGCACCGCGACATCGCTGTCATCGGCGAGGCCCCCGCGGTCTACGAACGGCACACCGGTTTCGCCGAACGCACCCTGGACGGACTCCGTTCGCGCGCCCAGGAGTTGGGCGTACGGCTGCTGCACCGGCCGTGCGACGGCGGGTACGACGCGATGGCCGTGACCCTCGCCCGCATCCTCGACGAGCGCCCGTCCACCACGGGCTTCGTCGTGCAGAACGAACAGGCCGTCGAGCCGCTGCTCGCTCTGCTGCGCCAGCAGGGCCGGGCCATCCCCGAGGACGTCTCGGTGGTCGCGATCTGCCCCGAGCAGGTCGCCGTCCAGGCCTCGGTGCGGCTGACCTCGGTCGCCATCCCCGCCCAGGAGATGGGCCGGCATGCCCTGGAGCGTCTCGTCGCCAAGCTGGAGGGCCGCGGTGAGGACGAAGTCATCCTGATCGAGCCCGAGTTGACGGTCCGGGCGAGCACGGGCCCGGCACCCTCGGCGTCCTGACGCCCCCCTGCCGGACACCGCACACCCCGCGTTCCGTTCCTGTGCGGCACGCCCCTGTCTGCGTTCCTTCCTGTCCGCATTCCTCCAGGAGCACTCCTCGTGAATCAGCCTGCCGCAACACAGCCCAAGGTCAGCCTCGCGCAGTCCTCCCCCACCGTCGGCACGTTCCGGGAGCGGGACGGCGCGCTGGAGTGGAGCGGGCGCCAGGAGACCGTACGCGTCGAGCCGTGGGGCCCGGACGCGGTGCGGGTGCGGGCCCGGCTCGGCGGGCCCGTCCTGGAGGGACTGCCGGGTGCCCTGCTCGACGAGCCGCCGGCCACCGAGAGCACGGTCAAGATCGGTGACGGGGAAGCCCGGTTGACGGTGGGCGCGCTGACCGTCCACGTCGACGCCGAGGGACAGCTCCGCTTCCTGCGCACCGAGGACTCGTCCGAGCTCCTCGCGGAGGCCCGCGCCCACTTCTGGTGGCCCGGCCCGCGGCTGTACACCGCCGTCGGCAACGGCCACCACCGCCTGGAGCAGCGCTTCGCCGCCTACGACGACGAGAAGCTGTACGGGCTCGGCCAGCACCAGCACGGCAGGCTGGACCAGAAGGGCCTGGTCCTGGACCTGGTCCAGCGCAACGCCGAGGTCGCCATCCCGGTCCTCGCCTCCAGCCGCGGTTACACCCTGCTGTGGAACAACCCGGCGATCGGCCGCGTGGAGCTCGCCCGCAACGGCACCCGCTGGGTGGCCGACTCGGCCCGCCAGATCGACTACTGGATCACCGCGGGCACCCCGGCCGACGGGCAGCGCCGCTACAGCGCGGTGACCGGCCGCACGCCCATGCTGCCGGAGTGGGCGGCGGGCTTCTGGCAGTGCAAGCTCCGCTACCGCACCCAGGACGAACTCCTCTCCGTGGCACGGGAGTACAAGCGCCGCGGGCTGCCGATCTCCGCGATCGTCTGCGACTTCTTCCACTGGACGCACCTCGGCGAGTGGAGGTTCGACCCGGCCGAGTGGCCCGACCCGGCTGCCATGGTCCGCGAACTGGAGGAGCTGGGCATCAAGCTGGTGGTGAGCGTCTGGCCGTCGGTGTCGCCGCTCAGCGAGAACCACTCCCTGATGGAGCAGCGCGGGTACTTCATCGGCACCCAGTACGGTCCGACGGCGCACGCCGACTGGCCCGACAAGGGGGTCGCCTCCACCGTCCAGGTCGCCTTCTACGACGCGACGAACCCGGAGGCCCGGGAGTTCATGTGGTCGCGCGTGCGGGAGAACTACCTGGAGCCGTACGGCATCACCGCCTTCTGGCTGGACGCCTGCGAGCCGGAGCTCAAGCCGGGCTTCCAGGAGAACCTGCGGTACTGGGCGGGGCCCGGCCTGGAGGTCGGCAACATGTACCCGGCCGAGAACTCCCGCACCTTCCACGAGGGCCTGAGCGCCGCCGGGGAGGAGGTCGTCACCCTCAACCGCTCGGCGTGGGCGGGCAGTCAGCGCTACGGGGCCGCCCTGTGGTCCGGTGACATCGGCACCGACTTCCCGACCCTGCGCGCGCAGATCGCGGCCGGTCTCAACACCGCGATGTCCGGCATCCCCTGGTGGAACACCGACATCGGCGGCTTCCACGGCGGTGACCCGGACGACCCGGCGTACCGGGAGGTGATGGTCCGCTGGTTCCAGTTCGGCGCGTTGTCCCCGCTGATGCGGCTGCACGGCTTCCGCGACCCGGGCATGCCGTTGGGCCCGGACATGACCGGCGGCCCGAACGAGGTGTGGTCGTACGGCGAGGAGGCCGGCGCGATCATGGAGAAGTACCTGCGGCTGCGGGAGCGGTTGAAGCCGTATGTCCTTCGGGTGATGCGGGAGGCGCACGAGGAGGGGCTGACGCCGATGCGGCCGCTGTTCCTGGAGTTCCCCGAGGACCAGGCGGCCTGGGGGGTCGACGACGCGTATCTGTTCGGGGCGGATGTCCTGGTCGCGCCGGTCCTCACGGCCGGTGCGACGGCCCGTAGCGCGTATCTTCCGGCGGGTGCCGAGTGGACCGACGCGTGGACCGGGGAGACCTACGCCGGTGGGACCACGGTGACCGTCGACGCGCCGCTGGACCGGATTCCGTTGTTCCTGCGGGACGGGGCACGGTTGCCGATCCAGGAAGGGGCGCAGTAGGTCGTTCGTCGGCTGCGGCTTCGCTGTGGCTGGTCGCGCAGTTCCCCGCGCCCCTGAAAGACTCGGTCAGTCCCGGCAGATTGACGGCAGGGCGCGGACCAGAGCCCGGGTGTGCAGGGCGTCCAAGTGGTCCTCGTGACGGACCTGGAAGGCTGCCAGGGCCAGTTCGGGGCGGCAGGTGAGGGTGCCGCGGTTCTCCGAGGAGTCGGCCAGGGCCTCGACCAGCGCGCCGGTGATCCGGTTGATCTCCTGGCGTACGACGCCGAGGTCCGGCTTGGTCGTCGGGGCCTCGTCGGGGTGGTTGGTCCAGCGCCGGTACAGGCCGCGCTGGACCACCTTGTTGGCCTCGATCTGGTCGCGGAAGATCACGCGGATCTCGGCGGGGTCGGCGCCGAGCAGTTCGGCCTGGGCCGCCACGTTGTCCAGGACCTGTTGCTCACGGGCCGGGTCGTCGATGGGGCTGTCGGTGCCCCACTTGGCCGCGGCGACGAGGTCGGCGGTGGCGAGGCGTTCTGCGGCGAGGTCGGCCACGGGGTACAGGGCCGTGCGGCCCGCCGTGGGGGTGGGTGCCGCCGCCGCGCTGCCCGGCACGACGAGCAGAGCGGCGGCGGCTGTCAGGGTGACCGCGAAGGGGGTGGAGTTGCGCATGGGGTCCATGTAACCCCACCCCGTGCGGTCAACTGCTGCTGACGGTCAGGTTGTTGGTCGTGAAGTTCAGTCCGCCGGACGAGCTGGTGATCTCGAAGCCGAACTGCACGTCCCCGATGGTCTCGTTGCCGAACCAGCCCTTGGTGTCCTTGATCCACTTCAGGATCGGGAGGATGTTGACGGTGCCGGAGCTGGAGTTGGAGGTGCGGATGAAGGAGAAGACCTGGTTCGCCCCGTTGCTGCCCTTGTAGACGGTCCAGGTGTGGCCGCCGAGCGTCACGTTGCCCTGCGAGGTGCCGAGCGGTCCGACGGCTCCGGTCTTGTTGACCCAGAGCATGATCTCATAGTCGTAGTCGGTGTCCCAGATGTCGTACGACGTGTTGTACGCGCCGGACGAGGGGACCGTGACGTTGTAGTTGCTGGAGAGCGATCCGAGCGAGGTGATCGACTTGTTGATCACCTTCTTGGAGTTGGGGTAGGACTTGATGCCGCCGGTGTTGGGGTGGTTGGCGTTGACACCCCAGTTGGTGCCGGAGTTGGCCCAGATGCACTGGCTGCCGGCGCCGGAGCCCCAGATGTTGTTGTAGAGCGTGTAGCCGTTCAGGGTCGTGTTGCCCCACTGGTCGCAGGTGCTCCAGACGGCGGCGGAGGCGGGGGCGGAGGCGAGACCGACGAGGGCGCCGACGGCCGTCGCCGGGGCCAGCACCGCCGTGGTGATCTTGCGCAGGGTGCTCTTTGCCATGGTGTCCCTTTCCATGGGTGGGGGGAGATGCGGGGGTTACCACGCCTCCAGACGGAGGACGTGGTCTTCTCCGGCGACGAGTTCGAGGGGCTCGGCGCCGGAGGAAGTCCGGAGTTCGACGCGGTGGGTGCGGGTGGGGCGCAGCACCGCCGTCGCTTCTGTGGGGCTCCAGGTGAGGTCGAGTCCGGCCCCGAACCTGGTGCGGACGCCCCGCAGTTCACCTCGGGGGCAGCCGGCGGGAACCGCCGGGAGCAGCACCAGCCGGTCCGGTGTCGACTGCACGAGCATCTCGACGAGGACGGCGGGCAGGGTGTGGGCGGCGTCCGCGTTGTAGACGTCCCGGCCGGGGTAGTGCGCGCTCATCAGCGAGTCGTGGAAGAAGTCGCCGCCCAGGACCTGGCCGAGGGCGTGCGCGACCCGTTCGCCGTCGCGCAGCCGGGCGGCGACGAGGGCGTGGTGCAGGTGGCCGTGGGCCGAGTCGTTCTCGGAGCCGCGGAGTTCGAGGGCGCGGTGTGCCGCCGCGGCGAGTTCGGGGGTGTCGTAGGGGGTGATCTCGTCGAGCGGCCAGACGCCGTAGAGGTGGCTGAGGTGGCGGTGGTCGTAGGTGTCGTCGAGTCCGGGCCAGGCCCATTCGGCAAGCGCTCCGTCGGCGTTGATCCGGTGCGGTGGGAGCCGGTCGGCGAGGGCCCGCCAGACTTCGGCCTGTTCGGGGTGGTAGGCGGCGGCCGTGCGCAGGGCGTGCCGGGCGGCCGAGAGGTCCATGGCCGCGTTGATCGCGCCCCAACCGGCGTTCGCGGGGCGGTTCTCGGGCGAGTAGGAGGGCACGACGACGAGATGGCCGTCGGCGTCCGTGCGGGTGAGGAAGTCCTCGTAGAACCGGGCGGCCTCGGCGAGCGCGCGGGCGGTGCGCGGATCCTGCTCGCCGCGGGTCTCGTCGTGGTCGACGAGGGGTTTCAGCAGCCAGTCGGCGCCCGCGGTCCACAGGTGCAGCGGGTACTCCCGGCTGAAGTGGTACGTCAGCCCGGACTCGCCGTCGGAGTGCGGCGGGGCCACGGCTCCCCGGGTGCCGAAGATCTCGCGTGCGTTGTCCTGCCAGTCGGGCAGCTGGCGGTTCACCAGGGCGGCGAGGGCTTCGGTGACCTCGGGGAGGGCTGCGGACGCGGCGGAGGCGGTCTGGAGGTTGAGGTTGGCGTCGTTGGTGAACGCCCCGGACCAGGCGGTGTTCCAGTCGCCGGTCCACAGGCCGGTGAGGCGGGGCGGGAGGAGGCCGCTTGCGGAGAGCAGGTGGTAGCGGCCGGCGGCGAAGAGGCGTTCCAGGAGCGCCGGGCTGTCGGGTTTGGCCAGCAGCTCCGAGCCCGGCAGGGCGCGTTCGGCGGGCTCGGCGCCGAGGTCGAGGGTGACGCGTGCGTAGGCGGGCCGGTGCAGGGCGACGTGCCGGTCGAGGAGCCGGGCGCAGGCCTCGGACGCGGACTCCGCGTCGGACGCGGCCTCGGGCTCGGGGACCAGGTCGCGCAGGGCCTCGACGTGGGGGGTGGTGTCCAGTTCGCCGGTGTGGCGTACGACGCGGGTCAGGATCAGGACGGAGTCGGCGCCGGTGACGTGGGCGCCTGGCGTGACGAGCACGGTGCGGGCGCCGCCCGTGGGCACGACCAGGGTGATGCCGGTGTAGCGGCGGTCGCTGCCGGGGTAGCGGACGCGCAGGGTGAGCAGGGCCCCGTCGGCGGCGCGGACGATGCTCTGGCCGACCAGCAGGGTGTGGGGGGCGCCCGGGAGCCGGTGGTCGAGCGAGACGACCAGGTCGGCCGCCTCGACGTGCTGGACGATGACGTCGTCGGCGCGGGAGACGAAGACCTGGCCGCGCCCCTCCCCGCACTCCGTGTGCAGGACGCCGGTGGTGAAGTCGACGGACCGGCGGTAGTCGCCGGCGCCCGCGTGCGGGCGGCGCAGCCGGATCTGGAAGGCGGGGTGGAAGGGCTGCACCCACTGGAGCGGGCGGCCGTCCGTGAAGCTCTCGGCCGCGTCGAGCTCACCGGCGAGCAACCGGTCCTGGAGCGCCGGGAGTTCGGCGGCCAGGCGGGGCGGGCGGGCGTGTTCGGCGCCGTTGGGGCGGACGAGGGTGTGGTGGGTGACGACGAGCCGCTCGTCGCCGGGGTCGCCGAAGAGGAGGGCGCCGTGGTGGCCGTTGCCGCTGAGGAAGCCGTCCTGCCAGCGCGCGGCCGGCCGGGCTTCCCAGGTGCCGTGGACGGGTCCGTCGGTCATGGTCTGAGCACCGCCGCTCCGTGACGTCCCAGGACCACCTCGTCCGTGACGGTTCTCCCGGTCAGCAGGTCGTGGTGGGTGCCCGGCACGGGGACGGTCACCGACTCGCGTCCGTGGTGCAGGAGGAACAGCAGGTCGCCGCGGCGGACCGCTTCGACCCGGTCGGGCAGTGCGTCCAGGACCGGGCGGACGCCGGCGTCGGCGGCGATCCCGGCGAGCAGGCCGCGCAGGGCGTCGGGCTCGGGGAGCGTGGAGAGGTACCAGGCGCGGCCCTTGCGCAGCACGGCGGGCAGTCCGTCGAGCTCACCGCCCTTGTAGGCGGCCTCCGTCGTCCCGTCCGCGCCCTTCTCGATCTCCTCCGACCACAGGGTGCCCCGGAACCCGCCGAGGGGGCCGTCGCATTCGGCGAGCTCCTCCGCGTCCAGCGGCCACCACTCGTGCAGGACGCGGATGCCGAACAGCTCGCGCAGCCTGGCGTCCATGCCGCCGGGGCGTACCCGGTCGTCCTCGTCGGCGACACCGGTGAGGAAGCCGGAGACGAGGGTGCCGCCGCGGCGGACGTGGGCGAGGAGGTTCTCGATCGCCGTGTCGGTGAGGGCGTAGAGCTGGGGGACGACGACCACCCGGTAGGCGGTGAGGTCGTGTTCGGGGTGGGCGAAGTCGGTGGTGAGGTGGGCCTCCCACAGGGCGCGGTGCCAGGCCCGGAGCACGTCCGGGTAGTCGACCTCGTGGGAGGGCCGGCCCTCCTGGGCGCCGGCCCACCAGGCGTCCCAGTCGTGCAGGACGGCGATGTCATTGACGGTATGACTGTCCGTCACATGAGCGGAGAGCGCGGTCAGTTCAGCTCCGAGCTGCACGACCTCCCGGTAGGTGCGCCCCTCCTCCCCCGCGTGGCTGACCATTCCCGAGTGGAACTTCTCGGCGCCCTGCCGGGACTGGCGCCACTGGAAGTAGCAGACGGCGTCGGCGCCGCGGGCGACGGCCTGGAGGGACCAGAGCCGGTTCAGGCCGCGGGGCTTGGGGTGGTTCACGCCCCGCCAGTTGACCGGCCCCGCGGCCTGCTCCATCAGCATCCAGGGGCCGCGTGCCTGCGAGCGGGTCATGTCCTGCACGAGGGCGCCCTGTTGGGCTCCCAGCGGATCACGCGGGTCGGGGTAGAGGTCGACGGAGACGACGTCCTCCTCCGCGGCCCAGCGCCAGGCGTCCTGCCCGGACCAGAGCGGCATGAAGTTGGTGGTGACCGGGGTGTGGGGGGTGATGCGGCGGACGATGTCCCGCTCCGCCGCGTAACACTCCAGGAGCATGTCGGAGGTGAACCGCTTGAAGTCCAGCACCTGGGTGGGGTTCTTCATGTAGTGGGCCTGGCGGGGCGTGTGGATCTCGGCCCAGTCGACGTAGCCCTGGCTCCAGAAGGCGGTGCCCCAGGCGGAGTTGAGGGCGTCGAGGGTGCCGTAGCGGCCCTGGAGCCAGGTCCGGAAGCGGGCGGCGGCCTGGTCGCTCCAGTCGTAGGTGCAGTACTCGTTGTTGATGTGCCACAGGGTGAGGGCCGGGTGGCCGCCGTAGCGGGTGGCGAGGTCCTCGGTGATGGCGGCGGCGTACCGGCGGTAGGTGGCGCTGGAGTGCGAGAAGTGCTGGCGCCCGCCCCAGTGCTCGGTACGGCCGTCCTCGGTGACGGGCAGGGTGTCGGGGTGGAGGTGGCCCATCCACGGCGGAGGTGAGGAGGTCGGGGTGGCGAGGACGACCCCGATGCCGTTCTCGTGCAGGAGGTCCATCACCCGGTCCAGCCAGCCGAAGTCCCGTTCTCCCGGCCGGGGTTCGAGTCTCGCCCAGGAGAAGACGCCGAGGGTGACGGAGTTGACGCCGGCGGCCCGCATCAGCCGGACGTCCTCGTGCCAGGTCTCCTCGGGCCACTGCTCGGGGTTGTAGTCGCCGCCGAAGAGGATGCGGCCGCGGGTGGCGTCCTGGAGTCCCGGTGTCACGCCGGCTCCCCGTACTGGATGCCCCGCCCGTTGGTGGCGATGTAGACGCGGCCGTACAGCCGCGGGTCGGCGGCGATGGTCGCGCCGATCCAGCCCCACTGGTGCCGGTCGTCGTTGACCCGCACCCAGGTCCTCGCGCCGTCGTCGGAGCGGTACACGCCGGTGATCGTCTCCGTGGCGCCGACCATGTAGATCGCCGGTTGGCCGGCGCCGGGGGCGGCCTTGCCGAAGGCGAGGGTGTGCGCGGCCCGGCAGCTGGTGAGCCTGGTGAAGGTCGCTCCGCCGTCGGTGGACCGGTACAGGCCGTTCGTCTTGGTGCTCAGCCACAGGTCGCCGGAGCGTCCCGGGGCCGCGGCCAGCTGGAACTGGCTGTCGCCGGAGGGCAGCCCGCTCGCCCGCCCGGTGAAGGTGAGACCGCCGTCGGTGCTGGCGAACAGGGTGCCGGTGTCGGTGTCGTACGCGTAGAAGCGCGCCGGGTCGGCCGGGTCGGCGAGCGGGGTGGCGCCCTTGGGACAGCCGGCGACCTCGGACCAGGTCGCGCCGTTGTCCGTGGAGCGCTGGGCGGGGTACTTGGTGCCGTCCCAGTGCACGAAGGTCCACAGCAGCACGCTGCCGTCGCGGTTGGTGGCGATCGGTCCCGGCGCGTCCTTGGCGGGGGCGGGCTGAGCCGGGAAGGGGGCCCAGGTCCTGCCGCCGTCGTTCGAGAAGGCGCCGTTGCCGTGGTCGCCGAAGCCGGTGCGGACGACGTACGACGGCTTGCCCGCGGCCTGCGCGAGTCCGGTGGCCGACCCGAACACCGGGTTGGAGGCCATCCCCCGCGACGGCGAGGCGGTCAGCCGCTCGTGGTACATCACCCCGACGTCCCCGAGACCGCTGAGCAGGTGGGCCTGCCCGGTCGGCGGCGAGATCAGCTGTCGTACGGCGGTCTCCTCCAGGCCGCGGATCTGCGGGGCCCAGTGCTTCAGGTCCCGAGTGCCGTAGAGGGTGGCGCCGGTGCCGTAGACGACGTGCTGCGAGTCGTACGGGTCGACGGCGAGGGCCTGGATCCACCAGCCGAACTTGGGCTTGTCGGCGCCGAAGGTGAGGAACGGGGTCTCGGACACGTCCAGGACCGCGGTGTCCTTGAGGGAGGTCCAGGTGCGGCCGCCGTCGGTGGTCCGGTAAAGGGTGTCGACGGCCGCCCAGCGGTTGTTGGTGGAGACGACGACCGTGCCGGGGCGGCGGGCGTCCACGGAGACACCCCCGTAGCCGAAGGTGTCGCTGCCGGCGGGCTTCGCCGGCGTGACGTCGGTCCACCTGCCGGAGGCGACGGCCAGCTTGTGCACACTGCCGTCGGACTGCCCGTTGGGCCCGGGCGCGTCGGCGTAGGTGACGTACAGCTCGCGGGTGTGGCAGTCGTACGCGGCCCGGATCGGCACCTTGGCGTTCCTGCCGGAGGGCTGTGCGGGGACGGCTTCCCAGGTGGTGCCGTCGGAGGTGCGGTACAGGTTGGCGGTGGTGCCGTCGGAGTCGCCCCAGCCGGCGTAGAGGACCCGCCCGGCGGCGACGAGGAGGGTGACGCCCTGGCCTCCGCTGGTGGGGGTCCCGGGGAAACCGGTGACGGCGGCCCACGTGGCGCCCCGGTCGGTGGACCTGAGCAGCCCGTCGTGTCTGGTGCCGAGCCACAGGGTGTCGCTGTCCCGGGGATCGACGAGCAGCCGCTCCCCCGTCCCCCTGCCGTCCTCGTTCCCGCCGAGCTTCATGGAGAGGTCGGTCCGCGCCCAGGTGGCCCCCCGGTCCTCGGACCGCAGCACGGCCCCGTTGCCGGCCCAGGACTGGGTGTAGGTGCCGAGCGCGAGGTAGACCCGGTCGGGGTGGGCGGGGTCGACGGCCATGGCCTCGACGCCGAGCAGGTTCCAGTCGTCCCACCCGAGGTCGTCGTTGAGCGGGGTCCAGCGCGCGCTCCGGTCGTCCCAGCGGTAGGCCCCGCCGATGTCGGTGCGGGCGTAGGCCAGCCCGCGGACGGAAGGGTGGAAGAGGACGCCGGTGACGAACCCGGTGCCGCCGATGACGACCTGGCGCCAGCGGTAGGAGGGGGCGGCTGAGCCGGCGGCCGCCGCGACCGCCGGGAGGGCCGGCACCACGGTGACCGCGGCGGCGGCCGCGGTCGCGGAGAGAACGGCACGACGACTGGGACCAGACGCACGCATGACACACCTCGCTGTGTGAGGAAGGGTGGACACACCCACCCAGGGGCGCGGGGAACTGCGCGACTCGCCACGACGCGGCCGCGGACAACAGACGGCCGTCAGCCCTTGACCGCGCCCGTCAACATCCCCTTCTTGAAATGCCGCTGCACGAACGGCGAAGCGACCGCCACGGGGATCAATGCCAGTACCATCACGGCCATTTGCAGCCCCAGCGCCGACAACTGCCCCGTCCGCACCGCCTGCTGCAACCCCGTGGGGGCCTCCGTGTGCTTCTGCACCAGCTGGATGAGCACGTTCTGCAACGGCATCATGTCCTGGTCGCTCAGGTAGATCGACGCGTTGAACCAGGCGCTCCAGTAACCCACCGCGTAGAACAGGGAGATGACGGCCAGCACGGCCCGGGACAGCGGCATGACGATGGTCAGCAGGATCCGCAGGTCGCCGGCCCCGTCGATCCGCGCCGACTCGGTGAGTTCGGGCGAGATCCCCATGAAGAAGGCGCGCAGCACCAGGATGTTGAAGACACTGACCGCGCTCGGCAGGATCAGCGACAGGTAGGTGTCCGTCAGTCCCAGCGACTGCACCAGCAGGTAGGTCGGGATCAGCCCGGCCCCGAAGAACATGGTCGCCATCATGGTCATCAGGAAGAACCGGTGGCCGAGACTCCCCGGCCGCGACAGTCCGTACGCGGCCAGCACCGACACCGCCATGGAGAACAGCGTGCCGACGAGCGTGACCCCGACCGAGACCATGATCGCCCGGCTCACCTGACCACCGCTGAGCAGCTCCGTGTAGTTCACGAAGGTGATGCCCTGCGGGATGACGACCAGGCCGCCGGCCCGGTCGATCACCGGCTTCGGGGAGAGGCTGGTGACGATCACGATCCACAGCGGGCCGAGCACTCCCAGGCAGCACAGGAGAAGGAGGCCGCCCTTCGCGGTGAGTCCGGCCTTGTGCGGCTCCTCCTCCCACACGGGCCGGGGAGGAGCCTTGAGGCTGCGGACGAGCTGGGTGTTGAGGCTCATTTCTGGTACACCCCCTGCTCGCCCAGCAGGTGCGCGAACTTGTTCGCGGCCAGGACGAGGCACACTCCGATGACTCCCTTCACGAGGCCGACCGCGGCCGCGTAGCTGAAGTCGCCGTTCTGGATACCCATGTTCCACACGTAGGTGTCGAGGACCTCGCTGGCCCCGACCCCGACCGCGTCCCGCTGGAGCAGGAACTGCTCGAAGCCGACGCTCAGCGCGTCACCCACCCGGAGGACCAGCAGCAGCGCGATCACCGGGCGCAGCGCGGGCAGCGTCACGTGCCACATGCGACGCCAGCGCCCGGCGCCGTCCATGGCGGCGGCCTCGTACAGGTCGGTGCTGACGGCGGCCAGCGCGGCGAGGAACACGATGATCCCCCAGCCGGCGTCCTTCCAGACGGCCTGCGCGGTGACCAGGTACTTGAACAGGTCCGCGTCGGTCATCAGGTCGAAGCCGCTCCAGCCGTGGTCCTCCAGGGTCTGGGCGATGATGCCGGCGCCGCCGAAGATCTGCTGGAACACGGTGACGACGAGGACCCACGAGAAGAAGTGCGGCAGGTACATGATCGCCTGCGCCACGGCCCGCACCCGGGGCCGGATCACGCTGTTGATGAGCAGCGCGAGGGCGATGGGGATCGGGAAGAACAGCACCAGTTGGAGGGCGAAGAGCACGAGGGTGTTCTTCGTGGCGCTCCAGAACAGCGGGTCGTCGACCATCCGCGAGAACTGCTCCACCCCGACCCAGGGGCTGTGGAAGATCGCGGTGACGCCGTTGCTGGAGACGTAGGGGTCGTACTCCTGGAAGGCGACGACGTTGCCGAGCAGCGGGACGTAGTTGAAGAGCAGCAGCAGGAGGATGACCGGCAGGGTCATCAGGATGAGCGTGCGGTCCCGGCGCCATCGGATTCCGAGCGGAACCCTGCCGGCCCTGCTCGCCCTGCGCGGCACCCGCCGCTCGGCCACCGCGGCGGCGACCGCGGCCGTCGGCTCCTCTACGGCCGCGGGGGGACGAGTCCCGTCCGGCCTGCTCCCGGCCGTGAGAGACATCAGTTGCCGCTGCCGTTCTTGTCGATGAGCTCCTTGTACCAGTCGCGCAGCTTGTCGCCGCCGGAGGATTTCCAGGTGGAGATGGCGGCCTGCACGTCGGACAGCTTCTTGTGGCCCCGCACGTAGTCGATCTCCAGCTGCTCGAACTGGCTGGAGAGGTTGGCGTAGCGGGTCGGCTCGACGATGTTCATGCCGAAGGTGGACGTCTTCTTCATGAAGGCGCCCATCCGCTGCTGCCACTCGACCTGCTTGCGGGCGACCTCGGGGAAGTCGGGGTGGGCGTAGTAGGCGGCCGGCGCGGCCAGCATCACCCAGGCGTTGATGACTTCGGAGTTGCCGAGGTCGTTCTTGACCGGGACGCCGTCCTTGACCGTGTAGTGGGTGCCTTCGACGCCGTAGTCGACGAGCATGCGCTCCTTGGTGCCGTAGGGCGCGGCCGCGAAGTTGGCGGCGGCCAGCGCGTTCTCGATCGTCGTCTTCGAGGCGCCCTTGCGGATCATCGACCAGATGGTGGCGGGCGAGGAGGCGTACAGGGTCGGGTTGCCGCCGTCCGCGCCGAAGAGGTCCATCGCGTCGATCTTGAAGCTCGGGTTGGACTGCGCCTGTTCGGAGACCTTGCCGTACCAGTCGGCGATGTTGGTGTTCCAGACCAGGATCTGCCCGGAGGTGAACCGCTGGCCGGCGTCGCCCGTGCGGGCCTTGTCGTCAGGGTGGACCAGGCCCGCGTCGAACACCTTGCGGACCCACTCCAGGGCTTCGAGGTACTCGGGCTGCTCGATGCGGTAGGTCAGCTTGCCGTCGGACCCGGTGTCCCAGCCGATCGGCCCGGAGCCGCGGACGCCGAAGAAGCTCCACGCCGACCAGGTCAAATTGCCGTCGCAGGCCCATACCTTGGCCTTGGAGCTGGTGGCCTCCTTGGCCCAGCTCATGAACTCGTCGGCCGACTTGGGTACCGCGTAGCCCTTCTCGTCGAAGACATCCTTGCGGTACAGGGGCGCGATCCAGTTCGCGGTGGCAGCGGGCATCGGGATGCCGCGCAGGGCACCGCCGAAGATGCCCATGCGCCAGGCGTCGGAGGGGATGGCCGCCAGGTTCGGGTACTTCTTGACCTTGTCACCCGCCAGGTAGGGGCCGAGGTCCATGAACTTCGCGGTGACCGCGTTGGAGATCTTGCCGACCAGTTCCCAGCTGGGCACGACCACCATGTCGGGTATGGACCTGGAGGCGAGGACGGCGCCGAGCTTCTGGCCGTAGGTGTTGCCGTCCTGGTTCTGCCAGGTGATCTTGGTTCCCACGGCGGCGTCGAGCGCCGTGTAGTAGGCGCAGCCGGCCTTCGGCGGGGAGCCCCAGAACGGGGACATGATCTTGAAGGGGGCGCCGGTGCCGAGCTTCTCCGGGACCGAGGTCTTCAGGGCGGCGAGGTCGACCTTGCCGGTGTAGCCGGAGGCCGAGCCGTTCTTGGACGGCAGGTCCGGGTTCGCGACCGTGCTGGCGACGAATGCCGGGAGCAGCTTGTCCGCCGCCTTGCCCGACGTGGTCCCTTCACGCTCGCCGCTGTCCGAGCCGCCACAGGCGGCGAGCAGCGGCATCCCGCCGGCCACCGCTGCGGTGGCGACCGCGGTGGAGGCGAGGAAACTTCTCCGACTGGGCCCCGAGGGACCGGAGGAGGGGGAAGCGGCGTTCGGCGTCATTGCGTCAACCCTTCATGGCGCACCAGGACACCCGGCGGAGGAGCCGTCGGCTGCGGTGTCTTGAGTGGAACTGGCTGAGCTGAAGCGATGCCTCGACCCTTGCGACGGAATCCGTAGTCGAAGCGCTTCGATGTTGCTGTGAGGTTAAGTGAACACCCAGGGGTGCACAAGGGTCGTTCCCAAGATTCCTCGGAGGCGCACGAGGTGACCTTTTCTTATGCACCACTTGAAGTGACGGTGTCGATCCCTTGACACCCGCCCTGGTGTCGAATGAGCATCGAAGCGCTTCGAAAGCATCGAACCGATCCATCGCAAGGGGATCCCCACGTGACCGCACACCCGCCGCCCACCCCGCCGTTTCGCGATCCGCACCTGCCCTTCGCGAAGCGCGTCGACGATCTGCTGTCGCGGCTGACCCTCGACGAGAAGACCGGATTCCTGCACCAGTTCACGCCCCCCGTGGAACGGCTCGGCATCGCCGCGTTCCGCACCGGCCAGGAGGCGCTGCACGGCGTCGCGTGGATGGGCCCGGCGACGGTCTTCCCGCAGGCGGTCGGACTCGGCGCGACCTGGAACACCGATCTCGTACGGCGGATCGGCGAGGCGGTGTCCAAGGAGGTCCGGGCGATGCGCGCCCGCGACGACCGGGTCGGCCTCAACATCTGGGCGCCGACGGTCAATCTGCTGCGCCATCCGCTGTGGGGCCGCAACGAGGAGGGCTACTCGGAGGACCCGAAGCTCACCTCGGCCATCGCCACCGCCTACACCCGCGGGCTGCGTGGCGACCACCCCACGTACTGGCGCACGGCCCCGGTGCTCAAGCACTGGCTGGCCCACAACAACGAGACGGACCGGGCCACTTCGTCGAGCTCGGTGCGTCCGCGCGTCCTGCACGAGTACGATCTGCGCGCCTTCCGCGAGGCGGTCGAGGCGGGCGCGGTGGCCGGTGTGATGCCGGCGTACAACCTGGTCAACGGCCGCCCCAACCACGTCTCCCCGCATCTGCGCGAGCACCTGCGCACCTGGACCGACGAGGAGCTGCTGGTCTGCTCGGACGCGGGCGCGCCCTCCAACCTGGTCGACCACGAGCACTACTTCGACACCCACGAGGAGGCCACCGCTGCCTCGCTGAGGGCCGGTGTCGACAGCTTCACCGACCACGGCACGGACAGCTCGCAGATGATCGCGCGCATCCAAGGGGCCCTCGACCAGGGCCTCTTGACCGAGGCCGAGATCGACACCGCGGTGCGCCGCCAGCTCTCGGTCCGCTTCCGGCTCGGCGAGTTCGACCCGGAGCACGACCCGCACGCCGACGTCCGGGACTTCGACACCCCGGAGCACCGCGCCCTCGCCCTGGAGGCCGCCGAGCAGGCGATCGTGCTGCTCAGGAACGACGGGGTGCTCCCGCTGGCCCCCGACACCCGGCTCGCCGTGGTCGGTCTGCTCGCCGACGAGTGCAAGCTCGACTGGTACAGCGGCACGCTCATCCACCGCTCCACCCCGCTGGAGGGGCTGTACGAGCGGTTCGGCGCCGAGCGCGTGCAGTTCGCGGAGGGCGTGGACCGGGTCCGGCTCAGGACCTCCGCCGGGACGTTTCTGCACGTCCCGGCCTCCGAAGACGGCGAGGACGAGGTGCGCGGCGCCGAGGGCGCCCTGGACCCGGCGCTGCTCGCCGGCCGCACGGACCTGCCCCCGCTGACGACCGACGCGACCGGCACCGAGTTCGCGATGATCGACTGGGACGAGGGCGTCCTCACGCTGCGCGCCCCCGACGGCCGCTATCTCTCCGTCGCCGAGGACGGGTATCTGCGCGCCTCGGCCGACCAGCCCGGGGGCTGGGTCGTCCAGGAGACCTTCCGCCTGGAGCAGCACGGCAGCGGTCACCTCCTCAGGCACATCGGCACGGGCCGCCACGTCACAGTCGCCGCGGACGGAGTGAAGGTTGCCGACGAGAACCCGGAACCCGGGGCGGAGCCGGAGCTGTTCGAGCTGGTCGTCGTCGAACGCGGCGAGGACGCGGTCACCCGCGTCACGGCCGAGGCCGACGTCGTCCTGGTCGTCGCGGGCAACGACCCGCACATCAACGGCCGCGAGACCGAGGACCGCGCCTCCCTGCGGCTCCCCCCGCACCAGGAGCGCCTGCTGCGGGGGGCGCGCGCCGCGAACCCCCGCACCGTACTGGCGCTGGTCTCGGCCTACCCGTACGCGGTCGACACGTCCGACCTGGCCGCCGCCCTGTGGACGGCCCACGGCGGCCAGGCGGCCGGCACCGCGCTGGCCCGCGTCCTGGCCGGGGACGTCTCCCCCGCGGGCCGCCTCCCGCAGACCTGGTACGAGAGCGACGCCGACCTGCCCGCTCTCCTCGACTACGACGTCATCGGCAGCCGTCAGACCTACCTGTACTTCGAGGGCACGCCCCTGTTCCCGTTCGGCCACGGGCTGTCGTACACGTCCTTCTCGTACGGCGACCTGACCTCCCGGGTGACGGAGGGGGCCCTGCACGTCTCGTTCACGATCACGAACACCGGTGACGTCACGGCCGACGAGGTCGCCCAGCTCTACACCCGCGCGATCGACCCGGCGCTCCCCCGCCCGCGCCGGGAGCTGCTGGACCACCGGCGCGTGACGCTCGCCCCGGGCGCCGAGGCGGAGCTGTCCTTCGAAGTCCCGCTGCGCGCCTTCGAGTTCTGGGACGTGGCACAGGGCCGGTGGCGGCTGGAGCCGGGTCCGTACGAGCTGCTGGCCGGCGCCTCCAGCGAGGACGTCCGGCTGCGCACCACGGTGGTGCTGGACGGCGAGCCCGGCACCCCGCGGCCCGTCCTGCGACGGGGTCTGGACGCCGCCGACTTCGACGAGCAGAGCGGTGTCGAGATCGTCGACCGGACGAGGACGGCGGGCGACGCGGTGACCGCCGCCGCGGGCCGTACCGGTGAACTCGTTTACCGGGGCTGTGACTTCGGGGCCGGCGCCACCGAGGTGACGGTGACGGTGGCCGGCGAGGGCTCGGCCGAACTGTCGCTGGACGGCGGCGCGGTGCTGGCCACGTGGGACGTGGCGGAGTCCGGTTCCGGACCGTACGACTACACCGTCCTCGGCGCCGGGATCACCGCCGAGGGCGTGCAGGACGTGCGCCTCAGACTGCGCGGCCCGCTGCGGCTCGCGCATGTCGGCTTCTCCGGCTGAGGGTCCGGAGCGGCCGACGCACAAGAAAGGGCCCGGCACCGGAAGGCATCGGTGCCGGGCCCTTTCCAGGGAGCCTATATGAAAATGGTTCCCATGAGCTAGAGGGCAAGGCCGGTCAGCACCAGCACCCGCTCGTACGTGTAGTCGTCCATCGCGAACCGCACGCCCTCGCGGCCCACACCGGACTGCTTGACGCCGCCGTACGGCATCTGGTCGGCGCGGTAGGAGGGCACGTCGCCGATGACGACACCGCCGACCTCCAGCGCCCGGTGGGCACGGAAGGCGGCCTGGAGGTCGTGGGTGAACACGCCCGCCTGGAGGCCGTACTTGGAGTCGTTGACGGCGGCGAACGCCTCGGCCTCGCCGGCCGCCTTCTGCACGGTGAGGACGGGTCCGAAGACCTCCTCGCAGGAGATCGTCGTGTCGGCCGGGACGTCGGCGAGGACGGTCGGCGCGTAGGAGGCGCCGTCCCGGTCGCCGCCGGTGAGCAGGGTGGCGCCCGCCTCGACGGCCTCCTTCACCCAGGCCTCGACCCGTACCGCCGCGTCCTCGCTGACCAGCGGGCCCACGTCGGTCTTGTCGTCGCCCGGGTCACCGGTGACCTGGGCCTCGACGGCGGCGACGATCCGCGGGAGCAGCCGGTCGTACACCGACGCGTCGGCGATCACCCGCTGCACGGAGATGCAGGACTGGCCGCCCTGGTAGTTGGAGAAGGTCGCGATGCGGGTCGCGGCCCAGTCGAGGTCGGCGTCGGAGGCCCAGTCGCCGAGCACGACCGCCGCGCCGTTGCCGCCCAGCTCCAGCGTGCAGTGCTTGCGCGGCACCGAGTCCATGATCGCGTAGCCGACCTTCTCGGAGCCGGTGAAGGAGATCACGGGCAGCCGCTCGTCCTGGACGAGGGCGGGCATCTGGTCGTTCGGGACGGGCAGGATGCTCCACGCGCCGGCGGGCAGCTCGGTCTCCGTGAGGAGCTCGCCGATGACCAGCGCGGAGAGCGGGGTCGCCGGGGCCGGCTTCAGGATGATCGGCGCACCGGCCGCGATCGCCGGGGCGACCTTGTGGGCGCAGAGGTTGAGCGGGAAGTTGAAGGGCGCGATCCCGAGCACGACCCCCTTGGGGAAGCGCCGGGTCAGCGCGAGACGGCCCTGGCCGCCGAGGTCGGTGTCGAGGCGCTGGGCCTCACCGCCGTTGAAGCGCCGGGCCTCCTCGGCTGCGAACCGGAACACCGAGACGGCACGGCCGACCTCGCCCCGGGCCCACTTGACCGGCTTGCCGTTCTCGGCGGAGATCAACTGCGCGATCTCCTCGGTGCGCTCGACGAGCCGGCGGCTGACGTGGTCGAGGGCGGCGGCGCGGACGTGCGCGGGGGTGGCGGCGAACTCGTCCCGTACGGCGTACGCGGCGGCCACGGCCTCCTCGATCTGCGCGTCGTCCGGCACGGCGACCTTGCCGACGAGCCGGCCGTCCCACGGGGAGGTGACGTCGAAGGTGTCCTCGCCGGTGACCTGGCGGCCGGCGAGCCAGAAGGCGTGGGTGGAAGTCATGCCCCCACGGTAGGGCCGGCAGGGCGGGATCGAAGTTGTCCGGGGTGTAGCAGTGCCGCCCCCGGACACTCCGGTTCGGCACCCCGGGACCGGGCTACTCCGCCGACGCCGTCTTCAGTGCCAGCCACAGCTCCATGCGGACGTCCGGATCGTCCAGGGAGCGGCCCAGGATCTCCTCGACCCGGCGCATCCGGTACCGCAGGGTGTGCCGGTGGACGCCCAGGTCGGCGGCGGCCGCGTCCCACTGGCCGTGCCGGGACAGCCAGGCCCGCAACGAGGCGACCAGGTCGCCCCGGCCGGTCGCGTCGTGTTCGTACAGCGGCCGCAGCAGCCCGTCCGCGAAGGCCCGCACCGCGTCGTCGGCGAGCAGCGGCAGCACCGACCCGGAGGCGAGCTGTTCGTGCTCGACGTACACCCGGCCCCGTCGGCGGGCCACCGAGAGCGCCTGCTCGGCCTGCTTGTAGGCGGCCGCGGCGGCGATCGGTCCCGCGGGGGCCGAGACGCCGACGACCAGTTCGGCCTCGTCCGCGGCGCCCGCCTGCTCGCGCGTCCGCGCCGCCTCCAGCGCCACCGCGTACTCCGCGCAGGCGGTGGCGGCGGCCCCGCCGTCCGCGGCCAGCACCACCAGCCGCTCCCCCTCCGGCACCGCGAGCACGCTCTCCCCGGCGCGGGCCGCCGCCGACTCCACCGTCTCGGTGAGCGTCCCGAGCGGATCGCCGTTCGTGTGGGCGGCCGCGGCGAGCGCGGCGGTGGACGGGACCCGGGCGGGGCCGTCGGCCGCGATCCGCACGGACGACACGGCGACCGTCTCCGCCACGACCAGCCGGAAGGGCGCGTCCAGGAGCCCGCCGTACAGGTCGCCCGCGACCGTGCGCGCGTGCTCCGGCTCCCCCGCGAGCAGCATCCGCAGTACGGCCGTCCCGATCCGCTGCTCGGCGGCGTGCAGGGAGCGGGAGCGCTCGGTGGTGAGCGTCAGCAGCGCGATCGCCGAGTGCACCGCGTACCGCTCCGCCGTACCGGGCGCGGCAGCGGTCCCCACCGCCAGCGCGGCCCGCGGGCGCCTGCCGGTGCCCAGGGAGTGCAGCTCCACCCGGTCGTCGTTGTCGGCGGTGCCCCCGACCACCGAGGAGGCGGGGACGGGCCGCTCCCGCAGCCGCTCCACGTCGGCGGTCAGGCGCGCCGCCCGGCGGCCGGCCCACTCGGGTGCCGCGGCGACGACGGCGCCCGAGGCGTCGTAGAGCGCCGCCCAGCCGTCGACCTGGGAGGCGAGCGCGGCGAGCAGTCCCTCGGGGCCGTCGGTCAGGGCCTGCCTGGTCAGTTCGCGCTGGGCGGCGAAGCCCGCGGTGACGGACCGGTACTGGTCGGCCGCGATCGCCGCGGACACGGCCTTGCTGATGGCGAGGAAGGGGGTGCGGCGGGGCACTTCGAGCAGCGGGAGCCCCTCCTCGCGGGCGGCGTCGACCAGGGCGGCGGGGATCTCGTCGTAGTTGACGCCGACGGCGAACCCGAGTCCCACCACCCCGGCCCCGGCCAGCCGCTTCACGTACCGCCGCATGGCCTGCGGGTCCTCCGCGTCCAGCTTGAGCGCGGTGATCAGCAGCAGCTCGCCGCCCTCCATGTAGGGGACGGGATCGGCGAGCTCGCTGACGTGCGCCCAGCGGACGGGCACGTCCAACCGGTCCTCGCCCGCGCGCACGGTCAGTTTGAGCGCGGAGTGGTGGACGAGCGAGGCGAGGGTGGGGGGCATGGGGCCTTCAGGGCTTCGGGGAGCAGTGATCGTCGGTCGCTGCGATCTTTTGGCCGCCGTGTATGAACGACCTGTGACGATTCTGCCTCACCGTACGGTCCTCAGGTCACGTCATCCGCGCAGGTCCACCAGCAGCGGCGGCGCGTGCTCCCCCGTCACCGTGGTCAGCGACAGCACCGCGTGCCCGGGCGGCACCCCGTGCGCCAGCTCGGACGCCGACCACCGCTCCCGCTCGACCTGCCGTACCGTCACCGCCCGCGCGGTCGGCGCCTTGCCGGTGATGACCCGGCGCACCGCGTGCAGCGCCTTGCCGGCCGGGGTCTCGGCGATGATCTGTCGGTCGGTGACGTCCCGCGCCTCGATCCACTCCTTGCCCCACACCTCGGCGAAGTCCTGCCCGTCCCACGGGGTGAGCCCGGACAGCGCCATCCGGCACCCGGTGGCGCCGAGCAGGGGCCCGCGCAGCGGCCGCGGCACGTCGTCCAGCGTGCGCAGCGTCAGCACGACACCGGCGTTGCCGGACCGCAGCCGCTGCACGCCCCGCACGGCCTCGGGTGTCACGACGCCGGTGGCGTCGTCGAGGACCAGGCAGGCGAACAGCGACCGGTCCTCGCGCACCGCGACGCTCGCGGTGAACTGCGCGAGCACCAGCCGGGCCAGGATCCGGGAGGCGTCGGCGTGCCCGCGCTGGGGCAGGTCGATGCGGACCCGCACGGGATGGTCGAGGGCCTTCAGCGAGAACGGCCGCGACCCGCCGGTCGAGTCGGGGTCCGCGCTCTGGAAGAACGTGGCGAAGGCGGGCCGGTCGAGCAGCGCGACCCGGTCCGCGAGGATGCCCCCCACGTCCCCGGGGTGCCCCGTCTGCCGCTCGCGGGCGTCGAGTTCCCGCAGCAGCGACTCCTGCCCGGAGTCCTCCAGGCCCTTGCGCAACGCGGCCAGCGGCCCGGGCGCCCCGTCGAGCAGCCGCCGCAGCTCCGGTACGGAGGGGAAGCGGCCGTGGACCCCCCGGAACGGCCCGAGCAACTGGGCGAGCACGGTGGTGGACCGCCGGGTGTCGCCGCCCTGATGAGGCTCGGCGAGGTCCCCGACGAGCGCCTCGGCGAGCACGGCCGCGGCTTCGTCGGGGTCGGTCGTCCCGCCGTACAGGTCGAGGTCGTACACCGACTCCGGGTTCCCGATCTGTACGACGACGTCGTAGGCGTCGGCCGGTCCGAGCCCCGCGCCCGCGGCACCGACCACCACGACGGCGGCCCGCCCGGCGAGCGCGTGCAGGCACAGCGACTCGGCGATCGGCCTGACGACGGTCCCGGTCTTGCCGGAACCGGCCGGGCCGACGGCGAGCAGCGAGGTCCCGAGCAGCTCGGGCCCGAGCCCCAGCCCGGCCCCCCTGTAGGCGTACGGGTTGCGGGCGTCGTCGGCGGTGGTCCCCAGCCGTACCTGGCCCGTGAGGAGATCGTGCCGGGCGAGCCGCGCGGGCAGGTCCCGCTCCCCGGAGGGGTGCACACAGGCGGCGGCGCCCTCCTGGAGCACGGCACTGGTGAACGTGGCAAGGCTGAAGCGGCCACTGCGCACCCCCTGCCAGGCCCGCGCGATCCGTGCGTGGTCCACGTCCCGCATCGCCCCGGCCCTGGCCTCGGCGGCCAGCCGCTCCGCGGCGTCGACGGCACCCGCGGCACGCAGCTCGGGGTACTCGGCGGGGTCCTGTTCGGGGGTGGGCTGCGGCT
>NZ_LJBR01000266.1 GCF_001282115.1 Streptomyces sp. NRRL B-24085 | reverse complement strand
GTTCGGCGGTCGATGTAAGAGCATCCCTGGTGGGGTTCGCCTCCGGTCCTGCGCACCCCGCTGTAGTCGGCGGTGCCGGACGGTGAGCCGGGTTGATGGTGGGGCGGGCTGTTGGGGCTGGGGCTGGGGCGGGCGCGGGGCGGGTGGCGACGGGCGGTCTTCGGTGGAACCCCCGGACCGGGCCTGCCGCAGGGTGACGGCGAGCGTCCGGAGTTGCTGCGGGCGCTGGCCCCCGGGCTTCGGCGCAGCCGCACGCCCGGCGGACCCGGATCGGGGCACCGCCACCGGGGCCGATTGGTGCGGGCTCCGCTCGCGGCGGGCTGGAGTGCGGGTCGGACGGTGGCGGGTGGTCCCGGCAGGGGCCGTGTCAGGGGGCCGCGGTAAGGGGCGGCCGGAGTTGGTGCGGGGCCCGGGCCCGGTCTCGGCGCAGGTGGGCCGTGCGTCCGGCGGAGGTCAGAGCACCCGTTGGCCGGGGCGGGACGGCTTTCGGGGCGCTGTCTGCTCGGCCTGTTCCAGGAAGGCCTCCGCGCTGGCCACCGCCTCGCGGGCCGGAAGGGTCTTGAACACCCAGCTCCGGTAGGACCAGAAGCGGAAGAGCGTGGCGATGCCGATGCCGACGAACTTGAAGATGTTGCTCTGGAGGGGGCTGTCCCAGCCGAAGCCGTAGGTCGCGGTGTACAGGATGCCGTTCTCGATGACCAGGCCGACCACGCTGAACAGCAGGAACAGGGTCAGTTCCTTCGTGCGGCCGCTCTTGTCGCGGTCGCGGTACGTGAAGTAACGGAACCCTATGTAGTTGAAGACGATCGCCACCACCGTGGCGACGACGCTCGCGCGGACCACCGGAAGGTCGGTGAGATGCCGGACCACGTTGAAGACGACGAGGTTGACGAGGAGCCCCGCTCCGCCGACCGCACCGAATTTGGCGACCTCGCGGACGATCCTCCGCAGCCCTGAGGAACCATGTCCCATGGTTGTACAGTCCCCCAGTCGGGTCGGTCAGTCGAGTGATTTCGTCAACCAAGCCATGCTAACCACCCCCCGTACCCGCTGCCTGTGGATGAACTCACACACAGGGAAACAAGCTGGTAAGAGGACCGGAAACAGGCGCGGAATCCAGCCGCCGTGGCGCGACCGATACTCTGGGGTCGTGACGTTCCCGGTAGTCGGCATGGTCGGCGGGGGCCAGCTCGCGCGTATGACACACGAGGCAGGCATCCCGCTCGGCATCAGGTTCAAGCTTCTCAGTGACACCCCTCAGGATTCCGCGGCGCAGGTGGTGAGCGACGTCGTCATCGGCGACTATCGCGACCTCGACACGCTGCGTGAGTTCGCGCGCGGGTGCGATGTGATCACCTTCGATCACGAACACGTACCCACCGAGCACCTCAGGGCCCTGGAGGCGGACGGCATCCCCGTGCGCCCCGGCCCGGACGCGCTCGTGCACGCCCAGGACAAGGGCGTGATGCGCGCGCGGCTCACCGCGATCGGCGTCCCGTGCCCACGGCACCGGATCGTCAGCGATCCCGAGGACGTGGCGGCCTTCGCGGCGGAGGGCGACGGCTTCCCCGTCGTCCTCAAGACCGTCCGCGGCGGCTACGACGGCAAGGGCGTGTGGGTCGTGGACTCCGCCGAGGAGGCGGCCGACCCGTTCCGGGCCGGCGTGCCCGTCCTCGCCGAGGAGAAGGTCGACTACGTCCGCGAGCTCGCCGCCAACGTCGTACGGTCGCCGCACGGACAGGCCGTCGCCTACCCGGTCGTCGAGTCCCAGCAGGTCAACGGCGTCTGCGACACCGTCATCGCCCCCGCCCCGGACCTGGACGAGGCCCTCGCCCTCAAGGCCGAGGAGATGGCCCTCAACATCGCCAAGGAACTGGACGTCGTCGGCCACCTCGCCGTCGAGCTGTTCCAGACCCGCGACGGCCGCATCCTCGTCAACGAGCTGGCCATGCGCCCGCACAACTCGGGCCACTGGTCCATGGACGGCGCGATCACCTCGCAGTTCGCCAACCACGTGCGGGCCGTCCTCGACCTCCCGCTGGGCGACCCGCGCCCCCGCGCGAAGTGGACCGTCATGGTCAACGTCCTCGGCGGCGACTTCCCCGACATGTACTCCGCGTACCTGCACTGCATGGCCCGCGACCCCAAGCTCAAGATCCACATGTACGGCAAGGACGTGAAGCCCGGACGCAAGGTCGGTCACGTCAACACCTACGGCGACGACCTGGACGACGTTCTCGAACGCGCGCGTCACGCTGCCGGCTACCTGAGAGGCACGATCACCGAATGAGCCCCGTTGTAGGCATCGTCATGGGGTCGGACAGCGACTGGCCCGTCATGGAGGCCGCCGCCCAGGCCCTCGACGAGTTCGAGATCGACTACGAGGTCGACGTCGTCTCCGCGCACCGCATGCCGCGCGAGATGATCGCGTACGGCGAGCAGGCGGACGGGCGGGGCCTGAAGGTGATCATCGCCGGGGCCGGTGGCGCCGCCCACCTCCCGGGCATGCTCGCCTCGGTCACCCCGCTCCCCGTCATCGGCGTCCCGGTCCCGCTGAAGTACCTCGACGGCATGGACTCGCTGCTGTCCATCGTGCAGATGCCGGCCGGCGTCCCCGTCGCGACCGTCTCCGTCGGCGGCGCCCGCAACGCCGGTCTGCTCGCGGCCCGCATGCTCGCCGCGCACGACGAGGAACTCCTCGGCCGGATGCGGGAGTTCCAGCAGGAGCTCAACGACCAGGCCACCGAGAAGGGCAAGCGCCTGCGGTCCAAGGTCGAGGGCTCCAACGGCTTCGGCTTCGGCAAGTGACGGCCGCGCGTCCGCTGGAGACGGCCCGGGAACTCCTGCGCGAGTTCCCGGTCGTCGACGGCCACAACGACCTCCCGTGGGCCCTGCGCGAGCAGGTCGGCTACGACCTCGACGCCCGTGACATCGCCACCGACCAGTCGGCCCACCTGCACACCGACCTGGCCCGCCTGCGGGCCGGCGGGGTCGGCGCCCAGTACTGGTCGGTGTACGTCCGCTCGGATCTGCCCGACGCGGTGCCGGCGACGCTGGAACAGATCGACTGCGTACGGCAGCTCCAGGCGCGGTACGCCGACACGCTGCGGCCCGCGCTCACCGCCGCGGACATGGAGGCGGCGCGCCGGGAAGGCCGTATCGCCTCCCTCATGGGCGCCGAGGGCGGCCACTCCATCGCCAACTCGCTCGCGACGCTACGCGCGTTGTACGCGCTCGGCGTGCGCTACATGACCCTCACCCACAACGACAACGTGGACTGGGCGGACTCGGCGACCGACGAACCCGGGGTCGGGGGGCTCTCGGCCTTCGGCCGCGCCGTGGTGCGGGAGATGAACCGCGAGGGCATGCTCGTGGACCTCTCGCACGTGGCGGCGACGACCATGCGGGACGCGCTCGACGCGACGCTCGCGCCGGTGATCTTCTCGCACTCCTCCGCGCGGGCCGTGTGCGACCACCCGCGCAACATCCCGGACGACGTCCTGGAACGCCTGCCGTCCAACGGCGGCATGGCGATGGTGACCTTCGTCCCCAAGTTCGTCCTCCAGGCCGCCGTCGACTGGACGGCGGCGGCCGACGAGAACATGCGAGAGCACGGCTTCCACCACCTGGCGACCACCCCCGAGGCGATGGCGGTGCACCGCGCCTTCGAGGAGCGCACCCCGCGCCCGGTCGCCACGGTCTCGACGGTCGCCGACCACCTGGACCACATGCGCGAGGTGGCCGGCGTGGACCACATCGGCATCGGCGGGGACTACGACGGCACGGCGTTCACCCCGGACGGCCTCGGCGACGTCTCCGGCTACCCGAACCTGATCGCCGAGCTCCTCGACCGCGGCTGGTCCCGAGCCGATCTCGCCAAGCTCACCTGGCAGAACGCGGTACGGGTGCTGGGCGCGGCGGAGGACGTGGCGCGGGAGCTCCAGGCGACGCGGGGGCCGTCCAACGCGACCCTGTCCCAGCTCGACGGCTGAGCGTCCGGGGGCATTCTCGACCCGGTGGCCGGGGCGGCGCGCGGTGTCCGTTCGGGGGTACCCCCGAACGCCCCGCCCACCAGGAAGCCCCCCGCGCTCCGTGCGACGGTGACCGTACGGCGATCAGGAAGATCACGACGTACGGAGCCCGTCATGGCAGATCTCCAGGACGAACTGCACCCCGCGGCCGACGTGGGAGAGCTGCCCCAGCTCTTCGAGGACGTGCCGGATCCGTACACCTCGGCCTCCGGCCAGGACACCGAGCTCCTGGAGCGCGCCCGGGCCATCCTCGCCGCGCACCCCGTCGCCGACGGCTACAGCGGGCTGCCCTGGGCCCTGCGCCACCTGCCCTGGTTCGACCTGGAGCTCGGCGAGAGCGCCGTGGACACGGACGTGCCGAGGCTGCGGGAGGGGCACGTGGGCGCCCTGATGTGGTCGCTGCACCTGCCTGAAGGGCTCGACGGGGACCGTGCGGTCGGCGCCACGATGGAACAGCTCGACCTGGTGAAGACCGTCGTACGCGCCCATCCCGAGGGCCTGCGCCTGGCCCGCACGGCGGGGCAGACCACCGACGCCCGCAACTGCGGCCGCGCCGCCGTCCTGCTCGGCCCCGCCGGTGCCGCCGCCCTCGGCGACTCGCTCGGCATCCTGCGCTCCCTGCACGCCCTCGGCCTGCGCGCCCTCACGCTGACCGGGGTGTCCTGGGCGAGCGAGGCCGGGCTGACCCGGTTCGGCGAGGAGGTGCTGCGCGAGATGAACCGGCTCGGGGTGCTCGCCGACCTCTCCGGCGCCTCCGAGGCCACCGTCCGGCGGACCCTGGCGGTGTCCAAGGCGCCGGTGCTGTTCAGCCGCTCCGCCGCCCGTGCCCTGCGCCCGCACCCGGCCAACCTGCCCGACGACCTGCTCGCCGAGCTGGGCGCCGCCAAGGGCCTGTGCATGGTGCCGCTGACCGCCGAGCAGACCGGCCCGACGGTCCGGGACGTCGCCGACCACCTCGACCACGTGCGCGCGGTCGCGGGCGCCGCGTCCGTGGGCCTGTCCGGCACCTACGACGCCGGGACCGCCCACCCGCAGGAGCTCGGCGACGCCTCCTGCTACCCGCACCTCGTCGCCGAGCTGCTGCGGCGCGGCTGGGACGAAGCCGACCTCGCGCTGCTGACCTGGGGAAATGTCCAGCGCCTGCTGCGCGAGTCCGACTTCACCGCACGGGCGGCGCAGCAGCGCCGCGAGCCGTCCACGGCGAAGATCGCCGAGCTGGACAGCTGACCGGCGGCGCTACACCGGGTCGATGCGGCAGAGGCAGAAGGGGTGTCCCGCCGGGTCCGCGTACACCCTGAAGTCCTCCTTGTCCTCGGCGTGCAGCAGCTTGGCGCCCATCTCCAGCACCTTGGCCTCGGCCGCCTCGATCTCCTCCCAGGTGGTTCCGCCGTCGAAGTCGAGGTGGAACTGCTGGGAGTTTCGGTCGGCCCGCGGCCACTCGGGCGGGGTGAGGTCCGGGGCGCTCTGGAAGGCCAGCCGGGGACCGGCGGGGACGCGCAGGACCACCCAGTCGGGGTCGTCGTCCTCCGGGGTGCCGCCCACGATCCCGGCGTAGAAGCGGGCCAGTGCGCGGGGGTCGGGGCAGTCGAGCACGACGGAACGGAAACGTGCGACGGTCACGAGAGGTCCTCCTGGTTCGTCCGGCGGTTCAGCAGGCGCAGAGGCAGAACGGGTGCCCCGCCGGGTCCGCGTACACACGGAAGGTGCGGGAGCGGTCCTCGGTGTCCAGCGGCTTGGCCCCGAGCGCCAGCACCTCCTGCTCGGCCGCGTCCAGGTCCTGCACGGTCAGGTCGAGGTGGAACTGCTGCGAGGCGTCGGGGGCGGGCCACTGCGGCGGTACGAAACCGGGGGCGGCCTGGAAGGCCAGCGACGGTCCGCCGGGGGTTTTCAGGTCCACCCAGTCGCCCTCGCCCTCGACGCTGCCGCCGAGGACACCGGCGTAGAAACCGGCGAGCGCGCGCGGGTCGGGACAGTCCAGTACGACGGCTCCCAGTTCGGCGATGGCCATGGCTTCCTCCTTGAAGCGCGGTTACCTGTAGAGGCGGGTAACCAGTAACGGTTACCGCATGCTCCCGCATCGGAGGTAACGTCGCAAGGGAATTCCCTAGCTAGGTAGCGTGCAGCCATGAGTGAGCGATCGCCCGCGCCCGGGGGGCTGGCCCTGGTCGAGTCCCTGGTCAACACCGTGGACCTGGAGTCGGGCGCCGACGCGCTGGACACGGCGGAGGGGCGGGCGCGGTTCGGGATCGCCGAGGAGGAGCTGGCGCCGGCGCGCGAGCTGCGGGAGTCGCTGCGGGTGGCCCTGCTGGCGCACGCCGGGCATCCGCCGCACCGCACGGTGACGCCGCTGGGGGAGCTGCTGGCGGCCGCGCCGCTGCTGCTCACCGTGGCCGCGTCGGACGGCTCGGCCGCGCTGGCCCCCGCGGACGCCGGGCCGCTGCTCTCCCGGGTCGCCGCCGCCGTCGCCGAGTCGCTGGTCGCGGGTACCTGGACCCGCCTGAAGGCGTGCGAGGCCGTGGACTGCCACTGGGCGTACTACGACCGCAGCCCGGCGGGGCGGGGCCGCTGGTGCTCCATGCAGGTGTGCGGGGCCCGGGCGAAGATGCGGCGGTACCGGGCCAAGGGGTGAGGCCTCAGGGTGTCCCTTCCGCGGCCGGGGTGACGGTTGTCATCCCCAAGTCCTTGGAAAGCGGTTCCCGAAATGTGGTGAGGGTGTGGAGAATGGGGCCTCGGACGCCGTTCCGGCCGGCTGAGCCCCGGCCGGAACGGCGTCCACCCATGCGTTCGGCGGCCGTAGCCGCGGAAGTCCCGTCCCTCAGGCCGTCGGCCGGCCCATCGCCCGGTACGTCCAGCCGGCCTTCCGCCACAGCGCCGGGTCCAGGGCGTTGCGGCCGTCGAGGACGACCTTCGCCGCCGCGACCTCGCCGAGGGCCGCCGGGTCCAGTTCCCGGAACTCCCGCCACTCCGTGAGGTGGAGCACCACGTCGGCGCCCCGGACCGCGTCCACGGCCGTGTCGGCGTAGCCCAGGGTCGGGAAGAGGCGGCGGGCGTTGTCCATGCCCTTGGGGTCGTAGACGGTGACCTGGCCGCCCTGGAGGTGGATCTGCCCGGCGACGTTCAGGGCGGGGGAGTCGCGCACGTCGTCCGAGTCGGGCTTGAAGGTGGCGCCGAGCACCGCGACCCGCTTGCCGAGGAACGGCCCGCCGCCCAGTATCTGCCGGGCCAGCTCCACCATCTGGCCACGCTGGCGCATGTTGATCGAGTCGATCTCGCGCAGGAAGGTCAGGGCCTGGTCGGCGCCGAGTTCACCCGCACGGGCCATGAAGGCGCGGATGTCCTTGGGCAGGCAGCCGCCGCCGAAGCCGATCCCGGCCCGCAGGAACTTCTTCCCGATCCGGTCGTCGTACCCGATGGCCTCGGCCAGCTTGGCGACGTCGCCGCCGGCCGCCTCGCAGACCTCCGCCATCGCGTTGATGAAGGAGATCTTCGTGGCCAGGAAGGAGTTCGCCGAGGTCTTCACCAGTTCGGCGGTCGGGAAGTCGGTCACCACGAACGGCGTGCCCTCGCCGAGCGGCGTGGCGTACACCTCGCGCAGCAGTCGCTCCGCGCGCTCGCTGCGCACGCCGACGACGATCCGGTCCGGGTGCAGCGTGTCGTCCACCGCGAAGCCCTCGCGCAGGAACTCCGGGTTCCAGGCCAGCTCCGCGTCCGTGCCCGCGGGGGAGTGGTCGGCCAGGTAGCGGGCCAGCCGGTCGGCCGAGCCCACGGGCACGGTCGACTTGCCGACGACCAGGGCCGGACGGCTCAGGTGCGGGGCGAGGGAGGCGATCGCCGAGTCGACGTACGACATGTCGCAGGCGTACTCGCCATGCCGCTGCGGGGTGTTCACACAGACGAAGTGCACGTCACCGAAGGCGCCCACCTCGGCGAAGTCCATGGTGAAGCGGAGCCGACCGGTGGAGCCCTCGATCCCGGCGACGTGCTTGCGCAGCAGGTCCTCCAGGCCCGGCTCGTACATCGGGACCTCGCCCCGCTGGAGCATCTCGATCTTCTCGGGCACCACGTCGAGCCCCAGCACCTCGAACCCGAGCTCGGCCATGGCCGCGGCGTGGGTGGCGCCGAGGTAGCCGGTGCCGATCACGGTGATCTTGAGGGCCATGGAGACTCCAGAAAGGGGGACGGGCCGGTGCGCGCCCGAGCATAGTCGGAGGGCCTGACGGGCAGCTTTCCCGCTGTCGCCAAGCTCACGTATCACTCCCGTGGGCGGACCCCTAAAATTTGAGTTACTTAACGGTAATTAGCACAGGCATCGCAGCGTCCTTGGAGCGTGAGAGACCTTGGCCGGAACGGCTGACTTCGACCTGTACCGCCCGTCCGAGGAGCACGACATGCTCCGGGACGCCATCCGCTCGCTGGCGGAGGCGAAGATCGCGCCCCACGCCGCCGCGGTCGACGAGGAGGCCCGCTTCCCGCGCGAGGCGCTGGACGCGCTGGTGGCCAACGACCTGCACGCCGTGCACGTCCCCGAGGAGTACGGCGGCGCCGGTGCCGACGCCCTGGCCACGGTCATCGTCATCGAGGAGGTGGCGCGCGTCTGCGTCAGCTCCTCCCTGATCCCCGCCGTGAACAAGCTGGGCTCGCTCCCGGTGATCCTCTCCGGTTCCGAGGACCTGAAGAAGAAGTACCTCTCGCCCCTCGCCAAGGGCGACGCGATGTTCTCCTACGCCCTCTCCGAGCCGGACGCCGGCTCTGACGCGGCCGGCATGAAGACCAAGGCGGTCCGCGACGGCGACCACTGGATCCTCAACGGCGTGAAGCGCTGGATCACCAACGCGGGCGAGTCCGAGTACTACACGGTGATGGCCGTCACCGACCCCGCCAAGCGGTCCAAGGGCATCTCCGCCTTCGTCGTCGAGAAGTCCGACGAGGGCGTCTCCTTCGGCGCCCCCGAGAAGAAGCTCGGCATCAAGGGCTCCCCGACCCGCGAGGTCTACTTCGACAACGTCCGCATCCCCGCCGACCGCATGATCGGCGAGGAGGGCACCGGCTTCGCCACCGCGATGAAGACCCTGGACCACACCCGCATCACCATCGCCGCCCAGGCGCTCGGTGTCGCCCAGGGCGCCTTCGACTACGCCAAGGGCTACGTCCAGGAGCGCAAGCAGTTCGGCAAGCCGATCGCCGACTTCCAGGGCATCCAGTTCATGCTCGCCGACATGGCCATGAAGATCTCCGCCGCCCGCGCCCTGACCTACCAGGCCGCGGCCGCCTCGGAGCGCCTCGACAAGGACCTCACCTTCCAGGGCGCGGCGGCCAAGTGCTTCGCCTCGGACGTGGCCATGGAGGTCACCACGGACGCCGTCCAGCTCCTCGGCGGCTACGGCTACACCCGGGACTACCCGGTCGAGCGCATGATGCGCGACGCCAAGATCACCCAGATCTATGAGGGCACCAACCAGGTCCAGCGGATCGTGATGGCGCGCAACCTGCCGTAGCGGCCCGACCTGCCACGACCGAGCCCCCGGAGGTGTTCCGGGGGCTTTTGTCGTCCCGAGGTTGGGCGTTTCGGGGTGGATTGGTGCCGTCCGCCCGATGGCGCCCGGCGGGGCAGGGGCGTAGGACGGAAGGGCACGGGGCCCGCCCCGGGCTCCCGCGTCCCCCAGGAGGAGCCATGACCCAGGCCGAGAGCATGTCCGCGATGAGCCGGGAGATGCAGGACTGCGTGGCGGCGTGCATGGAGTGCCACAGCCTGTGCGAGGAGACCATGAGCTCCTGCATGCAGAGGGGCGGTCAGGCGCAGATGCAGATCATGCGGGCGCTCATCGACTGCGCCGACATGACCCGGATGTGCGCGGACATGATGATGCGCCGCTCGCCCCTGTCGGCGGAGATGTGCGCGATGTGCGCCAAGGCGTGCGAGATGTGCGCCGAGGCGTGCATGGCCATGCCGGACGACCCCCAGATGATGCGCTGCGCCCAGGCGTGTCGCCGCTGTGTGGAGACCTGTCGCGCGATGGCGGGCATGGCGATGTGACGCTCCCCGCCCGAGCCTGTCCGGGGGCACCCCGCGAGGTGCCCCCGGCCGCGGGTGCGGCAGGCTGCGGGGCATGACCGCACCCGAGCACACGACACCGCCCCACGGGGACGCGACCGAGGCGTTCGACGCCGCCGAGCGCGCGATGTGGCGGGGCCGCACCGAGGCCTACGCGGGCAGTTTCGCGCGCCTGTGCGCCCACCCGGTACCGGCCCTGCTGGACGCCGCCGGGGTCGGGGAGGGCACGCGCGTCCTCGACGTCGGCACCGGCACCGGTACGGCGGCCGTGGCGGCGCGGGCCCGCGGCGCCCAGGTGAGCGCCGTGGACGCCGACGCCGGGATGGTGGCGGCGGCACGCGCCCGCGGGGTCGACGCGCGCATCGCCGAGCTTGTCGAACTGCCCTACCCGAACGGCGAGTTCGACGCCGTCGTCGGCAACTTCGTCCTCAACCACGTCGGCCGCCCCCGCACCGCCCTCGCCGAACTGCACCGCGTCCTGCGTCCCGGTGGCCGGATCGCCGTCACGACGTGGAGTGCGCGCCGCGGCGCCGGGCAGGACCTGCTCGGCCGGGCCTGCGAGGCGGGCGGGGCCGTACCGCCGCCGTACCTCCCGCGGCTGGACCCGGCGCAGGACTGGCCCCGCACGCCGGAGGGGCTCGCCCGGCTTCTCGGCGGGGCGGGCTTCGTGGCGGCCGAGGCGGACGAACTCGCCTGGGAGCACCGGGCCGGTGTCGAGGAGTGGTGGAGCGGTGCCGCGGGCGGCGTGGCCACCATCGGGCTGGTCGTCACCTCGCAGGACCCGGGGACGGTCGCCAGGATCCGCCGGGAGTACGACCGGCTGAGCGCCGAACACACGGTGGCGGAAGGGCAGTTGGCCCTTCCGCACATCGCGCTGCTCGGCTCGGGACGCCGGCCGTAGGGCTCAGTTGCCCGAGACGGTGACCTTCTCGTCGTTCTTCAGCTCGTCAACCAGGGTCTTCACCTTGGCCTTGTCCCAGAGCAGGTTGCCGCCGGTGGAACCGGAGATCGGCATGTTCATGGAGGTGCCGTCACCGCCGTTGACGCCCTTCATCGCCCAGAACATCTTGCCCAGGTCGTACAGGCCCATGTCCTTGTCGACGATCAGCGAGTCGAGGCCCGCGCCCATCGTCGGGTAGAGCTTGAAGGGGTTGAGGATCGTGCTCGGGGTGGCGACCTGGTTGGCGAGCGCGTTGAGGAACTTCTGCTGGTTCTTCGTGCGGTCGAGGTCGGAGCCCGCGAGGGCGTAGCGGGTGCGGACGAAGGCGAGGGCCTGGTCGCCGTTGAGGGTCTGCTTGCCCGCCTCGAAGTCGGCACCGGACTTGGTGTCCTTCATGCCGCCCTTGGGGATGTCGATCTCGACGCCGCCGACCGCGTCCACGATGTTCGCGAAGCCGGCGAAGCCGATCTCGACGTAGTGGTCGATCTTCAGGCCGGTGTTGAACTCGACCGTGCGCACGAGGAGTTCGGGACCGTCTTCGGCGTAGGCGGCGTTAAGCTTCACGTGCCGGCCCGTGCCCTTGTACGTCTTGCCGGACTCGGAGCCCACGAAGGTCGGGATCTCCACGTCCGAGTCGCGCGGCAGCGAGATCAGGGTGTCGCCGTTGCTGCCGGTGTGCAGGATCATCATCGAGTCGGTGCGCTTGCCCTCGGCGGAGCCGGTGTGCAGCTGCTTCTTCTGCTCGGAGGAGAGCCCGGCGCGGCTGTCGGAGCCGACGATCAGGTAGTTGGTGCCGTCGCCCTGCTCCGGCCGGTCGATCACCTTGGACAGGTCGACCTCGCGGTTGAGCTTGGAGTCGGCCCAGAAGTAGGTGCCGACGGTCGTCACGACCAGACCGGTGATCACCACGATCGCGGTCCACTTGATCCGCTTGCGCCAGTTCGGCGCGGGCCGCGGACCCCGGCCGCCGACCGGGTCGCCGGGTCCGCCCTGGCCGCCGCCGGGGGAGCCGTAGACCTGGCCGGTGTTGTAACCGCTGTCGTACCCGTCGTAGTCGCCGTGGCCCTGGCCGTTGACGTACGACGGCTGCTGCGGCACGCCGGCGCCGTACTGCGGCGCCTGGCCGCGGCGGACCTGCCGCATCACGCGGGCGCTCTCGGGCTGTGCGCTCGCGCTGCCGCGTCCGTACCGGTCGCCGCGGTTGTCGCCGGACCATCCCTCGGGCCAATCGTTCATGGGCCCCAGTGTGCCGGTACCCGCTGTGCCCTTCACAAGGGTCGTCGGAAAATCAGGGCAGCGCTGTTGCCAAGCTGACACAAATTCCCGAATTGTCATCAGGCATAGGGTGGGGGGCATGACAGACCAGGCCACCGCCGCGCTCCAGGGCGCCACGGAGATCCCGGGCAAGCCCACCTCGGCGTCCCGCACCACGCTGAGCCACATCATGACCCAGGCCGACACCAACCTCCTCGGCACCGTGCACGGTGGCGTGATCATGAAGCTGGTGGACGACGCGGCGGGCGCGGTGGCCGGACGGCACAGCGGCGGGCCCGCCGTCACCGCCTCCATGGACGAGATGGCGTTCCTGGAGCCGGTCCGGGTGGGCGACCTCGTCCATGTGAAGGCCCAGGTCAACTGGACCGGCCGGACCTCGATGGAGGTCGGCGTGCGGGTCCTCGCCGAGCGCTGGAACGAGTCCACGCCCGCGACCCAGGTCGGCTCCGCCTACCTCGTGTTCGCCGCGGTCGACGCCGACGGCAAGCCCCGCCGGGTCCCGCCGGTGCTCCCGGAGACGGAACGGGACGAGCGCCGCTACCAGGAGGCCCAGATCCGCCGCACCCACCGCCTCGCCCGCCGCCGCGCGATCATGGAACTCCGCGAGAAGCGAGCGGCGGAGGGCTTCGAGGACTGAGCCGCCACCGGCCCCCACCCCCTGGGTGACCGAAGTCACCCCCCTA
>NZ_LJBR01000265.1 GCF_001282115.1 Streptomyces sp. NRRL B-24085 | reverse complement strand
CCCCTGTGTATCACCCCACCCCCCAGTGCTCCCGCAGACCTTCGTACCTCAAGGAGTCGATCCACCATGGCGAGCGAAGCGCCGACCGGCCATGTATCCGATCTCGACTGGCTGATGAGCGGCCTCGTGCAGCGCGTGCCGCACACCAGCAGCGCGGTTCTGCTGTCCTGCGACGGGCTCGTGAAGTCGGTCCACGGCCTCGACGGGGACAGCGCCGACCACATGGCGGCCCTGGCCTCCGGCCTGTACTCCCTCGGCCGCAGCGCGGGCGTCCGCTTCGGCGACGGAGGAGAGGTCCGCCAGGTCGTCGTCGAACTCGACTCGACGCTGCTGTTCGTGACCACCGCCGGCTCCGGCACCTGTCTCGCCGTCCTGGCGGGACGCGAGGCCGACGCCGCCGTGCTCGGCTACGAGATGGCGATGCTCGTCAAGAGCGTGCGCCCCTACCTGGTGACCGCGCCCCGGCAGCACACCGTCGATTCCCCGGCGATGAGGCCTTGAGCGTGGCGGCGGCCGGCGACGGGCCCTGGCTCGACGACGCGGCCGGGCGGCTGGTGCGGCCCTTCACGGTCAGCAACGGCCGCACCCGGCCGTCCATCGCGTTCGACCTGCTGTCGCACGTGATGGCCACCGGTGCCACCCCCATCGGCTACCTCGGCCCCGAGCACGCGCAGGCGCTCGACCTGTGCCGCGCGCCCGTCTCGGTCGCCGAGGTCGCCGCCCATCTCAAGCTGCCGGCGGTGGTCACCAAGGTGCTGCTGTCCGACCTCGTCGACTGCGGGGCGCTGACCACCAAGCCCCCCGAGTTCACCCACAACCCGACTGACCGGGCTCTTCTGGAGGCAGTGCTCGATGGACTACGACGACAGCTCTGATCCCTTCCCCACCGCACTGAAGATCCTGGTGGCGGGAGGGTTCGGGGTAGGCAAGACCACCTTCGTGGGCGCGGTCAGCGAGATCGCCCCCCTCAGCACGGAGGAACTGCTCACCACGGTCAGCGCCGCGACCGACAGCCTCGACGGCATCGAGAACAAGGTCGAGACGACGGTGGCCATGGACTTCGGCCGGATCACCCTCGACCCGGAACACGTCCTGTACCTGTTCGGCACGCCCGGACAGGAGCGGTTCTGGTTCATGTGGGACGAGCTCTCCGAGGGCGCGCTCGGCGCGGTGATCCTCGCCGACACCCGCAGACTGGAGGACTGCTTCGCGGCCGTGGACTTCTTCGAGCAGCGCGGCCTCGGATTCATCGTCGCGATCAACGAGTTCGACGGGGGGTACCGCTACGACCCCGAGGAGGTCCGCGCCGCCATCGACCTCCCGCCGGAGATTCCGATCGTGCGCTGCGACGCCCGGATCTCCAGTTCCGGTGTGCAGACCCTGCTCACCCTCGTACGGCATCTCATCGCCCACAGCCCGGCGCCCGCGCCGAGCCACGGCGCCCACATGTGACCCCCGCACACACCGCCACGGAGCCGCATATGACCGACGTCGACAGCGACGGCCGCCCATGAGCTACGACCCACCGCGCCCGGCCGGCCGGCTGCTGCTCACCCCGGAGGACAAGGAGGCCCCGGACCGGGCGCGCAGACTGCGCCTGCTCGGGCTCGGGGAGTATCCGGAACCCGCGCTGGACAGCTTCGCCGAGCGGCTCGCCGAGCGCACGGGAGCGCCGTACGCGATGGTCAACTTCCTGGGCGAGCACCGGCAGTTCTTCGCCGGTCTCCGGATTCCCGCGCCCCGGCCCCCGGCGGACGGCGAGGAGGCCAAGCCGGAAGTGGGCCGCTACATGGCGCGCGACCATGGGTTCTGCCCCCATGTGGTCGCCCGCCGCAAGGCGCTGGTGCTGGAGGACGTCCGTGACTACCCGCGGTTCGCGGGCAACCCGGTCGTCGACGAGTTCGGCATCCGCTCCTACCTGGGGGCTCCGCTCATCGACTCCACGGGGATGGTGCTGGGCACGGTGTGCGCGGCCGATGTGGAGCCGCGACCCTGGGGGAAGTCCGGCCTGGAGACCATCAAGTCGTCGGCGGCGGACCTGGTCGCGCGTCTGGAGCGACGGCACGCCGACGGGCTCCCGGTGCTGTGACGGGCGAGACGGCTCTCTTTCTAGCCGACCGGTCTAGTATCCGCGTACTCTTGCCGTGTGGGACGCACCAGTGATGCCAAGGAGAAGATCCTCGGTGCCGCGCGCTCACTCATCGAGGGGCGCGGCTACTCGGCGCTGGGCGTGGCCGAGATCTGCAAGGCGGCCGGGGTGCCTAAGGGCAGCTTCTACTACTTCTTCGAGTCCAAGGAGGCCCTCGCGCTCGCCGTCGTCGACGAGCACTGGGCGGCCCAACGGGCCGAGTGGCAGAGCGCGTTGGGTGCGGACACGGATCCCCTGCGGCGGTTGCGCGCGCTCTTCGAGCTGACCGAGGCCGGCCAGCGCGCCGTCCAGGAGGGCCGCGGCACGGTGGCGGGCTGTCTGTTCGGGAACCTCGCTCTGGAGCTGAGCAACCACGCCGAGCCGGTGCGCGGACGGCTCCAGGAGATCTTCGACGCGCAGGTCGACATGGTGGAAGCCGTCGTCGCCGAGGCCCGGGAGCGCGGCGAGGTCACCGTGCCCGACACCCGGCAGGCGGCGCGGGCGGTGGTGGCCCAACTGGAGGGCCAGGTGATGTTCGCCAAGCTCTACAACAGCCCCCAGCGCCTGAGCGCGCTGTGGGACAACTGCCGGGCGCTGCTCGGCGTGACCGGCTCCTAGTAACCGCGCCAGACGTTGTCGAAGGCCGCGTCCTCGATGACCTTGCGCTGGCGCACGGCCTCCAGTTCCATCACCGCGTCCCCGACCGCGGCCAGCACGGCGGCCGCCTCGTCGGCGAGTTCCCCGGCCGGTTCCCCGCCGATCCCGGCGGCGGCCGCGAGGGCGGCGAGGACGGGTTCGCCCGCCGCCAGGCGCTCCTCGGCCTGCCGCCGGGCCGCCGAGTCGACCAGCTCCGTCCGCCCGGTCCGCAGCGGGATCCGGCGGCCGCGTCGCCGGTCCGTGAGTCCGGTCCGCTCCAGGTCGTCGACGTAGGCCGCGGACAGCCCGCGGCCCCGGCGCCACAGCCAGTCCTCGACCGACTCGTACGGTTCCTGCCGTACGAGGGTCTCGGCGGCCTCGTCCAGCAGGCGGTCGCCGGTGGGGGACGGGGCGTTGGGCAGGAGGCGGTCGCCGTCCAGGACGAGGGCGCGGGCGTCGAGCAGGTCGAACACCTCGGCCGCCGCGAGCGCGAGCGAGAGATCGCCCTGCTCCACCGGCTTGTCGGCGGCCACGTCGAGGGCGACGATCGCGAGATCCCGTGCGGTGGTCATCGGCGGCTCCATGTCGGTCGGCCGGGTGCGGCGGTGCGGGCTCAGGGGCCGGCCGGGCTGGGCCGGGCGTCCTGAGCCGATTCTCGCTGCTGATCGGGGACCGTGGCACCCGAAACGACCATGTGATGCGGAAAACCGATGCGCAGCACCCCGGCCGCCCCCGCCGCGGCCAGCACCACGAGGGCCGCCGTCAGCAGTGCCGGGTGGTAGCCGTGGTGCAGCAGCGGGGCCACGGTCAGGGGGCCCAGGATCTGACCGACCGAGTACCCGGCGGTCAGCAGCGCGACCGAGCGCGGAAACCGCAGATGTGCTCCGACGGCCAGGGCGAGCGTGCTGACGCCGATGAAGGTGGCGCCGAACAGCACCGCCGAGCCGAGGGCCGCTGCCGTACCGCCGACCAGGGCGGGCAGCGCGATGCCGGCCGCCTGGACCACGAGGGCCGTGAGCAGCAGCCCGGGGCGGGACCAGCGGCGACCCAGCCGGGCCCACAAGGCCGCGGACGGTACGGCGGCCAGGCCCACGAGCACCCAGGCGCCGCTGCCGATCCAGCCGGGGGAGTCCTGTCCGACGGCGGCGACCAGGAAGGTGCCGGCGACGATGTATCCGACGCCCTCCAGCGTGTAGCTGACGAACAGCGCCCCGAACCAGCGGTGCGTGCGGGGCCTCGCGGCGGTGCCCTCCACGGGAGCGACGGGGGCCTCGTCCGGCCGTAGGTGCCACGAGACGGCGGCGAGCAGTGCGGTGAGGGCGGCGGCGGCCCACCAGGCGGTGCGCCAGTCGCCGACGGGCCGCACCGCCAGGACCAGCAGGCCGGACAGCGCGATGCCGCCGCCGACCCCGCCGAACCCCCAGCCGGGCAGGTGCGGCGGATGGTCCCGCAGGTGGTGCAGGAGGGACCCGGCCGCGACGACGAACACCAGGGCGCTCGCCACGCCGGCCAGCAGCCGCAGCACGGCCCAGACGGTGGTGCTGTGGGTGAGGGGCATCGCGGCGAGGGTGCCGGTCAGCAGGAGCAGACAGGCGCGCGGCACGGCGCGCGACCGGACCAGGACGGGGGCCAGGGTGCCCGCGAGGGCGCCGAGGAGGTAGCCGGCGTAGTTGGCGGTGGCCAGGGTCGCGCCGGCCCCGGCGGACAGGCCCGCCTGGGTGTGCATCAGGGGCAGGATCGGGGTGTAGGCGAAGCGGCCGACCCCCATGGCCGCCGCGAGCGCGGCCGCGGCCCGGATGACGTGACGCCAGGGGGAGGGAGCGCTCACTTCGTGCCGGGGTCGTTGGGGTGCGGCTGGAGCGGGGTGACGGTGAGGGTCATCCACGGCCGCAGGGGCAGGGTGCCGAGCACGTTCGCGTGGAGCTCCTCCTCGTCGGCGGCCCGCCACACGCCGATGCTGCGCAGCTCGCCCACCGGACGCCAGAGCCGGGCCAGATGGCCCGAGGCGGCCAGTTCCCCCGCGCGGACGGCCTCGGCGGCCCGCCGCCGGTCGACCTCCTCCTGTCCGGTGCCCTCGGGAACGGTGGTGGTGATCTCGACCAGGAACTCTTCCATGACGCGCTCCGCTCGTCGTAGGTGAGCCCATCGTGCGCGCTTCACCTGCGCCGATGCCACGACCGGCGTCCTCGCTGCTGATAGGCGCAGCCTCCCAGCGCGCGTACGATGGCGCCCGTGGAACTGCGTCAGTTGCGCTACTTCGTCGCGGTCGCCGAGGAGCTGAACTTCGGCCGGGCCGCCGAGCGGCTCCTGATCGCCGGTCCCTCGCTCTCCCAGCAGATCAAGGCGCTCGAACGGGACCTGGGCGTCCGGCTGTTCGACCGGGACCGCCGCAAGGTGTCCCTCACCGCTGCCGGTGCCGCCCTCCTCCCGCACACCCGCGCCCTCCTGGACCGGGCCGAGGACCTCAGACACCGGGCCGGCAGGCTGTCCGGCTCGCAGTCGGTGCGGCTCGGATACGTCAACTGGCTGCCCCCGGACCTGATGACGCGTACGGCGGCGGTGGCCCAGGTGCACGTCGACGCCTGGGTCGCCCCCTCCCACACCCAGGCCGCGCGCGTCGCCGACGGCAGCCTGGACCTCGCCGTGTGCTGGGTGCGCACCGACGACCTGCGCAGGCTCGGGCTGCGGGCCCGGCTGATCGGCGCCGACCGGCTCTACGCCGTGTCCAGGGGCGGCGACAGCGGCGACGTGCCCGACGTGCCGGCCCGGGACGCCGACGTGCTGATCGACGACGACCTCACCGCCTGGGCGTCCTGGAACGTGTACGGCGAGGAGCTCGCGCGGGCCACCGGCGCCCGGACGGTCCGCATCTCCGACGGCGCGATCACCGGCCCCGCCTTCTTCGACCACGTACGCCGCTGCACCCGCCCGGTCGTCAACTCGCCCAAGGGACAGACGAGTCCGCTCCCGCCGGACCTGGTCCGCCGCGAGATCGTCGCACCGAAGGTGTACTGGACCTGGTCCCTGGTGCGGCGCGAGAACGAGGACCGCGCCGGTGTCCTGGCCGTCGTCGACGCGCTGTGCGAGGACGTCGGCGATCTCGGCATCCACGCCCCGGACGCCTGGCTGCCCGCCGACGACCCGTACGCGATCCCCGGCTGACCTGCGCTGGGAGCCGGTGCCTCCCAGACGGGAGGAAGCCGGTCCTTCCCCCTCCCGGCGGACCGGCCTACCTTCCAAATAGTCGACCGGTCGGCTAGTACCGGTCACGGACTCGGAGAAGGTCACCATGAGCACCCAGAACCAGAAGGTCGCGATCATCACCGGCGCCTCGCAGGGCATCGGCGCCGCCCTCGTCGAGGGCTACCGCAAGCTCGGCTACGCCGTCGTAGCCACCTCGCGCACCATCGCACCCGTCGACGACGCCGACGTCCTCACCGTCCAGGGCGACATCGCCGACCCGGCGACCGCGGAGCGTGTCGTCGCGGCCGCCGTGGAACGGTTCGGGCGCGTCGACACCGTCGTCAACAACGCGGGCGTCTTCGTCGCCAAGCCGTTCACCGAGTACACGGCCGAGGACTTCGCGACCGTGACCGGCATCAACGTCGCCGGTGTCTTCCACCTCACCCAGCGGGCCGTCCCGCACCTGCTCGCCCAGGGCGGCGGCCACATCGTCAACGTCACCACCAGCCTCGTCGACAACGCGGACTCCAGGGTCCCGTCCGTGCTCGCCTCGCTGAGCAAGGGCGGCCTCCAGTCCGCCACCAAGTCCCTCGCCGTCGAGTACGCCACCCGCGGCATCCGCGTCAACGCCGTGTCGCCCGGCACCATCAAGACGCCCATGCACCCCGAGGAGACCCACGAGTTCCTCTCCGCCCTGCACCCGGTCGGACGGATGGGCGAGATGAGCGACATCGTCGACGCCGTGCTCTTCCTGGAGACGGCGCCGTTCGTCACCGGCGAGATCCTGCACGTCGACGGCGGCATGAGCGCCGGTCACTGATGAATCGTCGACTCACGGAAGGAATAGCGGACATGACCAGCGAAGCCGATGACAAGGCGATCCTGAGCGGGGTCCTCGACCGGTGGAAGTCAGGTGTCGACGCCCACCGCCCCGAGCACGTGGCCGCCCTCTTCACCGAGGACGCCGTCTTCCAGGGACTGCACCCCTACAGCGTCGGACGGCAGGGCGTCGCCGAGTACTACGACTCCCAGCCGCCCGGCCTGAAGGCGGCCTACCGGATCCTGGAGACACGGCGACCGGCCGACGGCCTCGTCCTGGGCTACCTGGACGTCGAGTTCTCGTTCACGGACCGGCCCCCGCTCGCGGTCAAGCTGGCGGTGCTCCTGACCCGCGTGGAGGACGACTGGTACATCGCCCACTACCAGGTCTCCCGCCTCGACTAGGGCCCGCGCGTCGGTACTCCACGCCGTGCCGTGTCCGCAAGCCGGGCCCGCGATGTCGCCGGGCCCGGCTGCGAGGCGCATCCATGGGCGGGCCGTGCGGACTCACCCCGGTGGCCTACGCCGCCGGCCTGGCGCCGGTCGTCCCACGGCTCGGCGGTCCCCTGAGCGGCGGCGCGTTCCCGAGGTCCGTGCGAAGGTGTGAAGCGGAGCTGTGGCACCGCTTAAGAAAGTCTCGATGGACCGCGGCGGTGCCGTACGGCAGATTGCTGGGCGTTTCCACCCCTCGTACCCACAGGAGCCGTACCTTGAAGGCGCTGGTCAAGGAGAAGGCGGAGCCCGGGCTGTGGCTCGCGGACGTCCCGGAGCCGGCCGTCGGGCCCGGTGACGTGCTGATCAAGGTGCTGCGTACCGGTATCTGCGGCACCGATCTGCACATCCGGAACTGGGACGGCTGGGCCCAGCAGGCGATCCGGACCCCGCTCGTGCTCGGGCACGAGTTCGTCGGCGAGGTCGTGGAGACCGGGCGCGACGTCACGGAGATCAAGGCCGGCGACCGGGTGAGCGGTGAGGGGCACCTGGTCTGCGGGAAGTGCCGCAACTGCCTCGCGGGGCGCCGTCACCTGTGCCGGGCCACGGTCGGGCTCGGCGTCGGCCGGGACGGGGCCTTCGCGGAGTACGTCGTGCTGCCCGCCGCCAACGTGTGGGTGCACCGCGTCCCCGTGGACCTCGACGTGGCCGCGATCTTCGACCCGTTCGGCAACGCCGTGCACACCGCGCTGTCCTTCCCGCTGGTCGGCGAGGACGTGCTGATCACCGGCGCCGGACCGATCGGGCTGATGGCGGCGGCGGTCGCCCGGCACGCGGGTGCCCGCAACGTCGTGGTCACCGACGTCAGCGAGGAGCGCCTGGAACTCGCCCGCAAGATCGGCGTGAGCCTCGCGCTGAACGTGTCGGAGGCGCGGATCGCCGACGGACAGCGGGAGTTGGGCCTGCGCGAGGGCTTCGACATCGGCCTGGAGATGTCCGGGCGGCCGGAGGCCCTGCGCGACATGATCGCCAACATGACGCACGGCGGCCGGATCGCGATGCTGGGACTGCCGGCCGCGGAGTTCCCGGTCGACTGGGCCCGGATCGTCACGTCCATGATCACCATCAAGGGCATCTACGGCCGGGAGATGTTCGAAACCTGGTACGCGATGTCGGTCCTCCTGGAGGGCGGCCTCGACCTCGCCCCCGTGATCACCGGCCGGTACGGCTACCGCGACTTCGAGACGGCGTTCGCCGACGCGGCGAGCGGCCGCGGCGGCAAGGTCATCCTCGACTGGACCAACTGACTTAGGGACTGACGATGTTCGACTCCGTGCGCGACGACCTGCGCGCCACCCTCGACGAGATCCGCGCCGCCGGACTGCACAAGCCCGAGCGTGTGATCGACACCCCGCAGTCGGCGACCGTGCACGTGTCCGCGGGCGGCCGCACCGGCGAGGTCCTGAACTTCTGCGCCAACAACTACCTGGGCCTCGCCGACCACCCCGAGGTGGTCGCCGCCGCCCACGAGGCACTGGACCGCTGGGGCTACGGCATGGCCTCGGTCCGCTTCATCTGCGGGACGCAGGAGGTGCACAAGGAGCTGGAGGCCCGGCTTTCCGCCTTCCTCGGCCAGGAAGACACGATCCTGTACTCCTCCTGCTTCGACGCCAACGGCGGTGTCTTCGAGACCCTGCTGGGCCCCGAGGACGCGGTGATCTCCGACGCCCTGAACCACGCGTCGATCATCGACGGCATTCGGCTGTCCAAGGCCCGCCGGTTCCGCTACGCCAACCGTGATCTGGCCGACCTGGAAAGGCAGTTGAAGGAGGCCGCGGGCGCCCGGCGCAAGCTGGTCGTCACCGACGGCGTCTTCTCGATGGACGGCTACGTGGCGCCGTTGGCGGAGATCTGCGACCTCGCCGACCGCTACGACGCCATGGTCATGGTCGACGACTCGCACGCGGTCGGCTTCGTCGGCCCCGGGGGCCGCGGCACCCCCGAGCTGCACGGCGTCATGGACCGCGTCGACATCATCACCGGCACCCTCGGCAAGGCACTCGGCGGCGCCTCCGGCGGCTACGTGGCCGCCCGCGCCGAGATCGTCGCCCTCCTGCGCCAGCGCTCCCGGCCGTACCTCTTCTCCAACACGCTCGCCCCGGTGATCGCCGCCGCCTCCCTGAAGGTGCTCGACCTGCTGGAGTCGGCGGACGACCTGCGGGTGCGGCTGCGCGAGAACACCGCCCTGTTCCGGCGCCGGATGACCGAGGAGGGCTTCGACGTCCTGCCCGGCGACCACGCCATCGCACCCGTGATGATCGGCGACGCGGCGAAGGCGGGACGCCTCGCGGAGCTGCTCCTGGAGCGGGGCGTGTACGTGATCGGCTTCTCGTACCCGGTGGTCCCGCAGGGACAGGCACGCATCCGGGTGCAGCTCTCGGCGGCCCACTCCACCGAGGACGTGAACCGGGCGGTGGACGCCTTCGTCGCGGCCCGGGCCGAGCTGGCGGAGTAAGTCCGGACCTGTTGCGATAATCGATCCCATGATCGAGGCACGGCGGCTCCACATCCTCCGTGCGGTGGCCGACCACCGCACGGTCACGGCGGCTGCCGCCGCGCTCTATCTCACGCCCTCCGCGGTCTCGCAGCAGCTCACGGCCCTGGAGCAGGAGACCGGCCACCGCCTGGTGGAGCGCGGCGCCAAGGGCGTACGGCTGACCCCCGCCGGTGAGATCCTGCTCAGCCACACCAACGCGGTCCTCGCCCAGCTGGAGCGGGCGGAGGCCGAGCTGGCCGCCTACAGCTCGGGCGCGGCCGGCACGGTCACCGTCGCCGCCTTCGCGACCGGGATCGCCCTGGTCGTGGCGCCCGCGGTGGCCCGGCTCGCCGCGACGGCACCCGGCATCCGCATCCGCGTCCAGGACGCCGAGGGCGACGCCAGCCTGCCGATGGTCCTGGACCGGCAGGTCGACGTGGCGGTAGCGGTGGAGTACCGCGGGGCCCCGCCCGCCGACGACCCGCGCCTCGCGCACGTGCCGCTGTACGCCGAGCCCTTCGACGCGGTCGTGCCGGTGAGCCACCGGCTGGCCGACGCGGGCGAGGTGCCGCTTGCGGAGCTCGCCAAGGACCCGTGGATCGGGCCCTACCCGGGCAACCCCTGCCACGACGTCGTGGTCCTCGCCTGCGAGCACGCCGGGTTCCAGCCACGCCTGGAGCACTCCTCGGACGACTTCCGCGCGGTGGTCGCCCTGGCCTCGGCGGACGCGGGAGTGGCACTGGTACCGCGTTCGGCGCTGATCGGGATGGACCTCACGGGAGTGGTCGTACGGCCCGTCGACGGGGTGGCCCCCACGCGCCGGGTCTTCGCGGCCGTACGGCGCGGAGCCGAGGAACACCCCCTGATCCGTCCCGTCCTCGACGCGCTCCGGTCCGTCTCCCAGGAGTAGGGAACAGCGAAGCGGGTGGTACGGGCGATGCCCGCGCTGGAGCCGACGCCCGCGGCGTTCGGTGGGAGGGGTAGCGGTCCGTCCCGTATCTGGGATAGCTTCCCGGATGTGAAACGTGATGGGTCCGGGCCCGACCCGGTCGACACCCGCCTCGGCCTTCGGCTCGCCGAGCTGCGGGCCGAACGGGGCTGGTCCCTGGGCGAGTTGGCCGAGCGCAGCGGAGTCAGCAAGTCCACCCTCTCCCGCGCCGAGCGGGCCGAGATCAGCCCCACGGCCTCGCTGCTCAACCAGTTGTGCGGGGTGTACGGGCGGACCATGTCCCAACTGCTGAGCGAGGTCGAGACCGAGCCCGCCCCGCTGGTGCGGGACGCCGACCAGCCGGTGTGGGAGGACCGGGCCTCCGGGTTCGTCCGGAGGTCCGTGTCGCCGCCGCACCCCGGACTGCGCGGTGAACTCGTCGAGGGACGGCTCGCCGCCGGCGCCGACATCGCCTACGACCGGCCGCCCGTACCCGGCCTTGAGCAGCACATCTGGGTCCTGGAGGGCACGCTCGACGTCACCGCCCAGGACGTCGGGCACCACCTCGGCACCGGGGACTGCCTGCGGCTGCGGGTGTGGGGCCCGACGCGCTTCCGATGCGCGGGCCCCGATGCGGCGCGGTACGTGCTGGCGGTGGTCCTGCCGTGATCATCAACCGCCTCGACGAGGACCAACTAGCCCATTACGCAGATGAGTTGGCGGAGCTTCTCGTCGACACCGTGGACGGCGGAGCCTCCGTCGGATTCCTCGCACCGATGGACCGCGCGGCGGCCGTCGCCTGGTGGAAGGAACGCGCCGGCGCGGTGGCCGCGGGGCGCGTGGCGGTGTGGGCGGCGCTCGACGGTCAGCGCGCGGTCGGCACCGTCGGCCTCGCCTTCCCCGACAAGCCCAACTCCCGGCACCGCGCGGAGCTGGTCAAGCTGATGGTGCACCGGGACGCGCGCGGGCACGGCCTCGGGCGCCGGCTCCTCGGCACCGCTGAGCACGCCGCCCGCTCGGCCGGCATCACCCTGCTCCACCTGGACACCGAGACCGACAGCCCCGCCGAGCGCCTCTACGGCTCGGCCGGCTGGACCCGCGCCGGCGTCATCCCCGACTACGCGGCGGACCCCGCCGGGGTGCTCCGGCCGACGACGCTCTACTACAAGCGGCTCACGGGCACCGCTCCGACCAGGTGATTGTCAGTGGCAGCCGCTACGGTGCCTGTCATGCCGGACGCCGAAGACGTACGCCGTGTCGCCCTGTCCCTCCCGGACACGACGGAGAAGATCGCCTGGAGCATGCCCACGTTCCGGGTCGCGGACAAGATGTTCGCCACGCTGCCCGAGGACGAGACCTCCATCGCCGTGCGCTGCCCCAAGGAGGAGCGCGACGAGCTGGTGCTGGCCGAGCCGGAGAAGTTCTGGATCGCCGACCACGAGGCGCAGTTCGCGTGGGTGCGTGCCCGGCTCGCGGCCATCGAGGACGAGGGCGAGCTGCAGGACATCCTCGCCGACTCCTGGCGGCAGGCGGCCCCGACCCGGCTGCTCGACGCCTACCCGGAGCTGGGGCTGCCTAGGGGGTGAGGAAGGCGCCGATCCGCTCCCGCAGCGACCGCGCGCCCAGCCCGTGCGCGCCGACGTGTTCCTCGATCGTGCCGTACCGCCGCAGCTCACGGCGGCCCACGCCCAGGCCCAGCACCCGGTGCGGCACGTCAGCCAGGGCGTCGTTCGCCGCCGCGGTCGAGGTGCCCGCCAGGTAGGGCTCGACCAGGACGACATCGGTGGTCGCCGCCCCGGTGGCCCGGCGCAGCGCGGCCGCGTCGAAGGGCCGTACGGTCGTCGCGTACAGGACGGTGACGTCGAGGCCGTCCGTGGCGGCGAGCACGTTGTCGAGCATCGGCCCGACGGCCACCACGACCCCGGAGCGTCCCTCGCGCACGGTGCGGAACCGCTCGCCGTCGACGGGGAGCGCCTCCCGGTTGGCCTGGAGGGACAGCCGTACGTACACCTTGTCGTCGCCCGCGGCGACGGCGTGCCGCAGCAGGGTCTCGGCCTCGTCGGGGTGGCCCGGCACATGGACGGTCCAGCCGTCGAGGGTGTCCAGCAGGGCCACGTCGCCGGGCGCCATGTGCGTGTATCCGCCCGCGGGCCAGTCGAAGGACGCGGCCGCGCTCACCAGGACCGCCCCCGTGTCCTGGTGTCCCAGGTCCAGCTTGACCTGCTCGAAGGGCCGCTCGACGAGGAAGCTGGCGAAGGTGTGCAGCACGGGCCGCAGCCCGGTCAGCGCCAGGCCGGCGCCCGCCCCGACGAGGAGCTGTTCGCGGATGCCGACGTTGACGACCCGGTCGGGATGCCGGCGGGCCGCCTCGGTGAAGCCGTCCCGGCCGATCTCGGCGAGGACGACCGCGACCCGGGGATCCTCGTCCAGCAGTCGCGAGACGACGGTGGTGAAACGCTCACGCATGGTGTCCATGGAGCGGTGAACCTCTCTCGGAATCGGATGCTCAGGCGGACTTCGGCTCGACGCGGGCCACCACCACGTGCGGCCGGCCCGGATGCGGCGCGGTGAAGGCGGCGTACAGCGCCTCGTGGTCACGGCCGTCCACGGTGACCGCGGACCAGCCGGCGGCCTCGAAACGGGCCGCGATTCCCCCGGGCCGGGCATGGCTGGCGGAGGCGTTGTCGACGACGACCGTGTGCAGACGGTCGAGCCCGGCGGGCCCGGCGAAGGCGATCGCCTCGTGGTTGCTGCCCTCGTCCAGCTCGGCGTCCCCGACCAGCACCCACACCCGCGGATCGTCGAGGCCCTGGGCGCGCAGCCCCAGCGCGGTGCCGACGCCGATCGGCAGCCCGTGGCCGAGCGAACCGCTGCCGATCTCGGCTCCCGGCACCAGTACGCGGTCCGGGTGGTGGCCGAGGGGCGAGTCGTACGAACCGAACCCGGGCAGCCAGTCCACGGGCAGGAACCCCTTCGCGGCCAGCACCGCGTAGTACGCCATCGGGCCGTGCCCCTTGGACAGCAGGAACCGGTCCCGCCCGGGGGCGTCGGGTCGCTCCGGGCGCACCCGCAGCACACGGTCGTAGAGCACCCACAGCACGTCCAGCGTGGACGTGGCCGCCGGTCCGTGCTTCTCGTCGCCCGTCATCAGCCCCATGAGCCGGGGCAGGTCGTCGTAGCCGTACCTCTGTCCGCGTTCCTCGGTGATCGTCATACCGACGATCGTGCAACCTCAACCAAAGTCGAGGTCAAGCGGAGAAAGGAGTGCGCGACCACCGACCCGAGTGCGGTATGGTTTCTCTGCACGTTCGGCCAGGGGAAAGCCCAGGTCAGACGGGCACCGGGACGTGGCGCAGCTTGGTAGCGCACTTGACTGGGGGTCAAGGGGTCGCAGGTTCAAATCCTGTCGTCCCGACGGTGCGAAAGGTCTTCGCAGGCGAGAGCCTGCGGGGGCCTTTTTTTCGTGTGCCTCCCCCGCCCGGGGACCACGTGCGTCGGCCCGACGAGGGGCCGACGCACGTCGCGACGTCCTGTCGGGGACTACACGGTGCCGGTCCGCAGGACGAAGTCGCGGACCGCTTCCGCGAACAGCTCGGGCTCCTCGACGTGTCCCATGTGCCCGCTGTTCTCGAGCACCAGCAGCCGCGAGTCGGGGATCAGCTCGTCCAGCTCGAACGCCCAGCGCGGGCCGCAGATGACGTCGTGCCGGCCCACGACGACCAGGGCGGGCGGCTCCAGGCCCGTCAGTGCGGTGCGGTCGTCGATCGCCTCGGGCACCAGGTCCTCGTCCAGGCCCGAGATGTACGTGGCCCGGACCGCGTCCCGGAACGGGGCCAGTCGCTCCTCGTCGCCCCAGTAGTCGGCGAAGTACGAGGGCAGCACACTGCGGGCGACCGCCACGGTCTGCTCGTCGCTGGAGATGTGGGCCATAGCGCCGAACGCGGCCAGTACGTCGGGCAGTCGGGGGTGGCCGGCGTGCCGCGCGGCGAACGCCTCCACCCGGCGGGCCGCCTCCGCGCCGTGTTCGGGACCGGTGACGGGCGCGCCCTCGTACAGCACGACACCCTTCACCTGCTCGGGCCGGTGCAGGGCGTGGTGGGCCGCCACGAACGCGCCGTGCGAATGCCCCAGCAGATGCACCCCGGGCACCCCGAGGCGGTTGATCAGCACCTGGAGGAAACGGCTGTAGCGCTCCCGGGTGTAGCCGTGCGGGTGCGAGGGCAGACGGCTGTCCTCCGCGGTGCCGACGGGCTCGACGTAGACCATCGTCAGGTGCTCCTCGAGAGCCGGCATGCGCAGGTACTCCCAGAAGATGCCGGGACCGCCCGGGTGCGCCACGCACACCGGGCCGCTGCCGTGGACGTGATAGCGCTGGACGATGCCGCCCGTCCGGTACGTGTGGGTACCGGGGGACAGGGGGTCGGTGTGGGTGTTCATCGGGATCTCCATGGGTCCGCGGGTGGCTGTGACACCGACAGGACGCACCGGAGGCCGAGAAGTCGTATCGACGGCCTGTGACCTGTGCCACTCTCTATGGCAGGCGGACTCAGGCCGCGGCGGGAGCGGGCGCGGCCTGGGGCCGGGCCGCGTGGTGGAGGCTGACACGGTCGAAGCGGCCACCGTCGAGGGACATGATCCAGGCGACACCGGGCGGACAGTGGTCGGGGGCGTCGGGCGGGTTGACCAGCTCCATCTCCCAGACGACCAGGGACCGTCCGGCCACCACGTGCACGGGCCGCTGGCGCACACCCGCCGACAGGTCGCCGTCCATCCCGGCGAGCATGAGGTCGGCCCCGCCCAGGCGGCGGCCGCCGGCCAGGAGCGACACCTCGGGGGAGTACCGGTCCCTGACCACCTTGGCGAACTCGCCGCGCTCGGCGGCCGCGAGCGTCGCACGCGCCTCCTGCCAGCTCGCCTCGGTACGGCGAGCCGCATCCCCGTGGGCGCCGGCCGCGGTGGCGGTGAGCGCCCGGGCGAGGGCGCGGCGCGCCTGGCCGAGCCGGCTGCGCACGGTGCCCACGGGAACCGCGCAGGCCTCCGCCACCTGCTGGTACGAGGTGATCCCGGTGGAGAAGTAGCGCAGCACGACCGGCAGCCGCAGGGCCGGGGACAAGGACTCGACGGCCTCCCACACCCAGTCCCGCAGCGCGTGGCTCTCCAGGACCTCCTCGGGAGACGACAGGGCGGTGTCGTACGGCCGCGTCGGCACCGTCGCCACGGGCTCGACCCGGCGGGAGGCGCGCAGCAGCGTCCGGCAGGCGTTGCGCACGACCATGCGCAGCCACGGCCCCACCGCCTCCGGGTCGCGGACGTCCACGATCCGGCGCAGCGCGACCAGGGCCGCCTCCTGGAGCACGTCGTCCACGTCCGGACCCGGCCCGAGCAGGCTGAGCGCCACCGCGCGCATCCCCGGCCGGTGCCGCTCCAGCAGCAGGGCCACAGCCGTCACGTCACCCGCCTGCGCGGCCCGGGTCAGTGCCGCGTCCCGCACCGGGCCGGCGTCCCCCGGTATCCCGCTCATCCCTTGCCCTCCCGGCCGTCACACCTGTCCGCCACGACCCTAACCGCGCGGGACACCTGGCGACCACGTGTGAGGGGGAGGGCACACGTGTGCGCGAACCTGCCGGTGTGTTCACGGCCGGCCGTACTCGCTCATCGCGTCGACGAGCCAGCGGGCCAGGTAGTCGGCGAACGACGACCGCGGCAGCAGACGGTAGGCCGGGGCGTCGTCGGTCTGCCACAGCAGCACCGCGACCGGACCGACCGTGGTCGACACCGCGCGGCCCGGGCCGAAGGCGCGGGGGTGCAGATCCAGCGGGCAGCCCTTCTCCAGCACCTCCCGGGCACAGGGGCCGCTCAGCTCCAGGGTGGTGCGGTTCGCCGACACGTCCACGACCGAACCGGGGTCGTCCCCGAGGGCCTCCCGCAGTTCCGCGGTCACGGTGCCGGCGTCGGTCCGGGACAGCACGAGCCACTCGTCGGGGCCCAGCCAGACCGCCGTACGGTCGCCTCGGGACGCGGTGTCGCCGCAGTGGCGGGGGAGCGGCGCCCCCAGTGCCGCCCCGATCCGGCCGGCCGCCGCCGATGCGGGGTCGACCCGTACGTTCACCATCGTGAGGAACGGCAGCTCGGCCAGCGTGACGCCCCGGGCGCCGGTGACGGCGGCGGCGCGCATCAGCTCCTCCAGGTGGGACAGGGGACTGGTGCGCAGGGCCACCGGGCCCGCTGTGCTCGGTTCAGCCATCTCGCCTGGTCCCTTCGGGGTCGTAGAGGACGAAGTCGGTCACCTCGACCGGCACCAGTGCCTCGCCCACCGGGGCGAGCAGGGTCTGGCCCTTCCTCGCCCGGCCGTCGGCGACCAGGGCGAGGGCGAAGGGGCGGCCGAGGGCCGGGCTGTGGTAGCTGGAGGTGACATGGCCGAGCATCGGCACCGGCACCTGCCCCAAGTCGACGTCGGGTGCGACGAGTTGGGTGCCCTCGGGCAGCCGGGTCGTGCGGTCGGCCGGGAGCAGGCCGACCAACTGCTTGCGGTCGGTGCGGGAGGTGTCGGCGCGGGCGAAGGACCGCTTGCCGATGAAGTCCTTCTGCCGGGAGACCACCCAGCCCATGCCCGCGTCCTGCGGGGTGACCGTCCCGTCGGTGTCCTGGCCGACGATGATGTAGCCCTTCTCGGCGCGCAGGACGTGCATCGCCTCGGTGCCGTACGGGGTGATGCCGTACGGCCTGCCGACCGCGTCCACCTCCTCCCAGACCGAAAGGCCGTACCAGGCCGAGACGTTGATCTCGTAGGCCAGCTCGCCGGAGAAGGAGATCCGGCAGATCCGGGCCGGAACACCGGAGGCCAGGGTCGTCTCGCGGAAGGCCATGAACGGGAAGGCCTCGTTCGACAGGTCGACGTCCGGGGCGAGATGGGCGACGACCGCGCGTGACTGCGGGCCCACGACGGCGATCGTGGCCCACTGCTCGGTCACCGAGGTGCAGTGCACGTCGAGTTCGGGCCACTCGGTCTGGAGCCACTCCTCCAGCCAGTCCAGGACGTTCGCGGCGCCGCCGGTCGACGTGGTCATGAAGTAGCGGTCGTCGTCGAGGCGGAGCGTCACACCGTCGTCGAAGATCATGCCGTCGGGCTTGCACATCACGCCGTAGCGGCCCGTGCCGGGCTTCAGCTTCTTGAAGGCGTTGGTGTAGATCCGGTTGAGGAACTCGCCCGCGTCCGCGCCCCGGATCTCGATCTTGCCGAGGGTGGAGGCGTCCATGAACGCCACCCCCTCCCGGGCCGCCCGGCACTCGCGCGCCACGGCCGCGTCCATGTCCTCACCGGCCTGCGGGTAGTACCGGGGGCGCTTCCACTGTCCGACGTCCTCGAACTCCGCGCCGTGCGCCACATGCCAGCCGTGGATCGAGGTGGTCCGCTCCGGGTCGAACAGCGCGCCCCGTTCCCGCCCCGCCAGGGCGGCGAAGGCGATCGGCGTGTACGGCGCCCGGTAGGCCGTGGTGCCGATCTCGCCCGGGGAACCGCCGAGGGCCTCGGCGATCACCCCGATCGCGTTGACCCCGGACGTCTTGCCCTGGTCGTTCGCCGTGCCGAGCGAGGTGTACCGCTTGACGTGCTCGACGCCGCGCATCCCGGCACCGGTGGAGCGCCAGACGTCGGCGACCGTCACATCGCGCTGGAGATCGACGAAGTGGCTGTCCCACGTGCCGGGTTCGCCCTCGGGGGCGGGCACCAGCCACAGGGCGCGCGTCGGAGCGGGCGCGCGCCGTGGGCTCTCGGCCGGCACGGGCACCGGGAAGCCGGCCGCCGTCGCCGCCAGCGCTCCGGCCCGCGCCCCCTCGGCCAGACAGCCGCCGAGGTCGTACGTCCCCCGGGCCGCCCCCACGACCTGCTGGTCCCGTACGGTCCCGTCCGGCACGAACGCGACGAGGTCCGCGTCCCAGCGCAGCCTGCCCTGGCGCTGCGAGTGCAGGTGCACCACCGGGCTCCAGCCGCCCGACACGGCGAGCAGGTCGCAGTCGAACGACCGGGCCGCGCCCGTCGGCCGGCCCTCGGCGTCGAGTCCCTGGACGGTGACCGCGGTCAGCCGGTGCTCGCCCGCCGTGTCCACCACGGTACTGCCGGTCAGGACCCGCACTCCGGTCTCCGCGGACACCTCGGCGGCCCGCTCGGACAGTTCGGGACGCGCGTCCACGACGACGGCCACGGGGATCCCGGCCGCGCACAGACCGGCGACCGTGTCGTAGGCGCTGTCGTTGGTCGTGGCCACCACGGCCCGCGAACCCGGCGCCACGGCGTACCGGTCGAGGTAGGTGCGCACGGCCCCGGCGAGCATCACGCCGGGCCGGTCGTTGCCCGCGAAGACCAGCGGGCGTTCGTGCGCGCCGGTCGCGAGCACGACCTGGCGCGCCCGGATGTGCCACAGCCGCTGCCGCGAGACCCCCTCGGGGGCGTCCGCGCCGAGGTGGTCGGTGCGCCGCTCGAGCGCCAGCACGTAGTTGTCGTCGTACGACCCGAAGGCCGTGGTCCGGTGCAGTACGACGGCCTCGGGCGCGGCGTCGAGGGCCGCGCGCAGTTCCTCCGCCCCCTCCCAGGAGTCCGGCCCGGGCCGCTCGTCGACGAGGTGCACGCGGGCGCCGGAGGCGGCGGCAGCGGAGGCCGCCGCGAGGCCCGCCGGTCCGGCGCCGACGACCAGCACGTCGGTGTGCACGTACTTCTTGTCGTAGACAGCGGGGTCCGGGGTGGGGTCGAGCCGGCCCATCCCGGAGAGCGTGGTCGCGGACAGCCCGTCGTACAGCTCGACGGTGGTGGCCGGGAGCATGCCCTCCGAGCACGAACCGCCCAGCTGCACCAGGGCGTTCGGCTCCTCGACGCCCGCGGCGACGATGCCGCGCGGGCGGCCGCGGTAGAGCGAGGGGGCGACCTCGATCAGGCCGTTCGCCAGCATCGCCGAGGCGAGTGTGTCGCCGGGGTGACCGCTCGACTCCCGTCCGTCGACGGTGAATCGCAGCAGGGTGCCGCGGTCGATCCGGCCACCTCGCGGCAGCCGGAAGCGCTGGTCGGTCATCGGTTCCCTCCGGGGCGGGGCTCGTCGGGCCGGTACGAGGTCAGCACCTCGTGGGTGGCGGTGTCGCGCAGGACGTTGAACCAGCGGCGGCAGCCGATGCTGTGCATCCACCGCTCCGCGAAGGGGCCCTTGGGGTTGTCGCGGTAGAAGACGTACTCGGCCCACTGCTCGTCGCTGAGGTCGGCGGGGGAGTCCGGGTAGGGGACGTGGGCCTGTCCGCCGTAGCGGTACTCCGTCTCGTTCCGCGGCCCGCACCAGGGGCAGGTGATCAGCAGCACGGCGTTCTCCTCAATGCCTCAATGCCTCGATGCCTCAGGGCCTCGGTGCTCAGTGGGCCACGGCCGCGGCGCCGTGCTCGTCGATCAACGCGCCGGTCGTGAAGCGGTCGAGGGCGAAGGGGGCGTTCAGCGGATGCGGCTCGCCCGTGGCGATGGTGTGCGCGAAGGTCCAGCCGGCCGCCGGAGTGGCCTTGAAACCCCCCGTGCCCCAGCCGCAGTTGACGTAGAGGTCCGCGAGGGGAGTGCGGCCGATGATCGGCGAGGCGTCCGGGGTGACGTCGACGATGCCGCCCCAGGTCCGCAGCACATGGGCCCTCGCGAAGATCGGGAAGAGCTCGACGGCGGCGGCCATCTGCTGCTCGATCACATGGAACGAACCGCGCTGACCGTAGCCGTTGTACGAGTCGACGCCCGCGCCCATCACCAGCTCGCCCTTGTGGGCCTGGGAGACGTAGACGTGCACGTGGTTCGACATGACGACGGTCGGGTGCACCGGCTCGTGCAGCTCGGAGACCAGCGCCTGGAGCGGATGGGACTGCACCGGCAGCCGGATGCCCGCCCGCTCGGCCAGCACGCTGCTGTGTCCGGCGGCCGCGAGACCGACCCGGCCGGCGTGGATGCAGCCGCGGTTCGTCTCCACGCCCACCACCCGGTCGCCGTCCTTCAGGAAACCGGTGACCTCGCAGCCCTGGATCAGGTCCACGCCCAGCTCGTCCGCGCGGCGGGCCAGCGCCCAGGCGACGTGGTCGTGCTTGGCGATGCCGGCCCGCGGCTGGAAGGTGGCGCCGAGGACCGGGTACCGGGTGCGGGGCGAGACGTTGAGGATGGGACAGACCTTGGCGACCTCGTCCGGCTCCAGCCACTCGGCGTCGACCCCGTTGAGGCGGTTGGCGCCCACGCGGCGCATGCCCTCGCGGACGTCCTGGAGGGTGTGCGCGAGGTTCAGGACACCGCGCTGGCTGAACAGGAAGTCGTAGTCCAGCTCCTCCGGCAGCCGCTCCCACAGCTTCAGGGCGTGCTCGTAGATCGCCGCGCTCTCGTCCCAGAGGTAGTTGGAGCGGATGATCGTGGTGTTGCGGGCCATGTTGCCGCCCGCGAGCCAGCCCTTCTCCAGGACGGCCACCTTGGTGATGCCGTGGTTCCTGGCGAGGTAGTAGGCGGTGGCGAGGCCGTGGCCGCCGGCGCCGACGACGACGACGTCGTACGACCGCTTCGGGTCGGGGTTGCGCCAGAGGAAGTCCGGGTGCTCCGGCAGCGGTTCGGCGGTCATGCCGCGCCTCCGTCGAGGTGGGGGTAGAGGGGGAAGGCGGCGGCCAGCTTCCCGACCCGGGCGCGCAGGTCGTCCTCGGGGCGTTCGCCCTTCAGGGTCTCGGCGATGACGTCGGCGACCTCGCGGAACTCCGTCTCGCCGAAGCCGCGGGTGGCGAGGGCGGGCGTGCCGATCCGCAGGCCCGACGACACCATCGGCGGGCGGGGGTCGAACGGCACGGCGTTGCGGTTCACGGTGATGCCGATGCGGTGCAGCCGGTCCTCGGCCTGCTTCCCGTCGAGCTCGGACCTCCTGAGGTCGACGAGGACCAGGTGGACCTCGGTGCCGCCGGTCAGGACGGTGATCCCGGCCTCCGCCACGTCGTCGGCCAGCAGCCGGCCGGCGAGGATCTTCGCGCCCCGCAGCGTGCGCCGCTGGCGTTCCTTGAACTCCTCGCCCGCCGCGACCTTGAAGGCCACCGCTTTCGCCGCGATCACGTGCTGGAGCGGGCCGCCCTGCTGACCCGGGAAGACCGCCGAGTTGATCTTCTTGGCCAGGCCGGCGCGGCTGAGGACGACACCGCCGCGCGGGCCGCCGAGGGTCTTGTGGGTGGTGGTCGTGACGACGTCGGCGTACGGCACCGGGTTCGGGTGCAGTCCCGCGGCGACCAGCCCCGCGAAGTGCGCCATGTCCACCATCAGGTACGCGCCCACCGCGTCGGCGATCCGGCGGAAAGCGGCGAAGTCGAGCTGCCGGGGGTAGGCCGACCAGCCCGCGACGATCATCTTCGGCCGGTGCGCGAGGGCGAGCCGTTCGACCTCGTCCATGTCGACGCGCAGGTCGGACTCGCGGACGTGGTACGGCACGACGTCGTACAGCCTGCCCGAGTAGTTGAGGCGCATCCCGTGGGTCAGGTGGCCGCCGTGCGCGAGGTCGAGGCCGAGGATCGTGTCACCGGGCTGGAGCAGGGCGAACATCGCGGCCGCGTTGGCCTGGGCGCCCGAGTGCGGCTGCACGTTCGCGGCCTCGGCGCCGAAGAGCTCCTTCACCCGGGCGATCGCCAACTGCTCGACCACGTCGACGTGTTCGCAGCCGCCGTAGTAGCGGCGGCCCGGGTAGCCCTCGGCGTACTTGTTGGTCAGGACCGAGCCCTGGGCCTCCAGCACGGCGGCCGGGGCGAAGTTCTCCGAGGCGATCATCTCCAGCGTGGACTGCTGGCGGTGCAGCTCGGCGGCCACGGCGGTGGCGACGTCCGGGTCGAGTTCAGCGAGGGGGAGGGAGAGCGGGGAGGCGGGCGAGGTCGGCGTGGTGAGCGGCGAGGTGGGCGGCGTACTCGTTGCCATCTGTGCACCATCCTGGGAGCCGTCTAATGGGCAACTGATATATCAGCCTGTGCGGTAAGGTATGGGAGCTCGCCGCACAGGTCAAGGGGGCATCCATGCAGCAGGTCGCGACCGGGATCGAGGAGCTGTCGCTCGCCGAGCGCGCGTACCGCGCCATCCGGGACCGGCTCGTCATGCTGGAGATCCGGCCGGGCGCGCCGATCAACGAGGAACAGCTCGGGCAGTCCCTCGGCGTCGGACGCACACCCGTGCGCGAGGCGCTCAAACGGCTCCAGTACGAGCGGCTGATCACCACCTACCCCCGGCGCGGCACCTTCGCCACCGAGGTCAACATCACCGACCTCGTCCACATCTCCGAGGTGCGCCAGGAGCTGGAACCCCTGGCAGCGGCACAGGCCGCGCGGCGCGCCACGGCCGCCGACCGCGCCGACCTGACGGAGCTGCGGCGCGAACTCGAGTCCGCCGGAGCGCCCGGACGGGACTCCGCCCAGCTCATGCACCTGGACCTCCAGGTGCACCGCGCCATCTACACGGCCACGCACAACCCGTACCTGGAGGACACCCTCGTCCGCCACGACAACCTCGCCACCCGCATCTGGTGCCTGTTCGTGGACCGGCTCTCGGACATGGCCGGCCATGTCGAGGAGCACGGCCCGCTGATCGACGCGATCGTCTCGGGCGACGCGGACCGGGCGGCACGGCTGGCCCGCAGCCACGTCGAGGGTTTCGAACAGGCGATCCGCCAGGCCATGTGAGACGGGCCGGCCGCCGCACGGAGTTCCGCGGTGCGTTCCGCCGGCACGCGGGGTTCGCACCGCCCCGGCACCGCCGGACGGGGCCGGGTGACCACCACCGCGCGCAACGCCCGCCTCAGGTGCCGACCCGGTCGCCGTCGAGGTCGGTGCGCTGCCGCAGCACCCGCAGCTCGTCACCCTCGATCCGCATCTCGTACAGCTTCCCGCGGGCGTTCTCGAAGGGGCGGTGGAGGATCATCATCAGCCGGCCGTCGAAGGCCCGGAACAGCATGCCGTGCCCGCTGTCGTCCCGGACCAGCGGCCGGCGCTGCTCCCAGGGGCCGGTCAGCGCACCGGACCTGGAGACGGCGTAGGTCTGCACGTACCCGCCGCTGACGGTGCCGTCGGGGCCGGCCGTGTTCTTCTCGTACGTCGACCACAGCATGAGGAGGGCGCCGTCAGGGGTGCGGTGGAGCTGCGGGCCGTCGGTGACGTAGGGCGCGAGCTGGTGCGGGACGCCCGCGGGGATCTGCTCACCGAGCCAGGACGCGTCCGACGCCTTGAACAGGAAGACGGGCTCGCCGAGCGTCCGGGTCAGATCGGGGGCCAGCCGGACGGCCTCCATCGTCCCGTCGACGGTCTGGAGCCACTCGTGCGCGTACACCATCCAGGGCTGCCCGTCCGGATCGACGTGGAGCGTGCCGTCCAGGGTCATGAGCCCCGCGGGCGGAGTGGGCCCGGACGGGTCGACGACGGTGAAGGGACCGAGCAGCGAGTCGGACACGGCGGTCACGGTGCCGCGCGCGTGGTTCGGCAGCGCGAAGGGCGTGCCCCAGCGCCCGGCGGGCGGCACCGGCAGCACCCGGCCCTCGTCGTGCAGGGTGGTGAACAGGTAGTACCTGCCGTCCCAGGGGTGCACCTCCGGCGCCCAGCCGCCGTCCCGTGCCCAGATCCCGTCCTGCTCGGCCGTCCGGAACACCACGACGGGCCGTGTCCAGTCCCGCAGGTCCCGGCTGCGGTAGACCATCGTCCCGACGCCCTCCACACCCGACACGGACGGCTCGTTGGACGTGTACAGGTGGTAGGTCCGTGTCTCCTCGTCCGCGACGACGAACGGATCGTGCAACGGCATGTCGGGTAGCCGCAGGGGCTCGGTGTCGGTCACGGCCGAACGATACGGGGCCGTTCGGGACCGGCTGCCGGGCTGGCCCCGGGGGAAAAGCGTTCGGGCGCCGAAGCGTCGTCTGGCACGCTGGGCCGGTGCTGCTCAAGCTGACGGGTTCCAGCTGTTCCGGCAAGTCCACGCTCGCCCTGGCCGCGGCCGACCGGTTCCCGGGGATCGCCGTGCACGACTTCGACGAGATCGGTGTACCCGACCACCCCGGGCCGCACTGGCGGCACCGCGCGACCGAGTGGTGGGTGCGGCGCGCGCTGGAGTACCAGGACCGCGGGACCGATCTCCTGCTGACCGGGCAGTCGCCGCTGGGCGAGGTGCTGGCCGTGCCGTCCGCGCCGCTGCTGGACGGGATCGCCGTATGCCTGGTCGACGTCGACGACGACACCCGGCGTGCCAGGCTCGCCCGGCGGGACCCCGGCCGGTGGGACGCCCCGGCGGTCGACGCCTTTCTCGGCTGGGCCGCCTGGCACCGGGGGCACGCCCGTGACCCCCGGCACCTGCCCGAGGCCGTCGTCGAGGGCGGCTGGCCGGAGATGGTCTGGCACCGCTGGACGTCATGGGCCGCCGACGACCCGCGCTGGCACACCCACCTGGTCGACACGACCGACCAGCGGGCCACGGCCTCCGCGGAAGCGGTGGTGCGCTGGGTGAGCGCACAGCGGGAAGCACACCGGTCCGGACGGCTCGCCCTGAGCCGGGGCTGGACGGATGCCGGCGGTGCCCGGTCCGCGTCCCGGTGACCGGGTCAGAAGCGGACCGTCATCTCGACGCTCACGTCGTCCCCCGCGTCGAGCCCCTGCGGCACCCGCACCGCGTTCTTCAGGGGCAGCAGATAGCCGCCGTCCTTCGGGAACAGGGAGGTCGTGAAGGCGACCCCGCCGATCCGGGCCTCGACCGGGATCACGCCCCAGCCGTAGGTGGCCGTGCGGGCCACCTCGCCGATGTCGGCGGACTCCTGGTCGGGAACCGGCACGAAGTAGTAGGGGGCCGGGCCCCGCCATTCGATCACCCGGCCGGTGAAGGCGAGTTGCACGAGACCCCCTCTTGTCCCGACGACGTCAGGACAGTCTGTACCGCGCCGCGATGTCCGTGAGATAGCCGCGCAGCAGGATCTTCGCCTCCTCCAGGAGTGCCGCGTCCCCCTTGGTGTCCCGGCGGAACGCCTCCTGGGCGAGGGCGTCCGCGGCCAGGAGCGCGGCGTGGCAGACGCGGGCGAGGGTCTCGTCGTCCTCGGCGAGGTGCAGCGCGAGCAGGACACGGCGGATCCCGTCGGCCATCCGGTGCTTGTGCTCGCGGTCCGCGGCCCGGGTCCGCTCGGTCAGCCCGCTGCCGAACCACAGAGCGCGGAAGCCGTGTTCGGTGCGGTAGATCTCGGCGTACACGTCGACGAGGACACCCACCGGGTCCTCCCAGCGTTCGACGGCCGCCGCCTCCACCAGCGCGTCCATCGCCGCTTCGAGCTTAGCGAAGTAGCCGGCCGCGAGCGCCTCGATGATCGCCCCGCGGTCGGGCAGGTACTGGTACAGCGAGCCGACCGACACCCGCGCCTCGGACGCGATCCGGGTCGTGGTGAGCGACTCGACGCCCTCCTCCACCAGGATGCGCTCCGCGGCTTCGAGCACCCTGGCCAACCGGGCCCGGCTGCGGGCCTGTTGGGGAGTGCGGCGCAGGGAGGCGAGCCATGCGTCCGGGTCGGTGCCCGGGACGGACTCAGCCACGGGACGACCCCCGCTCATCCACGCGACGACCTCACGCGACGACCTCCGAACCTGAACGTGACTTTGTTTCAGGTTTAGGTTAGCGTCGCGCGCATGACCGACTCAAGCCCGGCGCTGAGCGAGGAGCGGGCCGCCGTGGCGGACGCCTGCCGCCGTCTGGGGGCCGAGGGACTGCTCATCGGTACGGCGGGGAACGTCAGCGTCCGCGTCGAGGACCGCGTGGCGATCACCGCGACCGGAGCGGTCCTCGCCGAGCTCACCCCGGACCAGGTGACCGTCGTCGACCTCGACGGGGAGATCGTGGCCGGCGGCCTCCTGCCGACCTCAGAACTCGACCTGCACCTGGGTGTCTACCGCCGCTACGGCACCGGCGCGGTCGTGCACACGCACGCCCCGATGGCCACCGCCCTCTCCCTCGTCCTCGACGAACTGCCCTGCGTCCACTACCAGTTGCTGGCCCTCGGCGGCACCGTCCGGGTCGCCCCCTACGCCACCTTCGGCACCCCGGAACTCGCCGAGTCGGTGCTCACCGCGCTGGAGGGCCGGGGCGCCGCCCTGATGGCCAACCACGGGGCCGTCACCCACGCCCCGACCCTCGACAAGGCGGTCGAGCACGCACTGCTCCTGGAGTGGGCCTGCGGTGTCTACCAGCGCGCCGCCGCCCTGGGACAGCCCCGCTTCCTCGACGAACAGCAGCAGATCGCGGTGATCGAGGCAGCCCTCGCCCGCAACTACGGCACCACGCAATCCGCACCATCCCCACAGGAGGGAACCCGATGAAGGCGCAGAACGTCGTCACCATGGGCGTGCACGTGCTGGACGTCCTGGTCCGGCCGGTCGAGGAGATACCCGAGGGACAGGGCGCGACGCTCGTCGAGGACATCCGCATGACCGCCGCCGGCACGGCCGCGGGCACCGCCCTCACCCTCGCCAAGCTGGGCGCCTCGGTGCGCACCGCCGGCGCGATCGGCGCCGACCCGACGGGCGACCTGCTCACGGCCCTTCTCGACAAGGCGGGGATCGACACCTCGCTGCTCGTCCGCCGGATCGACACCTCCACCTCCGCGACGGTCCTGCCCATCCGCCCCAACGGCGACCGCCCCACCCTCCACCTGCTCGGCGCCAACATCACCTACGGCCTCGACGACGTGCCCTGGGACGCGGTCGCCGAGGCGAGCCACCTGCACCTCGGCGGACCCGAGCTGATCGGCGCCGACGTCGCCGCCCGCATCCTGGCGCACGCCAAGGAGCACGGCGTGGTCACCTCGGTGGACCTCCTCGCGCCGGGCGAGCTCGGCACCTTCGACCAGATCGAACCGCTGCTGCCGTACGTCGACTTCCTCCTCCCCAACGAGGACCAGGTCCTCGGCTTCAGCGAGGAACAGGACGTCGTCACCGGCGCGAAGAGGTTCCTGGTCGGCGGGGTGGGCCTGGTCGCGGTCACCCGCGGCGGCGACGGCGCCCTCCTGGTGACCGCCTCGGGCACGGAGACGGTGCCGGCCTTCGAGGCCGAGGTCGTCGACACCACCGGCTGCGGCGACGCCTTCTCGGCGGGCTTCCTGCGCGGGATGAGCCTGGACCGCACGCCACGCGAGGCGGCGGTCCTGGGCTGTGCCGCGGCGGCGCTGGTGGCACAGGGCCTGGGCAGCGACCACGGCGACTTCGACCTGGCGGAGGCCGACGAGTTCTCCATGACCAGCAGGACCCGCTCCTAGGCCGCAGCCCTGCCCTGCGATGTGCGAGGGGCGCGGAACGAACCCGGTGCGGCCGGTGTTGCGGCAGCATCGGGTCCGTAACGCGCCACCGCACTCCTGGGAGTTCCCATGCCCCGCTCCGAAGCCCGCGTCGCCACCGACCGCCCGCACCGCTACGCCAAGCAGCTCGCCTCGCACCTCGGGCGCCGCAGCGAGACCACGTGGGACGAGGAGCGCGGTGAGGGCAGCCTGCTCTTCCAGAACGGAGGCAAGGGCTCCCTCACCGCCACCGACGGCGCGCTGCTGCTGACGCTGGAGACGGACTCCGAGCACCTCGATCTGCTGGAGGGCGTCGTCGGCAGCCACCTGGTCCGCTTCGGCAGCAAGGACGAACTCGTCGTCCAGTGGACCCGGGACGGCGGCGCGCCCGGCACGACCCAGCGCAAGGAGACCGACTGACCGGGGACGGAGGGGGGCCTCAGACCGCGCAGCCCACGTGGGCCAGCGCCTGCTTGAGCAGCACTCCGTGACCGCCGGGCATCTCGCTCGCCACCGCCGGCGACAGGGCCTCCTGGGGGCTGAACCACACCAGGTCCAGGGCGTCCTGCCGGGGCCGGCAGTCGCCGGTCACCGGGACCACGTAGGCGAGGGAGACCGCGTGCTGGCGCGGGTCGTGGTAGGGCGTGATGCCCTGCGTGGGGAAGTACTCCGCCACCGTGAACGGCTGGAGCGAGGACGGGATCCGGGGCAGCGCCACGGGCCCCAGGTCCTTCTCCAGGTGCCGCAGCAGGGCGTCCCGGACCCGCTCGTGGTGCAGAACGCGGCCGGAGACCAGAGTCCGGCTGACCGTTCCGTCGGGTCCGATGCGCAGCAGCAGGCCGACGCTGGTGACTTCGCCGCTGTCGTCGACGCGCACGGGCACGGCCTCGACGTACAGGATGGGCATCCGGGCGCGCGCCTGCTCGAGATCGTCGGCGCTCAGCCAGCCGGGCGTGGTTTCGGTCAAGTCAGACATTGCTAGATCATACTTTCCGGGGACGGGGGTGCTGAGTCGCACCCGCCTGGTGGGACGGGGACGGGGCGGGAAGTCCGTAGAGGCGGCGGGCGTTGTCCCCGCTCGTCCAGGCCGCGATGCGCAGCGCGTCGGGCAGGCTGAGTTCGTCGGCGTCCACCCGCTCCTGGAGCAGCCCGGCGAGGCCCTGCCGGAAGGAGAGCGCGCCGAGCAGATGGAATTCGGCCACTCCGTAGGCGTCGGAGCTGTACAGCAGCTTGCGGAACGGCGTGATCTCCAGCGCCTCCGCCAGGACCGCCCGGGACCGCGCGGGGCCGACGTGGTGCAGGGTCAGGCCCACGTCCAGGTACACCTGCTCGAACACCGCGGCGAGGTAGGCGGCCTGCCGCTGGTACGGCCAGCAGTGCAGCAGCAGGACCGGGACCGTGCCCGCGGTCAGGTGCAGCCAGTCCGTGAGGTGGGCCGGATCCACCCGGTGCATCCGGATGTCGCTGTCACCGAACCCGGTGTGCAGCTGGAGCGGCAGCCCGAGCTCCACGGCGGTCCACAGCAGATGCCGTACGAGGACGGGATCGGCCAGCCGCCCGCCGCGCGCGAACCAGGCGGCGGCGGCCCGGGTGACCTCCGCGCCCGAGGGGCGCGCCGGGTCCAGGTCGAAACCGGTGCGGTAGGCGGCGACGGACTTGACGGCCACCACGTCCGGACGCCCCACGGCCTCCAGGGCGGCCGCCCGGAACGCGTCGGCGTACCCCGACGGCTCCACGCCCCGCGCGGCCACCGCCTCCGCGACAGCCTCCAGCCGTACGACCTCGTAGGCCGTCCCGTCCGCGAGCGCGGCCAGTTCCCCGGGCGAGGTGATGCGGTCCGGCGTGTACCCGGTGTCGACGCAGAACACGTCCGTGCCCGCGGCGGTCAGGAAGCGGCGGTTGACCTCGTGCGGGCCGAGTTCGGCACGGCGGGCCAGGTAGGTGTCGGGCGGCGCGTGGCGGGGGAGGTCCAGCAGGGGTGCGCAGTGCCGGCGGACCGCCACACCGACGGGAGTGTCGAAGGAAGAGATCCCGGGCCAGGCCTCGCCCTCGGTGAGCAGTGACTCGAAGCCCGCCCGGTCGAGCGCGCCGGTGACGACACCGTGGCAGTGGTGGTCCACCAGCCGGGCGGCGGCGAGGGCCTCGTGGACGAGTCCGCCCATGATCAGTACTTCCAGCGGTACGCCGCCGCGATCTGCTCGTCGTCCAGGTCGGCCACGGAGTCGCTCTCCCCGAAGCGCACCGCGACCACGGCGTCCGCGAGGACCGGCCCCAGCGCCGCCCGCAGCTGCTCGTCGGCGCGGAAGGCCCGGACCGCCTGGGACAGGGAGGTCGGCAGCCGGCGTACACCCAGGGCGGCGGCCCGGTCGGCGGCGAGCAGGGCCGGATCGCCGGTGACCTCCCCGGGCAGGGGCAGGGCCGAGGTCAGTCCGTCGAGCCCGGCGGCGATCAGACCGGTGAGCGCGAGATACGGGTTCGCGGCCAGGTCCACCGGCTTCAGCTCCAGGTTGGCGGCCCGGTCCGTCAGGCCCGCGGTGCCGGTGACGATCCGGACGGCAGCCTCCCGGGTCTCCCGGCCCCAGGCGGTGAACACCCCCGCCCACTGCGAGGGCTTCAGGCGCAGATAGCTGGCCGGGCTCGGCGCGGTCAGGGCGGCCAGCGCGTGCAGGTGGGCGAGGACACCGGCGACGAACCACTCGGCCTCGCGCGTCATGCCGTACCGGCCCTTGCCGCCCGAGTGCAGGTTCACGCCGTCGCGCCAGGCGGAGAGATGGAGGTGGCCGCCGTTGCCGACGCCCTCGGCGAGGACCGCCGGGGAGAAGGAGACGACGAGTCCGTGCCGCTGGGCGACCGCCCGGATCGTCTGCCGCACCAGGACGCTGACGTCGGCCGCCGCCACCGGGTCCAGGGCACCCGTCGAGATCTCGAACTGCCCGGCCGCGTACTCGGGATGCAGCTGCTCGACCTCGACGCCCTGCTCGGCGCAGGCAGCCAGCACGTCGGCCGCGTAGTCGCTCAGCTCCACCTGCCGGGTGGCGCCGTACGCCGGTCCCGACACGGCGGGCACGAAGTCGCCCTCCGCCGCCGGGCCCCGGCCCACCGCCCACTCGATCTCGATGCCCGCCTCGAAGGTGATCCCGTGCCGCTCGGCGGCCGCCGTGACGATCCGCCGCAGGACCGTGCGGGAGCAGCCCGGGTGGCGCTCGCCCTCCTGGGTGATCCGGTCCACCGGCGCCCACGCCCAGCCGGGCTGCGCGGCCAACACCACGAGCCGGTCGAGGTCGGGGTACAGGCGCAGATCGCCGTCGGGGGAGCCCAGGGTGTCGGTGGTGACGATGGAGTCGTTCGCCAGGAAGGTGTCGAACACCGGCGACATGCCCACGCCCCAGGCCGCGGCCGAGGGCAGCTTCGCCGTCGGGATCGTCTTCACCCGGCAGATGCCCGCGGTGTCGACATAGGCCAGGACCACACCGTGCACGCCCTTCGCGGACAGCTCCTCGCTCAGTGCGGTGGCCCGGTCCACGTCCCCGGGACGGCCTCCGGGGACGGGGTCGGCAAGGGTGGTCATACGTCCTCCACGACGACGGGCTCGGCCGGACGGTCCCGCGTCAGGGTTTCACGGCCACCGCGCCGTACTGCGGTACCACGGCGGGGGAGTCGGAGCCGGCACGCCACTGCGAGCAGGAGACCAGGCCCGGTTCGAGGAGGTCGAGCCCCTCGAAGAACGCGGCGATGTCCGCGCCGCTGCGGGCCGTGATCGGCGGAGTGGCGTTCTCGTTCCAGAACTTCATGGCCGGGATCTGGCCCTCGCCGCCGACTTCGCTGTCGAACGTGGGGTGGGTCAGCGCCAGATGGCTGCCGGCGGGCATCGCGGCCATGATCTCGCGCGCGATCCTGCGCGCCTCGTCGGTGTCGAGCACGAAGTTGAGGATGCCGAGCATCATCACCGCGACCGGCTTGCTGAAGTCCAGTGTCCGCGCGGCCCGTTCGAGGATGGCGGCCGGGTCGTGGACGTCGGCGTCGATGTAGTCGGTGACACCCTCGTGCGTGCTGGTCAGCAGGGTGCGCGCGTGGACCAGGACGATCGGGTCGTTGTCGACGTAGACGATCCGCGCGTCGGGCGCGATGCGCTGGGCGATCTCGTGGGTGTTGTCCACCGTCGGCAGCCCGGTGCCCACGTCGAGGAACTGCCGGATGCCCTGCTCCTCGGCGAGGAAGCGCACCGAGCGGCCCAGGAACCAGCGGTCCGCGCGGGCGATCTCCCGGATGACCGGGAACATCCCGGCCACGTGGTCGCCGACCCGCTGGTCGACCTCGTAGTGGTCCTTGCCGCCGATCCAGTAGTTCCACACGCGCGCGTTGTGCGCCACACCTGTGTTCAGCCTCGCCGACGCACCCGACGGGGTGTGGCTCTCGCTCACGACTGTGCTCCTTCTCGCCCCTGCGACCCTTGCCGCCATTGTGCCGTCCGATGATCAGCTTGTCCCGGAAACCGCGACGCGAACGCCCTGTCCGAGGTGCCGGGCGCCCTCCCGGCGGCGACACTGGCCCGGTACGCCCGCCCCCGCCCGCGGACTTCGAGGAGTGCGCATGCTGCCCGGATTCCTCGCCAAGGTCGTCGACCTGATGCTCGGCCGGCAGGGCCGCCCGCTCCATCTGAAGGCGGCGGGCGGCGCGACCCTCGTCCTTCTCGCGGTGATGCTCACCGGTTCCTGGGCGGTGGTCGTCGCCGAGGAGGGCGCGCGGGGCGCCGACCTGACCTCGTACCCGAAGGCCCTGTGGTGGTCGGTGGAGACGGCGACGACCGTCGGCTACGGCGACTTCTACCCCGTGACCTGGTGGGGCCGCTTGGTCGGCACGGTGGTCATGGTCGTCGGGATCACGACCTACGGCATGGTCACGGCGGCGCTCGCCACCTGGTTCGTGGCGCGGGAGCAGAAGCGGCGACACCATGTGGCTGCCGAGACGCTGCATGCCCTGCACGAGCGGTTCGACCGGCTGGAGGAGCTGGTGGCGGCGAAGAAGAAGGGGTGACCCGGCTCTCCGGCCGCGCTGTGAAAAGCGTGGGCCCGGAGTCCGTGCACCCCCCTGCCCGCCCCCTCCACCC
>NZ_LJBR01000264.1 GCF_001282115.1 Streptomyces sp. NRRL B-24085 | reverse complement strand
CTCCGGCACCCGGTCCGGGGACCTCCCCGGCCCCCGTGGCGCCTTTGCCGCAGCAGAGCTACGCCATGTCCCGTGACACCGCCCCCATGGACCCCTCCCGCTCGCCCCGTCGCAGGCGGCGCGTCCTGCTCGCCGCCGCGGCCGTCACGGTCGTACTCGCGGTGGCCGGCACGGCCCTCGCGCTGATGGACGACTCGGGCAAGGCCGAGGCCGACGCCCGGCCGATCGCCTCCGGCACGAGCGGGCCGGCCTCCTCCTCCGCCTCCCCCCGCGCCGACGGCGGCCCTTCCGGCAGCACCGCGCTGACCGACGGGGACGCAGGGAAGACCCCCGGCGAGAAGAGGACGCCGGGCAAGGACGGCAGCGCCGGCCCCACGAGCCGACCCTCCGCGTCCGCCACGGCCCACTCCTCCGGCGGCGGCTCGGGCAGCTCGGACGGCGACGACACGGGCGGCGGCTCCGGGAACGGCGGTACGACCGGGGACGGCGACGCCGGCACCCCGGCACCGACCCCGGCCTGCACCGCCATCGGCGGCGGCAAGTACAACTGCACCGTCTGGAAGACCGCCAAGTCCTACACCGCCTCCGGCGCCGAGGCCGGCGTCCTCTACGCGGGCACCAACTATTTCTTCTGCCAGTCGAACCTGGGCCGCCGCGAGACCTCCGGTTCGTGGACCAACGTCTGGTGGGCGAGGACGGACGACGACAGCGGCAACACCGGCGTCTACGTCAGCGACGTCTACATCAAGGGCGGGAACAACGACGAGCCGGTGCCGGGACTCCCCGTCTGCTGAGCCGTCACGTACCGTTCCAGGCCCGACTCCGTGACCCGCTTCTCGTCGGCGAACAGCCGGGTGCCCGCCTCGCACAGGAAGCGGTCGGCGCGGGCCCGGGCCGCGAACTCCTCCGGGGTGACGCCGAACAGCTCCCGCAACCGGGCCGATCCCACGAGGAGTTCGGTCAGCAGCTCCCGCTGGCCGGGGTGGGTGCGCGGGGCGCCGGTGCCGTCGTGCAAGACGCCGTGGCGGTTGACGTACGCGTGGACGCCGGGAAGCGTGACGCCGCCGGACAGCTCGGCCCGCACCTCGGGAGCCGGCAGCCAGGCCCGCCCGTAGTTGCCGTGCGGCAGGGGCACCCCCTCGCTCGCGTCGATGACCGCGAGCTGCTCGGGGTCCAGCAGGACGACGAACAACTCCCGTACCGCGTCCGGGGCTTCGAAGGGGGACGCGGACACGTACCCCATGCGGCTCACGTGCGCCGAGACGCCCACGTCGACGCCGGTCACCCGGGCCTTCAGCATCGGGACCGGCGCGGCGATCCCCGACTCGGCCATCTTGTGCCGCAGCTGGCCCGGACTGGCGTTGGAGCCGACCGCGAGGACGGGGACGCGGTCCTCGTGCCGCCACCGGTCCAGGGGCAGCGGCCCGTCGAGGGGCACCAGTCGGTCACCGTCGAGCAGTGCGGAGCCCGCCGGCCAGGCGCCGGGATAGAGCAGCGGATGGTCGCGAGGAGCCTCGGCCAGGCCGAGTGCCTCCAGGGTGAGGTCCCGCACGGCCGCTCAGTCCGCCGGCGGCAGCTCGCCCGAGCCCCGGGTGATCAGCCGCGTCGGCAGTTCGATCCGCTCCGGCATCAGCAGCGTCCCGTCCAGCTGGCGGAAGAGCCGCTCCGCCGCCGTACGTCCCAGGGCCGCCGCGTCCTGGGCGACGACCGTGACACCCGGCTGGAGCAGTTCGGCGAGTTCGATGTCGTCGAAGCCGACGAGGGCGACCCGGCGGGTGTGCTCGGCGAGGACCCGGATCACGGTGACCGTCACCCGGTTGTTGCCGGTGAAGATCGCGGTGACGGGGGAGGGGCCGGAGAGCATCTCCTCGGCGGCCCGGCGCACCCGCTGCGGGTCGGTGACGCCCAGCGAGGTCCAGGCGTCCGCCACCTCGATGCCGGCGTCCTCCATGGCGGCCCGGTAGCCGCGCAGCCGCTCGGCGGCCGTGTGGATGCGGGGCATGTCGCCGATGAAGCCGATCCGCCGGTGGCCGTGGGCGATGAGGTGGGCCACGGCGTCGCGGGCACCGCCGAAGTTGTCGGACAGGACGACGTCGGCGTCGATCCGGCCCGCCGGACGGTCCACGAACACCGTGGCGACGCCCGCCTTCAGCTCCGGCTCCAGATAGCGGTGGTCGTCACCGGCCGGGATGACCACCAGGCCGTCCACCCGCCGGGCGCACAGCGCCAGCACCAGTTCCTGCTCGCGCTCCGGGTCCTCGGCGCTGGAGCCGTTGATGAGCAGGGCGCCGTTGGCCCGGGCCACCTCCTCCACCGCGCGGCTGAGCGGACCGTAGAACGGGTCGGCGAGGTCCTCCAGGACCAGGCCGATGCTGGCGGTACGGCCCTTGCGCAGCACGCGCGCGCTGTCGTTGCGGCGGAAGCCGAGGGCCTCGATGGCCTCCCGGACCCGGTGTTCGGTCTCGGGGGTGACCCCCGGTTCGCCGTTGACCACACGGGAGACCGTCTTGAGTCCGACGCCGGCGCGCGCCGCCACGTCCTTCATGGTCGGGCGGTTGCCGTACCGGGTCGTGGCGAGGCGGTCTGCTCGGCTGTGGGTGTCGGGCACGATACGGCGTCCTGTCCTGTCGTCGACGGGGATGCGGCGGTCCATGATTTTGTATGAGGATGTGGCGTCGAGCATAGAGCCTGGACAACGTTGTCAGATGCGGGAGACACTGTCCACCGCAATCTGTCGGCCAGCGCCCCACCGCGACACCGGCCTGTCCATTCCTCAAGGTTGAACGGGGAGAACTGACACTGATGCACACCGACCTCGTGGCTGCGCTCGACATCGGCGGCACCAAGATCGCCGGAGCGCTGGTGGACGGCCACGGCCGGATCCTGCTCCGCGCCCAGCGCGCCACGCCGGCGCAGGAGGACGGCGAGAGCGTGATGCGCGCCGTCGAGGAGACCCTCGGCGAGCTCACGGACTCGCCGCTGTGGGCACGCGCGGGCGCCCTCGGGATCGGCAGCGCGGGCCCGGTGGACGCCTCCACCGGCACCGTGAGCCCGGTGAACGTACCGGGCTGGCGCGACTACCCGCTGGTCCGCAGGGTCCGGGAGGCGGCCGGCGGGCTCCCCGTGGAGCTGATCGGCGACGGTGTGGCCATCACGGCGGCCGAGCACTGGCAGGGTGCCGCGCGCGGACACGACAACGCGCTCTGCATGGTCGTGTCCACCGGTGTCGGCGGCGGCCTGGTGCTGAACGGCGAGCTGCACGCCGGGCCCACCGGCAACGCCGGCCACATCGGTCACATCAGCGTGGACCTCGACGGCGACCCGTGCCCGTGCGGCGCGCGCGGCTGTGTGGAGCGCATAGCCAGCGGTCCGAACATCGCCCGGCGCGCGCTGGAGAACGGCTGGCGGCCCGGTCCCGACGGCGACACGTCCGCCGCCGCGGTGGCCGACGCGGCCCGCGGCGGCGACCCGGTCGCCGTGGCCTCCTTCGCCCGGGCGGCCCAGGCGCTGGCCGCCGGGATCGCGGCCACCGCGACCCTCGTGGAGATCGACATCGCGGTCATCGGCGGCGGGGTCGGCAAGGCGGGTGACGTCCTCTTCGAACCGCTGCGCAAGGCGCTGGCCGACTACGCGACCCTGTCCTTCGTCCAGCGCCTGACGGTCGTGCCCGCGCAGATGGGCACGGACGCCGGGCTGGTCGGGGCGGCCGCGGCGGCGCTGGCGAAGCGGACCGGCACGGCCGCGGTGGTCTGACGGCCCGGGGCCGACCAGGGACGAGAGAAACGTTCACGCGGCGGCCGGGTCCGAGGACGGGCCCGGCCGCCGCGTGCCTACGGGGCTCTCAGCAGCTCAACTGCGCGTCGCCCCAGTCGGCGTGGTCCGAGTCGATGCCGTCGCCGCCGTCGGTGACGACCAGCCGGACCACCTGGGCGCCGGTCACGTCCGCGGTGAGCGGCTGGGCCGGCATGGCGTTGGTCAGCACGCCGGTGGACGCCACCTTGGTGCCGTCCGCCCACACCTCGAAGGCGACCGTGCCGTTCGCGCCCTTCTCGTCGTCCACGCCGACCTGAGCGGTGACCGTCTCGCAGGCCGCGCCCGTGTAGTACTCGACGGAGCTCTCCGCGTGCACCCCGAGCCCCTTGGCGTACACCACTCCGCCGATGGTGATCGGGTGACCGTCGCCCGCGGCGCTCTCCCCGTTGCTGGTGTTGCGTTCGGCGGGACCGTAGCCGTTGGCGGCGGACAGCCACGGCAGGTCCCCGAGGCCGGAGGTGCCCGAGGGCGGCGCGACCACCACGGTCGCGCCGAAGGGCAGGACGCTGTCCGACCGGGCACCGGTCGGTGAGCGGTAACTCGCCCTGAGCGTCAGGTCGTACGACCCCGTCGGCGTCCCCAGCGGAGCGGTGACCGACCAACTCGTGCGCAGGGAACGGCCGGTGGGCAGGATCGTGGCGGAGGTCGGCGACGTCGCCCGCACCGTCCAGCCCGCGGGGCCCGTCAGCCGTACGGAGACCTGCCCGGCCGGGGTGCGGCCCAGGTCGGTCACCGTCGTCGTCAGCGCGGCGGGCCGGCCGGCCTGCACCAAGGTGCCGCCGTCCAGGCCGAGTTCGACGGCGGGCGGGTACTGCTGCCACCTGCGGTCGACGGAGACCCGTACGAGGACCGTTCCGTGCGCGGGGACGGTCGCCGAGATGGTGCCCGCGGTGTTGTGGGTCCGGTGCCGCCACAGGTCGCGCAGGGTGTACGCGTCCGCGCCGGGCAGGCCGACGGCCGCGGCGGTGGTGGCGATGCGCTGGGGACTGCCCGACTCGTTGAACAGGGCGACGGTACGGCTGCCGTCCTTCATCTCCTTGGCGACGACCCAGCGCCCGCCCCCGGACGAGACCACGGCGCCCTGCTTGCCCAGCGGGTCCTGGTCGACGGCGATGACCTCCTTGTTGGAGAGGATCTCGAAGGTCTCCGCGGAGGCCGAGCGCAGGTCGGTGCCGATGAGCAGGGGTGCGGCCATGACCGACCACATCGAGAAGTGCGAGCGGTACTCGGTGTCCGTCATGCCACCGTTGCCGACCTCCAGCATGTCCGGGTCGTTCCAGTGGCCGGGGCCCGCGTGGGGCGCCAGCGGCAGGTTCTGCTTGAGGATCGAGAGCATCGAGCCCCAGGTGTCGCTGATGTCGCCGGTGGTGCGCCACAGGTGACCGACGTCCGAGGCCCACTCCCAGGGCTTGTTCTCGCCCCACTCGCAGATGCTGTAGACGATCGGTCTGCCGGTCGCCCTGAGCGCGTCGCGCATGGTCGTGTAGCGCAACCTGGCGTCCACGCCCTGGTTGTTGCAGTTGTCGTACTTGAGGTAGTCGACGCCCCAGTCGGCGAACTGCCGTGCGTCGCTGTACTCGTGGCCCAGCGCGCCCGGGAAACCGGCGCTGTTGCACGTCTTGGTGCCCGCGCTGGTGTAGATGCCGAGCTTGAGCCCCTTGGCGTGCACGTAGTCGGCGACGGCCTTGATGCCGTTCGGGAAGCGGGCCGGGTCCGGGACGAGCTTGCCGTCGGCGTCCCGCTCCGGGAGCGCCCAGCAGTCGTCGAGGTTGACGTACTGGTAGCCGGCGTCCTTGAGGCCCTTGTCGACGAAGATGTCCGCGATCCCCTTGACCATGGACTCGTCGAACTCGGCCCGGCAGTGGGTGGAGTTCCAGTTGTTGAAGCCCATGGGCGGGGTGAGGGCGAGTCCGTCGGCCAGGCCGGGCGGGTCGGCCGACGGCTCGTCGGCGACGGCGTGGGCCGCCCCGGGCACCGCGAGCAGCAGCACCGTGAGGGCGGCGACCGTCCTTCGGCGGGTGGTGCGGGTGTGAAGGTGACGCATCGTTACGTTCCTCCGAACCAGCTGAAGGCGATGACGCCATGTACGCGTCATGTTGTGAGCGTTTACGTTAGGACGTGTTGGACTGTGGTGGAAGGGAGCGGTCCCGGCTACGGCAGCGTGACCCAATCGGTCCGGTGCCGTTGATCAGGCCATGAAGAAGCGCAGCATGCTCGCCATCGCCTCCCTCGCCACCGGTTTCGTCGTCGCGGCGGTCACTCCCTCGCACGCCCTGGGTGAGGAACTCGAACACCTCGACGTCGACAAGACGCTCAGCACCCTCGACCACACCGTCTCCGGCGAGAGCCTGGACGGCGTGGGCGGGACCGCCCTCGGCCAGGGGGACTGACGGGGGTACCACGTAAGGGGGTGGCCTGGAGCCGGGACGCAAAGGCAGGCCGTTTCCGGACGTCAGGTACCCGAACAGCATGAGTGGCACCGGGGTCCCTCCGTCGAGGGGCCCCGGTGCCGCGTCCGTGCGCCCTCATCTGCGGCTGGTTTCCGTGGCAGGGTGGAACGGGCAAGCCACAGGGGGCCAAACAGAAGAGGGGGAGTCCGTGATCGTCTGGATCAACGGCGCGTTCGGTGCGGGGAAGACCACCACCGCACGGGAACTGATCGAACTGATCCCGAACAGCACGCTCTTCGACCCCGAGGACATCGGCGCGGCGGTCGTGCGTCTCCTGCCGCCCAAGCACCTCGCCGAGGTCGGCGACTTCCAGGACCTGCCGATCTGGCGGCGCCTGGTGATCGACACGGCGGCGGCGATGCTCGCCGAGCTCGGCGGGACCCTCGTGGTCCCCATGACCCTGCTGCGCCAGGAGTACCGCGACGAGATCTTCGGCGGGCTCGCCGCCCGCCGGATCACGGTCCGGCATGTTCTCCTCGCACCGGCGGAAACGATCCTGCGTGAACGAATAGCCGGGCGGGAGGCCCCGCCGACCCTGCCGCTCGGCCAGATGGGCCCGGGGCACTGGGCGTACGACCACATCGAGCCCTACCGGGCCGCCCTCGCCTCCTGGCTCACCGCCGACGCCCATCCGATCGACACCAGCGCGCTCACCCCGTACGAGACGGCCGCCCGGATCGCCCAGGACCTCGCCGCCGGCACCGTGCCCGAGTGCGACATCGTGCAGACCCCGGAACCCACCGCCGAGACCGTGGCCGCCGGGGTCCTCCTCTTCGACGAGCAGGACCGGGTGCTGCTCGTCGACCCCACCTACAAGGCGGGCTGGGAGTTCCCCGGCGGTGTCGTCGAGCCCGGCGAAGCACCCGCGCGGGCCGGGATGCGCGAGGTCACCGAGGAGACCGGCATTCGGCTGGACGACGTACCGCGGCTTCTCGTCGTCGACTGGGAACCGCCCGTGCCTCCCGGATACGGCGGACTGCGCCTCCTCTTCGACGGCGGCCGGCTCGACTCCACCCGGGCGGGGGCGGTGCTGCTCCCGGGCCCGGAACTGCGCGGCTGGTGTTTCGCCAGCGAGGAGGAGGCCGCGGAGCTGCTGCCACCGGTGCGCTACGAGCGGCTGCGCTGGGCGCTGCGGGCCCGGGAGCGCGGGGCGGCGCTGTACCTGGAAGCCGGGGTCCCGATCGGCTGACACACGTATGGGCCCCGTCGGCGCGCACCGCCGGCGGGGCTTCGCCCTGTGCGAGGCACGTGCGAGGCAGGCAAGCGGAGTGCGAGAGCCCGCCAAGGGAATCGTCGCGACACCTCCATGTCAGAGCTAACGAAACGTCCCGCCCTCGTCAACTCTTGGCAAGGAGCGCAAACAATCCCCTTTCCGGTCATTTTCCGCCTTGACCGGCCTCTCGACGGGTTGCGACAGTCCGCTCAGTCTCACGGCGCCGACAACGGCCGGCGACCGACGCCTTTCCCCCAGGGAACAGCCCCATGACGAGACCCTGTCCGCCGGCGACGGCCACAACCCCGCGCCGGCCCCAGCACATACCCGGGACGTCCGCACCATGACGACGCAACAGCAGCCGATGCCCGCCGACACCGGCACCACGCGAGCCGGTGAACCGACTCCGCGACCGCGGAGCGACAGCACGGTCATCGCCGGGCGCTCGCCCGCCCGGATGGCCTGGCGGCGCATCAGACGGGACAAGGTCACCCTGGCCGCGTTCGTGATCACCGTGCTCTTCATCCTGATCGCACTGCTGGCCCCGGTCCTGACGGCGGTCACCGGCTGGGGGCCCATCACCCCCGACGGCCGGGCGATCGACCCGGACACCGGCAACTTCCCGCGCGGGGCCCTGGGCGGCCTCAGTCTCACCCACCTCCTCGGGGTCGAACCGGGCACGGGCTACGACCTGTTCGCGCGGATCGTCTACGGCCTGCGCACCTCGCTGTTCGTCGGCTTCGCCTCGGCCGTGCTGTCCACCGTCGTCGGTGTGGTGGCCGGTCTCGCCGCGGGCTACTCCGGCGGCTGGGTCGACTCCGTGCTGTCGAGGATCATGGACGTGATGCTGGCCTTCCCGCAGTTGCTGTTCATCATCGCGCTGACCCCGGTCATCCAGAACGCGATGCAGACCAACAGCCACGGCGGCACCGACGAGAACCTCCGGCTGCTGGTCCTCGTCCTGAACATCGCGGTGTTCGCCTGGGCCTACACCGCCCGCCTGGTGCGCGGACAGGTCCTGTCGCTGCGCGAGCGGGAGTTCGTCGACGCCGCGCGGATCATGAGCGCCGGGAAGTGGCACATCCTCTTCCGGCAACTGCTGCCCAACCTGTGGGCGCCGGTCCTGATCTCCTTCGCGCTGGCAGTCCCGCAGAACATCACCACCGAGGCCGCCCTGTCCTACCTCGGCGTGGGCGTCATCCCGCCCAACCCGGACTGGGGAGCGCTCCTTTCGGACGCCTCGCAGTTCTTCCTCCAGGACCCGACGTACCTGTTCGTGCCCGGCGTCCTGCTGCTGATGCTCGTCCTGGCGCTGAACCTCCTCGGCGACGGCGTCCGGGACGCCCTGGATCCCCGCGCGGCCCGCGGCTGACGCGGTCCCCTCAACACCGGCGCGAACGGCCCCCCTCGGGCCTGCGCCGAGCCGTACAAGAACGGAGTGTTACCTCATGACGCGCAGAAGGCGCTCGATCGCGCTCGCGGCCACCGCCGTGGCGATCGCCCTGGGGGCCACCGCATGCGGGGGCTCCTCCGGCACCACCGGGAGCGGCTCCCCGACCAGGGGCGGCACGCTGACCGTCCTGGACCACGCCGACTTCGACCACCTCGACCCCCAGCGCGTCTACACGACCGAGGGTTCGAGCATGGACCAGGAGCTCGTGCGCACCCTGACCGGCTGGGACGAGACCGGCTCCCGGCCCAAGCTCGTCGGCGACCTCGCCACCGACACCGGCACGCCCAGCAAGGGCGACACGGTGTGGACCTTCCACCTGCGCAAGGGCATCACCTGGCAGGACGGCAAGGCGGTCACCGCGCAGGACGTCAAGTACGGCGTCGAGCGGTTCTTCTCGCCCGACATCAACGGCGGCCCGCCGTACGCCAGTCAGTGGCTGGTCGGCGGCTCCTCCTACAAGGGGCCCTACTCGGGCAAGGAACTCGCCTCCGTCCAGACCCCGGACGCGTCCACGATCGTGTTCCACCTCGACCAGCCCGTCACGGACTTCAACCAGGCGACCGCCATGCCCGGCTGGTCGGCGGTGCCCAAGGCCCACGACACGGGATCCACGTACGACACGCACGTGTGGTCGGACGGGCCCTACATGATCAAGTCGTACGCCAAGAACAAGGAGCTCGTCCTCGCCCGGAACACCGCCTGGAAGCAGTCGACCGACCCGATCCGGCAGCAGAACGTCAACGAGATCGACGTGAAGCTCGGTCAGGACCAGTCGGCCATCGACCAGCAGATCAAGTCCGACGCCGGCAGCGCCCAGACCTCGATCATGCAGTGGCCGATCGCGGGCTCCGACCTGACGACCATCTCCAGTGACCCGTCCCTGAAGTCGCGCCTCTACAACATCCCGGCCCCGGGCATCAACTACCTCGCGATCAACACCACCCGGGTCAAGGACCTGAAGGTCCGCCAGGCCATCGAGTACGCGATCGACAAGACCACCGTCCGCGGCGCGTTCGGCGGCAAGGCCTACGGCGACTACGCGAGCACCATGCTCAGCCCCGGCATCGGCGGCTACAAGAAGTTCAACCTCTACAGCACCGACCCCGCCGGTGACCTCCCCAAGGCGCAGGCGCTGATGAAGCAGGCCGGCAACCCCAAGCTCACCATGTCGCTGGCGGTGGAGAACACCACGACCGAGGAGCACTTCGCCGACGCGGTGAAGACCTCGCTCGGCAGGATCGGCATCACCGTGAACATCACGCCGATCGACGCGGCGAACTACTTCAGCACCATCGACAACGTGAAGAACCAGTACGACCTCACCTGGGGCGACTGGATCGCGGACTGGCCCAACGCCTCCACCGTGCTGCCCGTGCTCTTCGACGGACGGCAGATCGCGAAGCTGCCGCAGTCCAACCAGGACCTGTCCTACCTCGACGACCCCGCGGTCAACGCGCAGATCGACAAGATCGCCAAGATGACCGACATCAAGCAGGCCGACACCGCCTACGGCGCCCTGGACGAGCAGATCATGAAGGACGCCGCCGTGGTCCCGCTGATGTACATGAACTTCAGCGAACTGGCGGGCTCCAAGGTCGGCGGGGTCATCTCGGACCCCATCCTCGCCGAGCCCAGCCTGGTCCACGCGTACGTCAAGAGCTGACCGTCAAGAGCTGACGCTTCCCTCCCATGCCCGCCGGCGGCCCCGGCCGGCGGGCACACCCCCTCTCACGTCAGGGTCCAGCACGACATGCTTCGTTACCTCATCCGGCGCCTGCTGGCAGCGGCGGCGATCCTGCTGGTGATCACCGTGATCACCTTCGTGATCTTCTTCGCGCTGCCGTCCGACCCCGCGCTCCTGGCCTGCGGCAAGACCTGCTCGCCCTCCCGGCTGGCCGAGATCAAGCATTCGCTCGGGCTCGACCAGACCTTCCTCAAGCAGTTCTGGGAGTTCTTCAAGGGACTCTTCGCCGGGCGGGACTTCGGAGACCAGAGCGTGCGCGTGCACTGCGGCGCGCCCTGCCTCGGCGTCTCCTTCCAGACCGACACCCCCGTCCTGAGCACCCTGCTGGACGACTTCCCGGCCGACCTGTCGCTGGGTCTGGGCGCCGCGGTGTTCTTCCTGGTCCTGGGCGTCGGCCTCGGCACGCTCGCCGCGGTCCGCCGGGGCAGGGCGGCCGACAAGGCGGCCGTCGGACTCGCCCTGCTCGGTGTCTCCGTGCAGATCTACTTCGTCGGCCTGCTGCTGCTCTACCTGTTCGTCGACAAGTGGCAGATCCTGCCCGCCTCCGGCTACACCCCGATCACCCAGGACCCGGGCGCCTGGTTCCAGGGCCTGATCCTGCCGTGGGCCACCCTCGTCATCGTCTACCTCGCCCTGTACACCCGGCTCACCCGCTCCTCCATGCTGGAGGTCTTCGCCGAGGACTACATGCGCACCGCCCGCGCCAAGGGCCTGTCCGGCAACAGAGTCGTCCTCAAGCACGGCCTGCGGGCCGCGATCACCCCGATCCTCACCATCTTCGGCATGGACGTCGGTTCGCTGATCGGCGGCTCCGCGGTCATCACCGAGTCGGTGTTCGGCATCAACGGCATCGGCAAGCTGGCGGTCGACTCGGTGCAGAACTCCGACCTGCCGGTCATCCTCGGCACCACGCTCTTCGCGGCCACGTTCGTCGTGCTCGCCAACGTGGTCGTCGACGTGGTCTACGGCCTCGTCGACCCCCGCGTCCGCCTCGCCTGAGCCCCTCGTCGCAGCAAGGAAAACCCGTGTCCCTCCTGACCTCACCGCAACCGGCGGCCGCCGATCCCGCGGCCGCCCCCTTCCTCGACGTACGGGACCTGCGCGTGCACTTCCCGACCGAGGACGGGATCGTCAAGTCCGTCGACGGCGTCTCCTTCACCCTGGAGAAGGGCAGCACCCTCGGCATTGTCGGCGAGTCCGGCTCGGGGAAGTCGGTCACCTCGCTGGCCCTGCTCGGGCTGCACAAGGGCACCCGTGCCCAGGTCTCGGGCGAGATCCGGCTGGACGGCAGGGAGCTGGTCTCCCTTCCCGAGCACGACATGCGCGCCCTGCGCGGCCGTACCGTCTCCATGATCTTCCAGGACCCGCTGTCCGCACTGCACCCGTACTTCACCGTCGGCGCCCAGATCGCCGAGGCCTACCGGGTCCACCACAAGGTCTCGAAGAAGGAGGCCCGGGACCGTGCCGTGGAGATGCTGAAACGGGTCGGCATCCCGCAGCCCGAGCGCCGGGTGCGGGACTACCCCCACCAGTTCTCCGGCGGTATGCGCCAGCGCGCCATGATCGCCATGGCGCTGGTCTGCGACCCCGAACTGCTCATCGCCGACGAGCCGACCACCGCGCTGGACGTCACCGTCCAGGCGCAGATCCTCGACCTGATCCGTGATCTCCAGGAGGAGTTCGGCTCGGCGGTCATCCTCATCACCCACGATCTCGGGGTGGTCGCCGACATCGCCGACGACATCCTGGTGATGTACGGCGGCCGCCGCATCGAGTACGGGACCGTGCACGACGTGCTCAAGGAGCCCCAGCACCCCTACACCTGGGGCCTGTTGGAGTCGATGCCGCAGATCACCGGGGACGTCGAGCGACGGCTGAACCCGATCGCCGGGTCCCCGCCGAGCCTCATCAACCCGCCCGGCGGCTGCGCCTTCCACCCCCGCTGCACCTACAAGGGCTGGGTGCCCGGCGGGCGTTGCGCGGTGGAGCGGCCCGAGCTGGTGCCCGTCCCGGGCACCGGCCGGCATCTCTCCGCCTGCCACCTCACCCCGGAGACCAGGACAGAGATCCGCGACCGTACGGCCTCCGGGGCGACGCAGTGAGGGCGGCGGACGAACAGGAGCAGGCCGTGAGCACCACCCAGCCCGCCGCCGGGGAGCCCCTCCTCGAAGTCAGCGGTCTCACCAAGCACTTCCCGATCCGGCACGGCATCGTCTTCCAGCGGCAGATCGGGGCCGTGCACGCCGTCGACGGCATCGACTTCACGGTCGGTGCCGGGCAGTCGCTCGGCCTGGTCGGCGAGTCCGGCTGCGGCAAGTCGACGACCGGCCGACTGATCACCCGGCTGCTGGAACCCACGGCCGGGAAGGTGGTGTTCGACGGCGAGGACATCACCCACACGCCGGAGAACCGGATGAAGGAGGCCCGCCGGAACCTCCAGATGATCTTCCAGGACCCGTACTCCTCGCTGAACCCCCGGCACACGGTCGGCACGATCGTGGAGACGCCGATGCGGCTCAACGGCATCAACCCGCCGCAGGGGCACAAGAAGCGCGCCCAGGAACTCCTGGAGACGGTCGGGCTCAACCCCGAGCACTACAACCGCTACCCGAACGAGTTCTCCGGCGGTCAGCGCCAGCGCATCGGGATCGCCCGCGCGCTCGCCCTGCGCCCCAAGCTCATCGTGGCCGACGAACCGGTCTCGGCGCTGGACGTGTCCATCCAGGCGCAGATCGTCAACCTGCTCCAGGACCTCCAGCGGGAGTTCGGCATCGCGTTCGTCTTCATCGCCCACGACCTCGCCGTCGTACGGCACTTCTGCGAGCGGGTCGCGGTGATGTACCTCGGCAAGATCGTCGAGGTGGCCGACCGGCAGACGCTCTACACCCGCCCCCGGCACCCCTACACCCACGCCCTGCTCTCCGCGGTCCCCGAGGCCGATCCGGACGGCACCCGGCGACGCGAACGCATCCGGCTCGCCGGGGACGTGCCCTCACCGGTCGATCCGCCCTCCGGCTGCCGCTTCCGCACCCGCTGCTGGAAGGCCCAGAAGCGGTGCGCGACGCAGGAACCACCGCTGGTGCGCCTGGCGGGCAACACGGACGGCCACCTGACCGCCTGTCACTTCCCGGAGGAACCGACGGTCGAGGCCCGGGACGAGGACATCGTGCTGGACCCGGCACTGACGGGGCCGGGGGCAGCGAGGCTACTTCGTCGTGAGGGTAGGGGGTGAGCCTGGTCTCCTGTGCAAGACGCCTGTTGAAGTCCCCGACGACCGACGCCAGTCGCGCATGGCGTGAGATGAGCGCGGCGGCGGCCCCGGGGATTCCCTCAGGGCGTCTGCCGTCGGCACAGGCGCGGATGAAGTCCTCGCGCTCGTCCCGGGCGAGACCGTACTGGTCCACGACCAGCCAGTGGACCAGGTAGGAGAGGGCGTAGGCACGGTCGTAGGGGCGGTGACGGTCGAAGAAGGCCCGTTCGTCCGGGCCGAGTCGGAAGCGGGTGGACAGGGACAGGCCGTAGTCGGTCAGGTAGAGCCGGTGCCCATCGGTGAGGATGTTGCCGAAGTGGGCGTCGAAGTGGATGAGTTGCTGCTCCCGGAGGAATGCGGTGACGGCATCGAGACCCTGCTCGACCAGTGCGCAGGCCGAGTCGGCGTCATCCGTGCGCAGTTGTTCGTGGAACCAGTCATGGAGGGTGCGGGGCACCCACTCCAGGAACAGGGTGAGGCTCGCGGACGCCGTGCGCAGGGCCGCGAGGTGCGCCCTGAGCCCGGGTGACCCACCCCAGTAGGCCACGGCCCGCTCCTCGTCGGCCAGTTCCTCGGGCAGCGGTCGCGGGGTGTCGGGCAGCACCCGCCAGTGATGCAGCAGCGGGAAGCCCGGGAACCGACCGGAGCGCACCCAGTCGGTCGTCATCTCGTGCACGGCCAGCTCACGCCACGCCCCGAAGCCGGGGCTGCCGATCGTGCCGATGCCGTAGTGGCAGCAGACCGGCGTGTCGAAGAGGTTCGCGGTGGAGCGGACGTTGTCCGGGCGCAACTCGACGTCCGTGAGGGGCACTTGTTTCACGAACACCCGCACACCGTCCACCTCCATCAGCATCGTGCGCCCGCCTATCCCGGCCCCCACCGGGGTCCCGGACGACACCAGCTCCGCGAGCTCCCGGTCGCTCAGGAGGGTGAGGGCGGTGGCGGTGTCGGCGTGGGGGCGGTGG
>NZ_LJBR01000263.1 GCF_001282115.1 Streptomyces sp. NRRL B-24085 | reverse complement strand
GTCCCACCCCCAGAAGACCGCCCCGCTCACCGCGACGACGATCCGCAGCTCGGAGCGGCTGAACCGGACGACACCCCCGCCCGGAGCCGGCTCCGCGTCCTGGACCGGCCCCGGCACCCGCGCCCGCTCGGCCCCCCGCGCCGGCAGCCCCACCGCGTCGGTGCGCCTCCTGCGCCACGCGGCACGCACGGTACGCAACCCCTGGGGCGCCCCCGCCGAACCGACCGCCTTCACCGAACGCACCAGGTCACGACCGTTCATGCTGCTCACCCTGCCACTCACTGCCCCACCCGTGCGTGCCGTTCAACTGCCGTTCACCCGTGCCAGGGCCACATCTTCACGACACGGACTATGTGGGGCGCACCCTGGCGTAGAAGTTGATCACATGGCATCGTCCCTGTCAGCCGCGTCACGCGCACACCCCTGGCCCGTGCGCGGGAGACGCACACGACGCGCACAGTCCGGGAGCCCCCATGCCGACCGAGAATCCCCAGCCGCTCTGGCAGCCAGATCCGCAGCGCATCGCCAGGTCCCAGGTCACCAGGTTCCAGGCGTGGGCGGCCGAACACCACGGCGCCCCGGCCGACGGCGGCTACCCAGCCCTCCACCGCTGGTCCGTGGACGCGCTGGAGCCGTTCTGGGAAGCCGTCACCCAATGGTTCGACGTACGGTTCTCGACGCCCTACGCGCGCGTGCTCGGCGACCGCTCGATGCCCGGCGCGGAGTGGTTCCCCGGCGCCACCCTCAACTACGCCGAGCACGCCCTGCGCGCCGCCGGCACCCGGCCGGACGAACCCGCCCTCCTGCACGTCGACGAGACCCATGAGCCGACCCCGGTGACCTGGTCCGAGCTGCGCCGCCAGGTGGGCTCCCTGGCCGCCGAGCTGCGCGCCCTCGGCGTCCGGCCCGGGGACCGCGTCAGCGGCTACCTCCCGAACGTCCCCCAGGCCGTCGTCGCCCTCCTCGCCACGGCCGCCGTGGGCGCCGTCTGGACCTCCTGCGCCCCCGACTTCGGCGCCCGCAGCGTCCTGGACCGCTTCCAGCAGGTCGAACCGGTCGTCCTGTTCACCGTCGACGGCTACCGCTACGGCGGCAAGGAGCACGACCGCCGCGAGACGGTCAGCGAACTCCGCCGCGAACTGCCCTCCCTGCGTGCCGTGGTCCACATCCCGCTCCTCGGCACGGAAGCCCCCGAGGGCGCCCTGGAGTGGGACGCCCTCACGCGCGCGGACACGGAACCGGTCTTCGAGCAGGTGCCCTTCGCGCACCCCTTGTGGGTCCTCTACTCCTCGGGCACGACGGGCCTGCCCAAGGCGATCGTCCAGTCCCAGGGCGGCATCCTCGTCGAGCACCTCAAGCAGCTCGGCCTGCACTGCGACCTGGGCCCCGAGGACCGCTTCTTCTGGTACACCTCCACGGGCTGGATGATGTGGAACTTCCTCGTCTCGGGCCTCCTCACGGGCACGACCGTCGTCCTGTACGACGGCAGCCCCGGCTACCCCGACACGGGCGCCCAGTGGCGGGTCGCCGAACGCACGGGCGCCACCCTCTACGGCACCTCGGCCGCGTACGTCATGGCCTGCCGCAAGGCCGACGTGCACCCGGGACGGGACTTCGACCTGTCCAAGGTGCAGTGCGTGGCCACCACCGGCTCCCCGCTGCCGCCCGACGGCTTCCGCTGGCTGCACGACGAGGTCCGCGAGGACCTCTGGATCGCCTCCGTGAGCGGCGGCACGGACGTGTGCTCGTGCTTCGCGGGCGCCGTACCGACCCTGCCCGTGTACATCGGCGAGCTCCAGGCGCCGAGCCTGGGCACCGACCTCCAGTCCTGGGACCCGAGCGGCAAGCCCCTGATCGACGAGGTCGGCGAGCTCGTCGTCACCAACCCCATGCCCTCGATGCCGATCCACTTCTGGAACGACCCCGACGGCAGCCGCTACCACGACAGCTACTTCGACACCTATCCCGGAGTGTGGCGGCACGGCGACTGGATCACCCTCACCTCGCGCGGCTCGGTCGTCATCCACGGCCGCTCCGACTCGACCCTCAACCGCCAGGGCGTCCGCATGGGCTCCGCCGACATCTACGAGGCCGTCGAGCGCCTTCCCGAGATCAGGGAGTCCCTGGTCATCGGCATCGAACAGCCCGACGGCGGCTACTGGATGCCCCTGTTCGTGCACCTGGCCCCAGGAGCCGTCCTCGACCAGGCACTCCTAGAGCGCATCAAGCAGACCATCCGCGAGAACCTCTCGCCCCGCCACATCCCGGACGAGGTCATCGAGGTCCCCGGCATCCCGCACACCCTCACCGGCAAGCGCATCGAGGTCCCCGTCAAGCGCCTCCTCCAGGGCACCCCGCTGGAGAAGGCGGTCAACCCCGGCTCCATCGACAATCTCGACCTGCTGCACTTCTACGAGGACCTGGCCCGCAAACGCGCCTGAGGGAGCCGGTCACCCACCGTAGGTGGCCTCGGACTCGCCGAGCACACCGGCGAAGTCCGAGGCCAGCCGCGCCGCGTCGGCAGGCTCCAGTTCGGCGGCCGTGATCCGCACACCAGGACCGGCCGCGAGCCGGAACCGCGCCCCGGCGGCGACCCACCAGCCGTACGACCGCAGCCCGTTCACCACGGCCGACTCGTCCCGCACGGGCACCCACACGTTCATCCCGCTCGCCCCGTGCGCCTCGATGCCCCGGTCGCCGAGCTCCCGCACAAGCGCGTTCCGGCGCGACGCGTAGGTCTCCTGGGCACGCGCGACCAACGCGCGCGTGCTCTCGTCGGTGAGAAGTCCGTGCACGGTCTCCTGGAGCAGATGACTGACCCAGCCGGAGGTCAGCAGCAGCCGCCCGTCGTGCCGGGCCAGTGTGGTCGGATCACACGCGGCCGCCGCCCAGCGCAGATCCGTCCCCAGGAACTTGCTCACCGTCCGCACATGCACCCAGCGCGACAGCCCACCGCCGGTCAGTGTCCGCAGCGGGGCGTCGGCGACGGCGGAAGCGTGGTCGTTCTCCACGACCAGCACCTCGGGATGCTCCCGCAGCACGTCCAGCAACGCGTCCCGGCGCCCGGCCGAGAAACGGCCGCCGTACGGATTCTGCCCCCGCGGACTGCACACGAGCGCCCGCGCGCCCGCGCGCAGAGCCGCACGCACGGCCTCGGGCGACACTCCTTCGTCGTCGACGGCGACGGGGACCATGCGCAGCCCCAACGCCGTGACCAGGTCCAGCAGATGGTGGTAGCCGGGATCCTCCATCGCGACGGCGTCGCCGGGCCGCAGCTCGACGGAGAGCAGCCGCCCGATCAGATCGAGCGCCCCGTGCGCGAACGTCACCTGCTCCACGGGCACGCCGTCAGGCGCCAGCCACGCGCGCACGGCCTCCTCGAGCCGCGCCAGCCGGGGCGTCGAGCGGTGCGAACGGGCGCCGGGGGACAGCCGCGAAGGCGGCACCAGACCGGGCAGCAGCCGTGGATCGGGATGACCGCCCGCCAGGTCCCGCAGTCCCTCGGGCACTTTGGGCGGCCTGCGTGACGCCACCGCGGGAGCCGGCGCCACGACGGTCCCGCCGCGTCCCCGGGTGACCACGATCCCGCGCTGCCGCAGCTCCCTGTACGCCGTGGCGACCGTCCCCGGGCTCACGCCGAGGTCGTCCGCGAGCCGCCGCACCGGAGGCAGCGCGGCCCCCGGCACCAACACACCCTCGGCCACGGCCCGTTCGACGGACGCGGCAATCCCCTTGGCTGTCGTACCACTGATCCCATATTGTGTTGCCACGTTACGAAGTATGTATCAGTACATAAATGAAAAGCAGGCGGGCAAGGGGAGCAGTGCATCCGACACGGCGCGCGGCAGCATGGGCGAAGAGCGTTCCGGGAGGCAGCGACGGGCGCAGAATGCTCGCCATCGCGCTCGTCGACCGCATCGGCAGCGGCCTGTGGGCCTCCGTCTCCGTCCTGTACTTCACCTACGTCTCCGACCTCTCCGTGGCCCAGGTCGGCACACTCGCCGCCGCCGCGGGCGCCATCGGCATCGCTGGCGCGCCCTTGGGGGGCAAGCTCGCCGACCGGTTCCCCCTCACCCGGATCCTGCTGATCGTCCAGCTCGTGCGCGCCGTCGCCTCCTGCGCCCTGCTCACCACGCAGAACTACGCCCTGCTCATCGCCTTCTCGGCGGTGGGCGGCCTCGGCGACCGCGCCGCGAGCATCCTCACCAAGCTCTACGCCACCCGGGTCGCCGGCCCGGACCGCGTCCGCTACCAGGCCTTCCACCGCACCGTCGCCAACGCGGGCTGGGCCCTGGGAGGCCTCGCTGCCGCAGCGGCCCTGACCCTCGGCACCACCACCGCCTACCAGTGGCTCCTCGCCGGCGACGCCCTGTCCTTCGTCGCCTCAGCACTGCTCACCCTGCGCTGCGGCGAACCCCCGTCCCCCTCCCGCACGGTCGTCACGTCGAAGCACCCGGCCCCCGCCGCCGGACCGGCGAACCCCTGGCGCGACCGGACCTATCTCGCCTACGTCGCCACCGAGACCGTCCTCTTCCTCGACGACGCCGTGTTCAAGGTCGGCCTGCCCCTGTGGATCGCCCACGCGAGCAACGCCCCGAACGGTCTGGCCCCCCTCCTGATGGTCCTCAACAACGTCATGGTCGTGGCCCTCCAGGTCCCCCTCGCACGGTTCGGCACCACCACGGCCGCCGCCCGGAAGCTGCTCCTGCCGCTCTCCGTCACCTTCGCCCTGGGCGGTGTCGCCATGGCCCTCGCTGCCACGGGCGGAACCCTCACCGCCACCGCGCTCCTCACGGCCGCCGCAACGGCCTTCACGACGGCCGAGATGCTCCACGCCACCATTTCCTGGGAACTCTCCGTCGCCCTCGCCCCCGACACCGCGCAGGGCGCCTACCTCGGAGTCCACGGCCTGGCGCAGGCCGTACAGCGCACCTTCGGACCACTCGCAGTGACCGCAGCCATCGCCACCGGCCCGGCAGGATGGGCTCTCTTCGGCACAGCCATCGCTCTGACCTGCACAATCCAGCACCGACTGGTCCGCGGACGCCTCACCCAGCCCTCAGTGTCAGTGCCGCCGATTACTGTGAGTGAGCATTGATCGACTGCGCACAGGGGGAAACATGGCGCACACCGACCACCACACGATGCGACGCGTCCTGCGCCGCGAAATCGCCGGCACCATCGGCCTGCTCACCGACGAACACGACTTCCACGCCATGCGGCGCTACCGCACCTTCACCTTCGACGACCACGCCACCTACCTGAAACAGGTCGAAGAGCTCCTGCGGACCCGCGCAGCACAGGGCAGCCACACCACCGTCGCCCTCTTCGACCCCCAGCAGTACGCCGAGTTCTGCAAGGACACGGGCCTCGACCCGGACATCCCGTCCAGCCGCACACGCTTCACCGCCGAACTCGCCGGCACCGGACCGACGGTCCCCTACGAGGGCCAGCCCCTCACCGACCTCCTGCCCGCCCTCGTGGACGAGGCCGTCCGACAGGCCACATGGGAGTACGCGACCACGCTCCTCGCCCGCCTCGGCGCCTGCGGTACCTGCGGAGAGGACATCGGCCGCGCGGCCTTCACCCGCGCCTCGGACCTCCTCCTCCGGATCCTCGAGTCAGCCCTGCCGGGCGAACACCACCTTGTCTGCAGCATCACCGGCACCCCGGAGACCCTCGTCGCCGTCCTCCACTCCGACGAGAACATCGACGGAGCCGTACGACTCGACGAAGCCGAGGCCCTCGAATTCACCACGGTCCTCGCCCTCGGCATCGCCACCCGCAGCCCCGGCGGACTCGTCATGCGCACCAGCGCCCGAGGAACCACCGACCGCGTCTACGGCTGGCGCCTGCGCGGCGACGGCCTCGAACCCCTCACCGCGGGAGAGGTCTTCGACGCCTACTGCACCGACGTCGACTCCGGCGATTTGATCGGCCCGGAGTCGGACGTCGACTACTGCGTGCCTCCCGACCTGGGCCCGGAGGGACAGACGCCGCGTCACAGTCACTGAACACGAGGAGGGCGCCCCACCCACAGGTGGAGCGCCCTCCGGAAACCGTCGGCCGTCGGCCGGAACCGGTCCGACTACTCGCCGGACAGCACCGCCTGAGCCGCGGCGCGCGCCTCCTCGGCACTGTCGGCGGCCCGCGCCGCTGCGGCGGCACGCTCGCACTGCGCCAGCGTGTACTTCGCCAGCGTCGTCCGCACATAGGGAATGGACGCCGCACCCATGGAAAGGGAGGTGACACCCAGACCAGTCAGCACACAGGCGAGCAGCGGGTCGGACGCGGCCTCACCGCAGACACCACAGCTCTTGCCCTCGGCCTTCGCCGCCTCGGCGGACAGCGCGACCAGGTCGAGCAGCGCGGGCTGCCAGGGATCCTGCAGTCGGGACACCGCACCCACCTGACGGTCGGCGGCGAAGGTGTACTGCGCGAGGTCGTTGGTCCCCAGCGACAGGAACTCGACCTCCTGCAGGATCGACCGCGCCCGCAGCGCGGCCGAGGGAATCTCCACCATCGCACCGAACTTCGCCCGCAGCCCTGCCTCCCGGCACGCGTCGGCGAACGCCTTGGCGTCGGCACGGTCCGCCACCATCGGGGCCATGACCTCGAGGTACACCGGCAGTCCCTCGGCCGCCCTCGCGAGCGCCGTGAGCTGGGTGCGCAGCACCTCCGGGTGATCGAGCAGCGCGCGGAGACCGCGCACACCCAGCGCCGGGTTCGGCTCGTCGGACGGGGTCAGGAAGTCCAGCGGCTTGTCCGCACCAGCGTCCAGCACCCGGACGACGACGCGCCCCTCGGGAAACGCCTCCAGCACCTGCCGGTACGCCTCGACCTGCTTCTCCTCGGACGGAGCGTTCTTGCTGTCGTCGAGGAAGAGGAACTCGGTACGGAAGAGACCGACACCCTCGGCCCCCGCCTCGACCGCCGCGGGCACGTCCGCCGGACCACCGACGTTGGCCAGCAGCGGCACCTTGTGACCGTCGGCGGTGGCACCCGGACCCGTGGACGCGGCGAGCGCGGCCTTCCGCTCGGCGGCGGCGGCCTCCAGCTCGGCCTTCTTCTCCTCGCTCGGGTTCACGAAGATGTCACCCGTGCTGCCGTCGACAGCGATGACCGTGCCCTCGGCGAGCTCACCGGCACCCGGCAGCGCCACGACGGCCGGCACCCCGAGCGCCCGCGCCAGAATCGCACTGTGGCTCGTCGGCCCGCCCTCCTCGGTGACGAACCCGAGCACGAGCGTCGGGTCCAGCAGAGCGGTGTCGGCCGGGGCGAGATCACGCGCCACCAGAACATAGGGCTCGTCACTGTCCGGGATACCCGGCATGGGCACCCCGAGCAGACGGGCGACGATACGATTCCGCACGTCATCGAGGTCGGCGACGCGTCCGGCGAGGTACTCACCGGCACCCGCCAGCAGCTCCCGGTACGCGGCGAACGCGTCGTACACGGCACGCTCGGCCGTGCTGCCGACGGCGATACGCCGGTCCACGTCCGCCATCAGCTCGGGGTCCTGGGCCATCATGGCCTGCGCCTCAAGCACCGCCTGGGCTTCGCCCCCGGCCAGATTGCCGCGCGCCATCAGGTCGGCCGCCACAGCCTCCACCGCCTTGCGGGCGTGCCCCTGTTCACGCTCCGCGTCCTGCGCCGGAATCTGCTTGGCAGGCGGTTCCAGGACCGCCGTTCCCATGTGCCGTACCTCGCCGATCGCCACACCGTGGCTCACGCCGACGCCTCGCAGCGTTGTCTCCATCTCACCCGTCTCCGATAGTGCGGCGGGTCCCGCCGCCGCGATGGTTGTCGTCCCTACTCGCCGTCGTACGACGGCACTGACGTCACTTCCAGGTGAAGAGACTGTCGCCGGCCTTCACATCGCCGTCGTCACGGAGCTCGGAGAGGGCCTCGGCCGTGGCCTCCAGTGCCACGACGGGGCAGACCGCGGATTTGCCGGCGGCCTCGACGGCGGCCGGATTCCAGCGCACGATCGCCTGACCGCGGGTGACGGTGTCGCCCTTGCTCACCAGCAGCTCGAAACCCTCGCCGTTGAGCTGCACGGTGTCGATGCCGAGGTGGACGAGGACGCCGTGTCCCTGCTCGTCCACGACGACGAAGGCGTGCGGGTGGAGAGAGACGATCACACCGTCGACGGGCGCGACGGCCTCGGACGGTTCACGTACGGGGTCGATCGCCGTACCCGGGCCGACCATGGCCCCGGAGAAGACCGGATCCGGCACGGCGGCCAGTCCGATGGCGCGTCCTTCAAGAGGGGACGTCACGGTGGTCATGGGAAGCCTCCCAGGGGTGGAGCTGGGTATATGGGCCGTCACTGCCTGTCTTGGACGGCTCTGTCCAGCAGCGTATGTCAGATGAACTGAGGGTTCCGCACGGAAGATACCGGCTGGTGGTCTAGACCACCAGTCCAAGCGATTTGCAAGGCGTTCGAGGCGGCGTGTACAGTCGTACTCCTGCTTGGGGCTGAGCGGCGCGGTCACGTGCCCTGGCCCGGCAGCATCCAACTTGTCAGACCCCAACTCGGGATCATCTTCTGCATGCCTGCAGGACGGTGGTCAGAGGGCCGGAAAAACACTGATAGAGTTTGGAACACCGAAGGGAAGCGCCCGGAGGAAAGCCCGAGAGGGTGAGTACGAAGGAAGCGTCCGTTCCTTGAGAACTCAACAGCGTGCCAAAAATCAA
>NZ_LJBR01000262.1 GCF_001282115.1 Streptomyces sp. NRRL B-24085 | reverse complement strand
CTCCCGCACCGACTCCGCCAGGCTCGACTCCCCCCGGCTGAGCGCCTCGCAGGTCTCGGCGTCCAAGACCAGCCGGGCGTCGGGCTCCCCGGGGGCCGGTCCGTCGCCGTACGCGGGACCGTCCTGGAGCCCGCCGACGTACAGATGGAACTGGCCTTCCTCCAGCTGCACTTCGACGAGTCCTTCACCCTCCAGCGCGCGCAGCAGGGGCAGCGCGAACCAGTGCGCGCGTACCGCGTCGGTGGGCCGCCGTGCGCCGAGTTCGGGTCCGCCCCAGGCGCCGAGGGCCTGGAGCACGGGCAGCAACTCGCGTCCGCGCGGGGTGAGTTCGTAGACGTAGGCCGCGCCGGGCGGGGGCAGCCTGCGGCGGCCGGCGAGGCCGTCGCGTTCCATGTCCTTCAGCCGTGAGGCGAGTACGTCCGTGCTCACGCCGGGCAGGTCGGCGTGCAGGTCCGTGTAACGGCGCGGGCCGGACAGCAGTTCCCGGACGATCAGCAGGGTCCAGCGGTCGCCGACGAGGTCGAGGGCGCGGGCCGCGGAACAGTACTGGTCGTAGCTTCGGCGAGGTGACATGCGACGCAGTCTAGACAAGTCGTTGGACTTTCCAAGCTCCTACTTGGTAAAACCAAGCAACACAGGTAACCGGAGAGGCAGCAGCGCATGGAGTTCCGGCAGTCGAGCAAGCTCAGCGAGGTCTGTTACGAGATCCGCGGCCCGGTGATCGAGCACGCCGACGCACTGGAGGAGGCGGGCCACAGCGTGCTGCGCCTCAACACGGGCAATCCCGCGCTGTTCGGCTTCGAGGCGCCCGAGGAGATCCTCCAGGACATGATCCGCATGCTCCCCAAGGCGCACGGCTACACCGACTCGCGCGGTGTCCTCTCCGCCCGCCGGGCCGTCGCCGGGCGCTACCAGACCCTGGGTCTCGAGGTCGGCGTCGACGACGTCTTCCTCGGCAACGGCATCTCCGAGCTGATCTCGATGGCCGTACAGGCGCTGGTCGAGGACGGCGACGAAATCCTCATCCCCGCCCCGGACTTCCCCCTGTGGACGGCGGTCACCACGCTCGCCGGCGGCAAGGCGGTCCACTACCTCTGCGACGAACAGGCCGACTGGTACCCGGACCTGGACGACATGGCTTCGAAGATCACCGACCGCACCAAGGCCGTCGTCATCATCAACCCGAACAACCCCACCGGCGCGGTCTACCCCAAGGAGATCATCGAGGGCATCCTCGACCTCGCCCGCCGGCACGGCCTGATGGTCTTCGCCGACGAGATCTACGACCAGATCCTCTACGACGACGCCGTGCACCACTCGGTCGCCGCGCTCGCCCCCGACCTGGTCGTGCTCACCTTCTGCGGCCTGTCCAAGACGTACCGAGTGGCCGGCTTCCGCTCGGGCTGGCTCGTGGTCACCGGCCCCAAACAGCACGCGAAGAACTATCTGGAGGGCCTGACCATGCTGGCCTCCATGCGGCTGTGCGCCAACGCCCCCGCGCAGTACGCCATCCAGGCCGCGCTCGGCGGCCGCCAGTCCATCCACGAACTGACCGCGCCCGGCGGCCGGTTGTACGAGCAGCGCACGGTGGCCTGGGAGAAGCTCAACGAGATCCCCGGCGTCTCCTGTGTGAAGCCGAAGGGCTCGCTGTACGCCTTCCCGCGCCTCGACCCCAAGGTCCACCGGATCCACGACGACGAGAAGTTCGTCCTGGACCTGCTGCTGCGGGAGAAGATCCAGGTCGTCCAGGGCACCGGCTTCAACTGGCCGGCCCCCGACCACTTCCGCATCCTGACGCTGCCCCACGCGCAGGACCTGGAGGCGGCGATCGGCCGGATCGGCCGGTTCCTGAGCGGATACCGGCAGTAGCCGGAGGGGTTGGCGGGATTCACGTTCGAGGAGAGCGGGGATGCCATAGAGTGCGGCCACTGATCCGCAGGGGCCGGGGGATGGGGGGATCCCGGGTGTTCTCGTCTCGTCGCCGTGCCGCGAAGGGGCCCTCGGGCTTACGGGCCCGGCTCGCGCTGCTGGTCCTGAGCGTCGGCCTGCTCGGCAGCCCCTGGGCACAGGGTCCGGTGCGTGATTTCTACGAGCGGAAGTTCTACGTCGAGGGGTCCGACAGCAAGACCCTGCGCCGACTCCTCGAAGCCGCGTTCGTCCCCGCCTGGGACACCTCGGACGCGCGGTACGGCACCACGGCCGGACTGGTCGTGAACGACCTCGCCGTCCTGTTCCTGCTCGCGGGCCTCGCCTTCTTCGTATGGCGGATGCCGGCCCGCGGGAGGACGGGCCCGCTGCGCTGTCTCGTCGCAGGCGTGTCCGTCTCGGTGGCGTCCACGCTCGTGTGGTGGGGCCTGCACACGGCCTTCGTCCCCGAGTGGCGGCTGCCCCCGGCCGACATGATGCTCGACTACCTGCTGCCCAGCGGCCTGCTGTTCGGCCTGGTGGCGGGCGCACTGCTCGTGCTCCTGACCGGCGGGCCGCGACGGGCCCGGGCCGGAAGCTCCGTCGGCGCCCGCACGGCGCCGCTCCGCCGCTGGAGAGAGGGAGGGCCCGGCATGACGACGGCGCCGGTCCACATGCCGGTCGGGAGCACACCGGGTGACGTCACCCGGTATCTGTGCGCCGCGGCCTACACGAACGAGAGCTTCGCCGAACGGGTGGTGGAGGACCTCCTGGCCGACGAGGCCGGCGCCGTGGCGACCTCGCCCGGAGTCGACCTGGTGACGGTCGCACGGCACTGCCTGACCGCCCAGGACCTTCGCCGGCGCCGCGATCTGCGGCTGACGGCGGCCTTCACCGTCCTGGCGGTGTTCGCGCCCCTGTGGCTGGTGTTCGTCACGGTGTTCCTGTCGGCGAGCCAGTGGGCCGGCGGGCGGCCGAGCCGGGCCACCCGGGGCCGCCACCAGCCCGAGAACAGGGTGCTGGTGGGCACCGCGATCACCGCGGGCATCACCGGGCTCGTCGCCTTCGCCTTCGGCGTCCTCGTCTCGGCGCTGCCCGCCCCCGGCTTCGTGAGCTGGCTGCTGGGCTCCTACCTGGCCGGGGTGCCGGCCGTGCTGCTGTCCCTGGCGACGGTGGCGTCCGCCTACGTCACCGTCGTACGCCATGACCTCGCCGTCGACCGGCTGCTGCGCACGACCATGACGCGCGAGGCCTTCGCCCGGCAGCCCCGGCCGACCGTGCCGCGGCGCAAGTGGATGGCGGAGCGGCTGGCCGCCATCAGGGAGGCGCAGGAGGGGAACGTCACGGTGTACAGCGGGTACACGCCCTTCATCGGCTACGCGGAGGCCGCCGCGCAGTGGTCGATCGCCGTGCCGCTGCTGCCCGCCGGGGACCCCATGGGCAGGGTCGCGCGCCCCGCGGGGCCGCAGTCGTTCACCGTCACCGAGCTGGTCGACCACGTACGCGCGCGGCTGCGCGCCACCGCCACGCGCGGCACGCAGGACGGGACGGCGGCGGACCTCGCCGAGTCCCTCGCCTCCCTCGTCGTCGAGGACCGGGTCTTCGCGAGCGGCACCAGCATCGGGGACGACGAGCGGTTCATCAGGGTCAGGAGCCTCGCCCCGGCGGCACGGCTGTCGGCCGAGGAGGTCGAGCGGATCACGGAGCGGCCCACCGGGGCGGTCCGGCACTATCTGGCGGTCCATGTGCCGCTGTGGGGCGGGGACGTCGTGCCGAGCGTGTTCCTGCACTTCTCGACCACGGGACGGACCCTCCACCTGCACTCCAGCAACCATGTGCTCGGTCCGGTGCGCGCCGACTACCACGTCGTGGACCGGCTGCGCGGCCCCCTCTCCCCCGCTGCCCGGCGCGGACTGCTGCTGGACGCCGTCCCCCGCACCGGCAAGGCCTTCTACGCGGCGCCGGCGCGGGCCCTGCGGCAGGCCTACTTCGACGAGCGGCACAGCAGACGGATGGTGGACGAGCTCAAGGCCCTGGAGCAGGACCCGGTCTACGACTTCGGCGCCCGGGTGAGCGTGCGGGAGCTGGCGCTGAGCCCGAACTACCACAACTACTTCCAGGTCGTGGACGCCACCCGGATCACGGCCCTGGTGGAGCGGCACACCCTCGCCGCGATCCGCGAGTTCCTCGACGCGCGCGGCTACGACATCACCGACTTCCGCGCCCAGCAGCAGACCATCCTCAACCAGGGGCTCATCCAGCAGGGTGGGACGAGCATCATCGGCAACCAGGCCATCGGTTCCGGCGCGACCGCCACGCAGAACGTTTCCGAGCAGCCCGGGGCGGCGGCCACGGGTGCCGTCGGTGGCTCCGGCAAGTAGTCCGGGCAGTCAGTTTCGGCGAGCAGGAGATCCGCATCATGGGCAACGACGACGGACGCCAGGACCCTCCGGTCAACAACGGCGTCATGATCAGCGGCGGCACCCACCACGTCGGCAACCAGGCCGTGGGACACCGCGCGCAGGCCTTCTCCGGCTCGGTCTCCTTCCAGCCGCAGGACGCCGAGCGCACGGCCGAACTCCTCGCGTACGTCGAACGGCTGCTGGAGGAGCACCGGGCGGCCCTCGCCGACCCCGACGCCACCACCAGGGAGCTGCGCCGCCTGCGCGAGGAACTCGAGGAGCCCGAGCCCCACCCGACGGTCCTGCGCCGCGCCCTCGACCGCCTCAACGAGTTCGTGCAGCCGGTGACCCCGCTGGTGGTGGCGGTGGGGCAACTCGCGCAGTCGGTGCAGGGGTTGCCGGGGGTCTGAGGGAGGCTCCGGGCAACAGGCCCGGCACGGTGGGGCCGGGCCCTCGGGGCGGACGGGTCTTTCCGCCACGTCTCCCCCGGCCGTCCGGACCAGTGCGTCCTGCGCGGCACCGGGACCCTGTGGGACCGTGCTGGAAGGCGAGCGGGAAAGGTCGGGCGTGTGGGTGATCTCTTTCTGGTGCGGCACGGCGAGACCGAGTGGTCGCGCTCCGGGCGGCACACCGGCTCGACGGACGTACCGCTGACCGAGCGCGGCCGGGAGGAGGCGCGCCGCCTGGTGCCGCTGATCCGCTCCCACCGCATCGGCGCCGCCTTCGTCAGCCCCCTCCAGCGGGCCCGGGAGACCGCGGAGCTCATCGGGCTGCACGACCTGCGGGTCGACGTGGATCTGCGCGAGTGGGACTACGGCGGCTACGAGGGCGTCACCACCGTCGAGATCCAGCGGGAGCGTCCGGACTGGTTCCTGTTCACGGACGGGGTGGCGCCCGGTCCGCCCGAGCACCCCGGGGAGAGTCCGGAGCAGGTCGGCGAGCGGGCCGACCGCGTGCTGGCCAAGGTGGACGCGGCCCACGCGAACACCGAGGGGTGCGTGGTGCTGGTGGCGCACGGCCACTTCCTGCGGGTGCTCACCGCCCGGCGGCTCGGTCTGCCCGCATCGGCCGGGGCGCTGTTCCAGCTCGCGACGGGGACGCTGTGCCGGCTGGGGACCGAGCACGGGCGGCCGGTGATCGCCGGGTGGAATGTCAGACCGCCGTCGTAGCCTTCGAAGCGGAGGGGGCCGGTGATCCGTACGGCCGTCGTACGCCCCCCGCCCGGAAGGAGCACGCCGTGTCGCGACCGCCCACCGCCGCGCAGCGGCGTGTCATCGACGCCGCCGACCCCGTCACCGGGCGGCTGCGGGGCACCGGGGCCCAGCTGGAAGCGCTGGTGAAGCGCGGGCTGGCCTTCCGGCATCCGAGGCCGCCCCACGACCACTTCCTGACCCCGGCCGGACACCGGGTACGCGAGACGGCCGAGGAGGCGCCCGCACCGGCCGAGGCCCCCGACGCCGGCGTGTTCTCCGCGCACATCGGCGGCACGGAGGAGCCCGCCGACACCGGCCCCGCCCGGACCCGTGAGGTGCACAGCGCCTGGCAGGGGCTGCTGGAGCTGCGCCGGATGACCAACCCCGACGGGTCGACGGACCGGCCCTGCGGCTGGGAGCGCGCGCACCTGGTGCAGGCGGCCGCGCTGGCGCTGGAGGCGGCCGGGCACCCGCCGGAGGCGGGGGGCTCGTCCGGGTACCGGGTGCGCGCGACCCCGCAGCCCGAGGCGGTGGCCGTGCACGCGCCGGACGGCGAGACACTGCGGGCCTGCGCGACCACCCTGGAGCGGGCCGGCTGGCAGGCCGGCGAGTACACGGAGCCGCGGACGAGGGCCCGGTACCTGCTGGCCTCGCCGCGCCGGGTGTAGGGGGCACATGTCAGGATCGGGTGCAGCAACTGCCGTGGTGTGAGAGGGGATTGACGTGAGCGAGCCGTTTTCCGTGCCGGTGACCGTCCGCGGGTACGAGACGGACGTACAGGGCCACCTCAACCAGAGCGTGTACCTCAACTACGCGGAGCACGCCCGCTGGTCGCTGCTCAGGGCCGCCGGGATCACCCAGGCCGAGCTCATCGGCAGCGGGGTGGGGCCGGTGGCGCTGGAGACCACCATCCGTTATCTGCGGGAACTCCTGGCCGGCGACGAGGTGGAGGTGACCTGTGCCTTCGAGTGGGGCGAGGGCAAGACCTTCCGCATCCGGCAGACGATCCGCAAGCAGGACGGCACCGTGGCCGCCGAGATCACCGCCGTCGGCGGTCTGATGGACCTCAAGGAGCGGCGCCTGGTCCCGCACGCGGGTGAGGTGCTCAAAGGCCTGGCCACCGATCCGAGCCTGCTGTAGGTCAGGCCGCCGGCTCCGGTTCCCGCTCGGCGTCGCCGTGCGCCCGAGGAGGTGCCTCGACCTGCCGTCAGGCGGCCGCGGGCGCGTCGTGGCCGGTCGCGCAGTTCCCCGCGCCCCTACGGGGCCCGGTCACAGCCACCTTGACCGCACCCACCCAGGGGCGCGGGGAACTGCGCGACCGGCCCCCACCGGCCCGCGGTCAAAGGGCCTGCCGGAACACCCCCCTGTGATCCTCCACCCACTCCCGGTACGTCCGCGCCGGGCGCCCCAGCACCTCCGCCACATCGCCGGTGACCACCGCGTTCCCGCCCTCGGCCACGAAGCGGACGCTCCGCAGCATCCCCTGCGCCGACTCCTCGCTCCAGCCGGAGGCCACCAGCAGCTCACGCGTCTGGGCCGGGGTCAGGTCCCGGAGTTCCACCCGGCGGCCGAGCACCTCCCCCAGCACGGCCGCCTGGTCCCGGGGACTGAGCGTCTCGGGTCCGGTCAGGGTGTACGTGCGCCCCGCGTGCCCCGGACCGGCCAGCGCCGCGACCGCGATCTCGGCGACGTCCCGCGGGTCGACGACCCCCTGCCGGCCCGAGCCCAGCATGTTCGGCACCGGCTCACCCGCGCGGAGCGCCCCCGCCCAGCTCGACGTGTTGGACGCGAAGGCCGACGGCCGCAGGATCACCCACTCCAGGCCGCTTCCCCGGACCGCCTCCTCGCCGTGGCCGTGCGCTATCCCGCCCAGGCCCGTCCTGGGGTCCCCCGCGCTGATCGCGGACAGCTTCACCACGCGCCGCACTCCCGCCGCCCGGGCCGCCTCCACCATTCCCCGGTCGCTGCCGGCGTCCTCCGGTCCGAAGACACCGACGAGGAAGGCTGCGTCCGCGCCCGCCATGGCCGACGCCACCGAGCCGGGGTCGCGAGGGTGCCCCCGGACCGCCTCCACCCCCGGGGGCAGCTCGGCCCGCCCCGGGTCCCGCGTGAGGGCGCGCACCTTCTCGCCGCGTGCCACCAGCCGTCGTACGACATCGCTTCCGATGGTGCCCGTGGCACCCGTGACCAGGATCATGGGGTCCACGGTGGGCGCGGCACCGCCCCGGCCGATAGGAAATTCCGGCACGTTTCGCGCGTCCCGACTCCCCGGTCCCGCGCTTACGGTGGAGGCGTGACCGACTCCGTTTCCGAGCGTGCCCCGCGCGCTCCCGAGCCGCTGGGTCCGTGGATCGCCGGGATCGGGGCCCTGGCCGTGGCGGCGGATCCCCGGGAGCCGTTCGTCCGGCTGCCGGACCCCGCGACCAAGGTGATCGTCCGCAGGGAGGCGCGCGGCCGGCCCACCCTGCTGGTGGCGGGGCCCCGCGCCCGGGCCACGTACCACGAGGGCAAGCGGGGCGTGTCCTGCCTGGAGGTACGGCTCGCGCCCGGCACGACCCGTCCGCTGCTGGGTGTCCCCGCGGTGGATCTCGTCGGACGGATCGTGCCGCTGGGCGCGCTGCCGAGCCCGGGCGCACGGCGGCTGGCGGACGAACTCGGGCGGCTGGAGCCCGAGGACGTGGCCGCCCGGCTCGCGGACGTCCTCCCCGACCGGCTGCCCGACGCCGCCGACCGGGCGCGCGCCGAACTGCTGCGGGCCGCGGTCGCCGCACTGTCGGTCCGCTCGGGCGGCACGCCCCGTCCGGTCGGCGAGGTGGCCCGTGAACTCGCGGTCAGCGAGCGCCAGTTGCGCAACCTGTTCAGCGAGGGCGTCGGGCTCTCGCCCAAGCACTACGCCCGCATCGACCGGGTCCGCGCCGTGCTCGACCGTGCCACCGAGCTCGCCGCGGCCGAACTGGCCGCGGTCACCGGCTACTACGACCAGTCCCACATGACGTCCGACTTCCGCACCCTGATGGGCGTCCCGCCGCGCTCCTACTTCTCCGGACGGCTTCCCGCTCCCCGCGCCTGCCAGGTGATCGACAGACCGTGAGCCGACTCCACAGTGCCCTGCCGTCGCCTCCTCACGGCATTTTCAAGTCGCCGCGCGACCCTCAACACCCGTTCACAGCGCCCCGCTTGGAGACGACGTGGCCTTCCTGTCCAGATCTGCCGCCCGCCGCACCCTGCTGGCCGCCCTCGGAGCCGGCGTGCTGAGCTCCCGCCGGCCGTCCGCCGCGGCCGCGGACCCGGCCGGGCTCGACGACCCGGTCAAGAAGGACCTCGCGATGCGGCTGGTGTCCAGCGCGGAGAACTCCTCGCTGGACTGGGAGGCGCAGTACGCCTACATCGAGGACATCGGGGACGGCCGCGGCTACACCGCGGGCATCATCGGTTTCTGCTCCGGTACGAGCGACATGCTGGCGCTGGTCGAGCTCTACACGCGGCGGGTCCCCGACAACCCGCTGGCCCGGTATCTGCCCGCGCTGCGGGCGGTGGACGGCACCGGCTCGCACGACGGGCTGGACCCCGGCTTCCCCGCGGCCTGGCGGGAGGCGGCCGGGTCCGCCGCCTTCCGCCGGGCGCAGCGGGACGAGCGGGACCGCGGCTACTTCGACCCGGCGGTCGCACGTGCCAAGCAGGACGGCCTCGGCACGCTCGGCCAGTTCATCCACTACGACGCGATGGTCATGCACGGCCCCGGCTCCGACGCCCTGAGCTTCGGCGGCATCCGGGACCGGGCCCGCGAGAGGGCCGACACGCCTGCCGACGGCGGCGACGAGACGACGTATCTGCACGCCTTCCTGGACGCCCGGGTGTGGGCGATGCGGCAGGAGGCGGCGCACCATGACGTGAGCCGGGTCGAGACCGCCCAGCGGATCTTCCTGGAGCAGGGCAATCTCGACCTGGACCCACCCCTCAGGTGGAGGGTGTACGGGGACGGCTACGAGATCGGCTGAGCGGGGACGGCCTCCATCGGGTGGGTGACCTCCTGGGCGTCCCGGCCCCGGCCGAGATGGTTGAAGACCAGGTTCAGCACCACCGCGGCGACGCACCCGGTCGAGATCCCCGAGTCCAGGACGATCCGCGCGGTCTCGGGGAAGGCGTGGTAGAACTCCGGCGCGGTGATCGGGATGATGCCCACGGCCAGCGACACGGCGACGACCAGGACGTTGTTGTCCTTCTCCAGGCCCGCCTTGACCAGGGTCTGGATGCCGCTGGCAGCCACCGAGCCGAACAGCACCACTCCGGCACCGCCGAGCACCGGGCGGGGCACGACGGCGATGAGCGAGGCGGCCATGGGGCACAGGCCCATCAGGACGAGGAAGGCACCGCCGGTGGCGACGACGTAGCGGCTGCGGATCCTCGTCATCGCCACCAGGCCGATGTTCTGGGCGAAGGCGCTGCACATGAAGCCGTTGAAGAGGGGGCTGATCGCGGAGCCGAGGGTGTCGGCGCGCAGGCCCGCCGCGATGGTCCGCTCGTCGGCCGGGCGCTCGACGATCTCGCCCAACGCCAGCATGTCGGCGGTCGATTCGGTCATCGAGACCACCATCACCACGCACATCGACACGATCGCCGCGACCTGGAACTGCGGTGCGCCGAAGTGGAACGGTGTCGGGAAGCCGACGACCGCGGCGTCCGTGACCGGCCCGAAGTCCGTGGCGCCGAACGGGATCGCGACCACGGTGCCGGCCACGAGGCCCAGCAGCACCGCGACCTGCTTCACGAAGCCCCGGGTGAAGCGGCGCAGGAGCAGCACGATGAGGAGCGTCGCCGCGGCCAGGCCCAGGTTGGTCGTCGAACCGTAGTCCCCGGCCGAGGGGTTGGGCCCCTGCGCCCAGCCGAAGGCGACCGGCAGGAGCGAGACGCCTATCAGGGTGATGACGGTCCCGGTGACGACCGGCGGGAAGAAGCGGACGGCCTTGCTGAAGAAGGGGGCGGCGAGGAAGCCGAGGAGTCCGGCGACGATCACGGCGCCGAAGATGACCGGCAGGGCGTCGGACCTGTCGTCGGTGGAGGCGACGACCGCGGTCATGGGGGCGACGCCGGCGAAGGTGACGCCGTTGACGAAGGGCAGTCGGGCGCCGATCCGCCAGATGCCGAGGGTCTGGAGGAAGGTGGCGAGGCCCGCGGTGAACAGGCAGGCGCCGGTGAGGAAGGTGAGGTCGGCGGGGGAAAGGCCGACGGCCGCGCCGACGATCAGCGGCGGGGCGACGACTCCGGCGTACATGGCGGCCACGTGCTGGAGGCCGGTGGTCGCCATCTTCAGGGCGGGGAGCTTCTCGTCGACGGGGTGGACTGACACTGCGGCTCGCCTCCGGGCGGTTACACGTCGGCGTTGACGTGGGTTTCATGGAGGTGGTGCGAGTGGTCGTGCGGGACCGGGAACGGAGACCGTTCCGGGGCGCGTGCGTCCAGCACACGCCCCGGCCACGGCCGCCGAGGACACCACAGGGCGTCCACGGCTGCCGACCGGGAGCCGTCCCTCCCGGCCGGAGATCGATGCCGTACGGGACTCAGTGGCCGGCGATACGGGCCAGGCGCTGCGCCTGCTCCCGCGTCGAGCGGGCGATCTCGTCCTCGTCGACGTGCAGCAGGCGGCCGTCCTCGACGATCTGGCGGCCGTTGACGAACGAGGCCGTGACCGGGGCCGCCGCGCCGAGGACCAGTGCGGTGACCGGGTCGGCGATCGAGGCGTGGGCGAGGGTGTCGAGCTTCCAGAGCACCAGGTCGGCGAGCTTGCCCGCCTCCAGGGAGCCCGTCTCGGCCGCGCGGCCCAGCACCTGGGCGCCGCCGTAGGTGCCGAGGCGCAGGGCCTGGCGGGCGTTCAGCGCGGCTTCCCGGTGGGCGCCGAGCCGGTTGATGAGCAGGGCGTTGCGCAGTTCGGTGTGCAGTTCGCCGGACTCGTTGGACGCGGTGCCGTCGACGCCGAGACCGACCGGGACACCGGCCGCGAGCATGTCCGGGACCCGTGCGATGCCCGCGGCCAGCCGGGCGTTGGACGAGGGGCAGTGGGCCACGCCCGTCCTCGTACGGGCGAAGGCGGCGATGTCGGAGTCGTTCATGTGGACGCAGTGCGCCATCCACACGTCCTCACCGAGCCAGCCGGTGGACTCGAAGTAGTCGGTGGGGCCCATGCCGAACAGTTCCTTGCAGAACTGCTCCTCCTCGACGGTCTCCGAGCCGTGGGTGTGCAGCCGTACCCCGAGGCGGCGGGCCAACTCGGCGCCCTCCCGGAGGAGTTCGGTGGAGACGGAGAAGGGTGAGCAGGGCGCGACGGCGACCTGGGTAATCGCGTCGAAGGAGGAGTCGTGGTGCTCCTCGACGGTCGCCTCGGTCGCGGCGAGGGCGCCTTCGAGGGTCTCGACGGCGAAGTCCGGGGGCAGGCCGCCGTCCTTCTCGCTGCGGTCCATGGAGCCGCGGGCGAGGGTGAAGCGGACGCCGGTCTCGCGGGCGGCGCGGATGATCGCGCCGGACAGGTCGCCGGAGCCGGCGGGGAAGACGTAGTGGTGGTCCATGGCGGTGGTGACGCCGCCGCGGGCCATCATGGCGAGCGAGCCCTGGGCGGCCGCGTAGACCATCTGCTCGTCGATGCGCGCCCAGGTCGGGTAGAGCGCGACGAGCCAGTCGAAGAGGTTGTGGTCGGTGGCCAGGCCCCGGGTGATCCACTGGTAGTAGTGGTGGTGGGTGTTGACCAGTCCGGGGGTCACCAGGTGGCCGGTGGCGTCGATACGGCGGTCGACGTTCTCCAGGCCCTCGGGGGCCCTGCCCGCGCCGAGCGACTCGATGCGGTTGCCGGCGATGACGACGTGTCCGCTCGGGTACTCGGTGTCGTGCGCGTCCACGGTCGCGATCGAACAGTTCTCGATGACGATGCGCCGGTCAGCTGCCATGGTTCGTCCTTTGCGCTGGGTGGAGAGGGCACGGCAGGACCCCGGGAGTTTGAGTGCCGCGGGTGCCGCGACGGAGCTGCTAGAGGTTGGTGAGGTCCACCGGGATCCTCGGCTCGACGCCGTCCCGCAGGACGGTCGCCTCGATCAGGCCGTAGGGCCGGTCGGCGGCGAAGTACACCTCGTTGTCGTTCTTCAGGCCGAAGGGCTCCAGGTCGACCAGGAAGTGGTGCTTGTTCGGCAGGGAGAAGCGGACCTCGTCGATCTCGCTGCGGTTCTCGATGATCCGCGCACCCATCTGGTACAGGGTCTGCTGGAGCGAGAGCGAGTACGTCTCGGCGAAGGCCTGGAGCATGTGCTTCCGCACCTGTTCGTAGGACTTCTCCCAGTGGGGCGCCTTCTGCTCGTCGTCGGTCCAGTTGAAGCGCCAGCGGGCGGAGACCTCGGTGGCCAGGATGCGGTCGTACGCCTCGGTCAGGGTCGTGTACTTGTCCTTGACGTAGCCCCAGAACTCGGAGTTGGTCGAGTTCATCACCGTGAGGTCCTTCAGGCCCGAGACGACCTCCCACGACGAACCGTCGTAGGTGATCTGCGTCAGCCGGGTCTCCTGGCCCTTGCGCACGAAGGAGTGCTTGACCTCGTCGGCGCCGATGAACCGGGAGTTGGCGTCGGAGGCGGCGATCCGCTCCCAGGCGTACTCCTCGATGCGGATACGGGCCTTCTTGATCGGTTCCTGCGAGGTCACGAAGTGGCGGGCCAGGTGGATGCCGAACTGTTCGGCGGACTCGATGCCGTACTCCTTGGCGAACGCGTACACCGTGTTCTTGGTGGTGTCGGTCGGCAGCACGTTGGCGTTGGAGCCGGAGTAGTGGACGTCGTCCATGTCGCCGCTCAGCGCCACCGAGACGTTGAGGTCCTTGATGTGGTGGGTGGCGCCGTCCCGCGTGATCCTGACGACGCGGTTCTCGGCCTTGCCGTACTGGTTCTGTCCCAGCATCACAGGGCGCCCGGGGCGGGAATTGACGGTCATGTAGCTAGCTCCCTCGGTAAACGGAGTAGCCGAACGGGTTGAGCAGCAGCGGTACGTGGTAGTGCTCGCCCGGCACGACGGCGAACGTGATCGCCACCTCCGGGAAGAACGCACCGGCACCGCTGTCCCGATTCGCGGGGGCGTCCTGCTGCGCATCGGCTTGCTTCTTCAAGAAGTACGGCTCCACGGCGAAGTCGAGCCGTACGTGGGTGGTCCCCTCCGGCAGCGCCGGCAGGTCCTTGCACCGTCCGTCCGCGTCGGTGGCGGAGCCGCCGAGCGCCTGCCAGTCCGCCTGCCGGCCGGCGCGGACCGCGAGCTGGACGGGGACGCCCTCGGCGGGGCGGCCGACGCTGGTGTCCAGGATGTGCGTGGACACGGATGCGGTGGTGCTGGTGCTCATGGTCGGGCGTCCTCTTCGACGATGCGGGCGAGCCGGATACGGTTGATCTTGCCCAGCTCGGCGCGGACGATCTCGCGTTCCCGCTCCGGCGCGTTGCCGATCCGCTCCTTGAGCGCGTCGCGCATCTGCTCGGCGCTGCGGCCGGTCGCACAGATCAGGAAGACGTGGCCGAACCTCTCCTGGTACGCCAGGTTCAGCTCCAGCATCTCCGCCCTGAGTTCCTCGGAGGCGCCGGCCATGCCGCGCTGTTCGCGGGCGGAGGTCGGGTCCCCGGGCTTGGGGCGGCCGATCGGCGGGTGGCCGGCCATGGCCTCGGCGAGGTCGTCGGCGGTCAGCTCGCCCATGGCGGCGTCGCTGGTGGTGTAGAGGTCCTCGGCACTCGCGTAGGGGCGGGCGGCGAGCAGACGCCGAACCCACGCCGTCGAGGCACACGCCTCCAGGAGGACGGCGTGGGCCGCGTGCTCCTCCAGGACGTTGAACCGGGCCAGGCCGGGGGACGTGGAAGTCGAAGTCACGGAGTCAGCTAACGCCCCCGCGCGACACCACGTCAACACTTTGTTGAAAATTCGGGGTTACGAAACCTGGAGGGAACCGGAGCCTACGCTTTGTCCCGGTTCAGGTAGTTGTAGACCGTGAAGCGGCTCACCCCGAGGGCGCTCGCCACGGTCTCCACGCCGTGCCGTACGGAGAAGGCGCCGCGCGCCTCCAGTATCCGGACGACCTCCTGCTTGGCCTTGCGGTCCAGGTCGGCGAGCGGCCTGCCCTGCCTGCGCTCCATGGCGGCCAGGATGTGGTCGAGGGAGTCCGCGAGCTGCGGCAGCCGTACGGCGACCACGTCGCTGCCCGCCCAGGAGAGCACGACGTCGTCGGGGCCGGCCTCGTCCGGCGGGAGCATCTCCCCGCCCATGGCGTCGACCAGCGGCTTGACCGCCGCGATGAACGGCTCGTCGGCGCTCACGCGTCGGCCTCCCCGAGGACGTTCACCTGGAGGGAGATGCGGGTGGCACCGGAGGCGAGGGTCCGGCGCAGCAGGGCGTCCACGGCGGTGAGCACCTCGTCGACGCCGCCTTCGGCCGTGTTGCCGAACGGGCCGACGTCCACCGCGTCCAGCTCGGCCGCCTCGATCACCTCCCGGGCCACGAGCGCGTGCGCCGGGGCCTCGTCGAGGTCGAAGGGCTCGGTCGTGAACTCCACTCTCAATCGCACGCGCACAACGTAACCCGCGGTGCCGTTTTCCGTCGGGCCCTCTTGACAACGCCTCCAACCCGACGGCAATCTTCCAATAAGCAGAAACTAACTTCCACAATGCGGAATTAATCACTTATGGAACTACTCGACACGGAAGGGAGCGCCGACCCGATGGGATTCGCCGACCAGCGCTTCAACGTCAACCTGTCGATCCTCTTCACGGAACTCCCGCTCCTGGAGCGCCCCGCGGCGGCCGCCGCGGCCGGCTTCACGGCGGTCGAGCTGTGGTGGCCCTGGATCGACACCCCGACCCCCGAGCGGTCCGAGCTCGACGCCCTGAAGAAGGCGATCGAGGACGCGGGCGTCCAGCTCACGGGCCTGAACTTCTACGCAGGCGAGCTGCCGGGCCCCGACCGCGGCGCCCTGTCGATCCCCGGCGAGGAGTCGGAGCGGTTCCGCGCCAACATCGACGTGGCCGCCGACTTCGCCGCATCGCTGGGCACGAAGGCGCTCAACGCCCTGTACGGCAACCGTGTCGACGGCGTGGACCCGGCCGAGCAGGACGCGCTCGCGCTGGAGAACCTGGTCCTCGCGGCGCGCGCGGCCGACCGGATCGGCGCGATCCTCCTGATCGAGGCCCTCAACAAGCCCGAGTCCCCGCGGTACCCGCTGGTGAGCGCGCCCGCGGCGGTCGGGATCGTCGACAAGGTCAACGACGCGACCGGCCTCGGCAACGCGAAGTTCCTGATGGACCTCTACCACCTGTCCATGAACGGCGAGGACCTGCCGGCGGTGATCGAGGAGTTCACCGCGAAGACCGGCCATGTGCAGATCGCCGACAACCCGGGCCGCGGCGCTCCGGGGACCGGCTCGCTGCCCCTCGACGACCTCCTCGACCGACTGCGGAAGGCGGGCTACGACGGCTGGGTCGGTCTCGAGTACAAGCCGGGCGACCGCCCGAGCGCCGAGACCTTCGACTGGCTGTCCCGCTGACCCCCCTTTTTTCCTGAGAGGCACCCCATCATGAGCAACCTCGCGCATTCCTCCCACCCGGCCCGCCCTGCGATCGCCTGGATAGGACTCGGCATCATGGGCTCCCCCATGTCCGAGAACCTGGTCAAGGCGGGTTACGACGTCACCGGCTTCACCCTCGAACAGGACAAGCTGGACCGGCTGGCCGCCGCCGGCGGCACCGCCGCCGGTTCGATCGCCGAGGCCGTGCGGGACGCCGACGTGATCATCACGATGGTGCCCGCCTCCCCGCAGGTGGAGGCCATCGCCTACGGCCCCGAGGGCATCCTGGAGAACGCCCGCTCCGGCGCCCTGCTGATCGACATGTCCTCGATCACCCCGCAGACGTCCGTCGACCTGGCGAAGGCGGCGAAGGACAAGGGCATCCGCGTTCTGGACGCGCCCGTGTCCGGCGGTGAGGCCGGTGCGATCGAGGCCGTGCTGTCCATCATGGTCGGCGGTGAGCAGGCCGACTTCGACGAGGCCCGGCCGGTCTTCGAGGCGCTGGGCAAGACCATCGTGCTGTGCGGTCCGCACGGCTCGGGCCAGACCGTGAAGGCCGCGAACCAGCTCATCGTCGCCGTCAACATCCAGGCGTGCGCCGAAGCCGTGGTCTTCCTGGAGAAGTCGGGCGTGGACCTCAAGGCCGCGCTGGACGTCCTGGGCGGCGGCCTCGCCGGTTCGACCGTGCTGACGCGCAAGAAGGACAACTTCCTCCAGCGGGACTTCAAGCCGGGCTTCCGCATCGACCTGCACCACAAGGACATGGGCATCGTGACCGACGCCGCCCGCAACGTCGGCGCGGCCCTGCCCGTCGGCGCCGTGGTCGCCCAGCTCGTCGCCAGCCTGCGTGCGCAGGGCGACGGGGGCCTGGACCACTCGGCGCTGCTGCGGGCCGTGGAGCGCCTGTCCGGCGCCCAGGTCTGACCTCCCCCGAGACTCCGGGCGGCGCCACCGCTGACATCTGTCCTGTCGCGCCCAGGCGGTGGCGCCGCCCGGAACCATGCCCACCCGTTCACCAGTCTGTCGAGGATTGCCCACCATGTCGCAGCGCGTGCTCACCACCGAGTCCGGCGCCCCGGTCGCCGACAACCAGAACTCCGCCTCCGCCGGCGTCGGCGGCCCGCTCCTCCTCCAGGACCAGCACCTGCTGGAGAAGCTCGCCCGCTTCAACCGTGAGCGGATCCCGGAGCGGGTGGTGCACGCCCGCGGTTCCGGCGCGTACGGCCACTTCGAGGTGACGGACGACGTCACGGGGTTCACCTGCGCCGACTTCCTGAGCTCGGTCGGCGGCCGCACCGAGGTCTTCGTGCGCTTCTCGACCGTGGCCGACTCGCTCGGGGGCGCGGACGCGGTCCGTGACCCGCGCGGCTTCGCGGTCAAGTTCTACACCGCCGAGGGCAATTACGACCTCGTCGGCAACAACACCCCGGTGTTCTTCGTCAAGGACCCCCTCAAGTTCCCCGACTTCATCCACTCGCAGAAGCGGGATCCCTTCACGGGCCGTCAGGAACCGGACAACGTCTGGGACTTCTGGGCGCACTCCCCCGAGGCCACGCACCAGGTGACCTGGCTGATGGGCGACCGCGGCATCCCGGCGTCGTACCGCCACATGAACGGCTACGGCTCGCACACCTACCAGTGGACGAACGCCGAGGGTGAGGCCTTCTTCGTCAAGTACCACTTCAAGACCAACCAGGGCATCCGGTCGCTGTCGTCGGAGCAGGCCGCGGAGATCGCGGGCCGGGACCCCAACTCGCACCAGACGGACCTGCTCCAGGCGATCGAGCGGGGTGTGCACCCGTCCTGGACGCTGTACGTGCAGCTCATGCCGGCGGCGGAGGCGGCGGACTACCGCTTCAACCCCTTCGACCTCACCAAGGTATGGCCGCACGCCGACTACCCGCTCCAGCGGGTGGGCCGCCTGGTCCTGGACCGCAACCCGGACAACGTCTTCGCCGAGGTCGAGCAGGCCGCGTTCTCCCCGAACAACTTCGTGCCGGGCATCGGTCCTTCGCCGGACAAGATGCTCCAGGGCCGGCTGTTCGCGTACGCCGACGCGCACCGCTACCGCCTGGGCGTCAACCACACCCTGCTGGCGGTGAACGCTCCGAGGGCGACGACCGCGCAGAACTACGGCCGGGACGGGTTCATGGCCACCAACCCGCAGGGCCGCTACGCCAAGAACTACGAGCCCAATTCCTACGGCGGCCCGTCGGAGACCGGCCGCGCCCTGTCCGCGCCCCTGGCGGTCAGCGGCTGGACCGGCACCCACGAGGCGGCCCGGCACACCAAGGACGACGACTTCTTCCAGGCGGGCGAGCTGTACCGCCTGATGTCCGCCGACGAGAGGTCCCGCCTGGTCGCGAACATCGCCGGGGGACTGTCCCGGGTCTCCCGCGACGACGTGATCGAGAAGAACCTGGCGCACTTCCACGCGGCCGATCCGGAGTACGGCCGGCGCGTGGAGGAGCAGGTCCACGCCCTGCGCGAGGACTGAGACTCCCTGACCGCGCCCGAGGTGCCCGCGACCCGGATGAGGGGTGGTCGCGAGGTACGGGTGCGGTCAGGGGAGGACCGCGGCGGCAGGCGAGCCAGTGCGGTGGTGAAGGTCCCGGGCCCTCCTTCTTCGACCTGAGGGAAGGAGCGCGTTCCCGGTGCCGTCGCGGCCGCCGCGGTCCCGGCAGGACCCCTGTGGGGGGATGGCAGAGCGCCGGACACGGACGGTCCCGTGTCCGGCGCTCCGTCGTGTCCGGGGTGCGGAATCCTGCAGAGCGCAGGACGCTGAAGGCATGGCAGCGCAATCGGCACACCAACCGCATGTCGTGGTGCACGCTCCTGGCCTGGACGGGTCCCGGCGGGTCACCGCGGACGACGAGAACCTGGGCGTCGCCTCGCACCTGGACGACGTCGTCGAGCTGCTCCGGCTCGCCGACCTGGACCGGATCGAGGTCGAGGACGACGACATCGTGGAGTGGCAGGGCGGCGGTCCGGACGACTGGCCGGGCCTGTCCGGACCCCACGACCGGTGAGCGGGCGTACGGCAGCGGTCGTACGCCCGCTACGGAATGCTCAAATCAACCTCTGAACATGGGTCGGAGGGCTTCAACGGGTCCCGGCACCGGGCACATTCTCTACACGTGAGGGCCCGCCGGCACGGGGGCGGCGGGCCGCGCGACGGGGGACGGCCTCGGGGGAGCCGGGCACGGAAAAGGGCGGTCCCACCATGACGGTGGGACCGCCCTTCGCCGTGCGGGGTGTCAGACCCTCAGCGGCTTGACCGACGTCGGCGCGTGGGCCGGTTCCGTCGCGATCTCCTCGAACTCGACCACGTTGCCGATGTCGTTCGTCGTCGACATCGAGATGTTGGTGACCCGCTCCAGGATGGCCTCGACGACGACCGGCACCTGGAACTCGGCGGCGAGCTTCTTGGCCTGCTCCAGGGCGGCGCCCAGTTCCGCCGGGTCGGTCACCCGGATCGCCTTGCAGCCGAGGCCCTCGGCGACCTTGACGTGGTCGACGCCGTAGACGCCCAGCTCCGGCGAGTTGATGTTCTCGAACTCCAGGTTCACCTGGAAGTCGATGTCGAAGGCGCGCTGGGCCTGGCGGATGAGGCCCAGGTAGGAGTTGTTCACCAGGACGTGGATGTACGGGATCCGGTGCTGGGCGCCGACCGCCAGCTCCTCGATCATGAACTGGAAGTCGTAGTCGCCGGAGAGGGCGACGACCTGTGCCTCCGGGTCGGCCTTGGCGACGCCCAGCGCGGCCGGGATCGTCCAGCCGAGGGGGCCCGCCTGGCCGCAGTTGATCCAGTGCCGGGGCCGGAAGACGTGCAGCATCTGGGCGCCGGCGATCTGGGAGAGGCCGATCGTGGAGACGTACCGGGTCTCCGGGCCGAAGGCCCTGTTCATCTCCTCGTAGACGCGCTGCGGCTTGATGGGGATGTCGTCGAAGTGCGTACGGCGCTGGAGGGTCGCCTTCTTCTCCTGCGCCGAGGCCGCCCACGCCGAGCGGTCGGGCAGCCGGCCCGCCGCCTTCAACTCCCGCGCCACCTCGACGAAGAGCTCCAGGGCGGCCTTCGCGTCGGACGCGATGCCGTAGTCCGGCGCGAAGATCCGGCCGATCTGGGTGGGCTCGACGTCGACGTGCACGAACTTCCGGCCGGCCGTGTAGACGTCCAGCTTGCCGGTGTGGCGGTTGGCCCAGCGGTTGCCGATGCCGAGGACGAAGTCGGACTCCAGGAAGGTGGCGTTGCCGTAGCGGTGCGAGGTCTGGAGGCCCACCATGCCGGCGTTCAGCTCGTGGTCGTCGGGCAGGACGCCCCAGCCCATGAGGGTCGGGACGACCGGGACGCCGGTCAACTCGGCGAACTCGACCAGGAGTTCGGCGGCGTCGGCGTTGATGACACCGCCGCCGGCGACGATCAGCGGGCGCTCGGACTCGTTGAGGAGGGTGAGCGCCTTCTCGATCTGGGCGCGGCTCGCGGCCGGCTTGTAGACCGGGAGCGGCTGGTACGTCTCCGGGTCGAACTCGATCTCGGTGAGCTGGACGTCGATCGGCAGGTCGATGAGGACCGGGCCCGGGCGGCCGGAGCGCATGAGATGGAAGGCCTGCTGGAAGACACCGGGGACCTGGGCCGCCTCCAGGACGGTGACCGCCATCTTCGTCACCGGCCCCGCGATGGAGGCGATGTCGACGGCCTGGAAGTCCTCCTTGTGGATCACGGCGGTCGGGGCCTGGCCCGTGATGCACAGGATCGGGATCGAGTCGCCGGTGGCGGAGTACAGCCCGGTGATCATGTCGGTGCCGGCCGGGCCGGAGGTCCCGATGCAGACACCGATGTTGCCCGGGTGGGTCCTCGTGTACCCCTCGGCCATGTGCGAGGCGCCCTCCACGTGGCGGGCGAGGGTGTGGTGGATGCCCCCGGAGGCCTTGAGCGCGGCGTAGAAGGGGTTGATCGCCGCGCCGGGGACACCGAACGCGTCCGTGACACCTTCGCGCTTGAGGATCTCAACTGCCGCGCGGGCAGCGGTCATTCGAGCCATCGAGTACTCCTGCTTCGACTGCTTCTGATGCTTCGGCTGTCGGATGCGTACTCCCGTCGCGCCCCGCGGCGAGCACTTCCGTATCATGGAATATGTTTTCTACTATCTGGAAGCAATGTAGGTGGGCGGGTGAAGACCGTCAAGAGGCGGACAACCGGGCGGGCACTGGAGGACGATGTGGCCATGTCCGAGAGCGTGTCGGTGCGCTGTCCGGTCTGCCGGCGCGACCACCTCTACGCGGCGCCGTCGTACCCGTGCGAGTGCGGCGCTCCGGTCTGTCCGCCGCTGGACCGGCACAGCGCACCCACGGCCGTCGCCCACCAGGTGTGGGAGGAGGCGTGGGTCGCCGTGGAGTGCGCGGTCTGCGGCCGCGAGGCCGAGTGGCCGCAGCCGGAGCTGGGCTGTGGCTGCGGGACGGTCCTGCGGATCGCGGTCGCCGGGGGCACCTGCCCCGTGCCGCGGCCCGAGCCGGACGTGGGGGCCCCCGCTCCCCCGCGCCGCGCCTTCCAGCCCATCACGATCCGCACCGCGCGCGACGCAGTCACCGTCGCCGCGCTGTATCTGCGCTGGCTGGGCTACCAGGACATCCGGCGCGCGGACCAGCGGCCGCCGTCCGGCATCGGTCTGGCCGCCCGCGGACTGCTGGCCCAGGTGGATCCGACCGTACGGCCGGCCTCACCGCGGGACGTGGAGTGCCTGTGGCTGACGGCCATGACGGAGTCCGCGCACTGCGTGTACTTCTCCCTGGCCGGCTACACCAGCGAGGCCCGCACCCGCGCCGACACCCTGGGCGTCCCGCTGTTCGTCCTGGACCTGACGGGCACACCCCAGCCGGTGAACACCCTGGCGGACGAACTGGACGGTCCGTAGCGCCGGGCGTGGCGGGTGACCCCACGGGCCCGGGGGGCCAGACAGAGGCCGATGCAGCGCTGACCGACCGCTTTCCCATGGCCCGGGGCGGGGGTGAGGGCCGGCCGCCGGGGCGACTGGTGACAGGCCGCAGTGGCCGGGGCCGCGCAGACTCGCGCGGCCCACCGGCCGGCGGGGGCTGGGCGCGCAGTTCCCCGCACCCCTGGGCAGGTTGCAGTGGCCCGGCGCCACGGACGATCAGGGGCCGCCGCAGGCACTCAGGGGCGCGGGGAACTGCGCAAAACCCCCGCCCCCACCGTCCCCGCAGACGAACCCCGAGCACCGGACAGCGCCGCGGCGCTGTCCGG
>NZ_LJBR01000261.1 GCF_001282115.1 Streptomyces sp. NRRL B-24085 | reverse complement strand
CCCAGGCACCGGCCCCGGCCCCCACGACCACCACCGCACCTCGCGCACCCCACGCGCCGACGACGACGGCCGCCCCGCAACCGCCCCGGACCACGCCTCCACCGGCAGCGACCCCCGCGCCTCAGCCCACCCGCTCGACCCGGCCCGACCCGGGCCTGTGCGTGCCGATCGTCGGCCTGTGCGTGCGGCAGGGCGGCTAGGGCCTGTCCGGCCCTAGGGCGCGACGTCCCTGCGGGTCAGCAGCCAGGGCTCGACGACGCCGAGGCCACGGACCGGCCGCTGCCACATCGGCTGGAGTGCGAAGCGGTAGGTCGGCGGCTCCTCGCCCTCCTTCTCGGCGGTGGCCGCGGCCTCGGCCGCCTCCGCCTCGGAGGCGGGGGCCTCTCCGTGGCGGATCAGCTCCTCGGCGAACGCGCTGTCGACGAGGACGGCGTCGCGGGGAGCTATCGAGGTCAGCCGGGAGGCCAGGTTCACCGTCGTCCCGAAGACATCGCCCATACGGGTGGTCACCGTGCCGAAGGCGATGCCGACGCGCAGTTCGGGCATGGTCTCGTCGTTGGCCATGGTCTCGATGAGCCGCAGGGCGATCTCGGCGGCCACCGCGGCGTCGTCGGCCGCGTACAGCACCTCGTCGCCGAGGGTCTTGATGAGCCGTCCGCCCCTGGCCGCCACCAGGTCCGCGGCGGTGGTCTCGAAGGCCTCGACGAGCTCGCCGAGTTCCTCCTCCTCCATCCGGCGGGTCAGCCGCGTGAACCCGACGAGGTCGGCGAAGCCCACGCACAGCCGCCGGTCGACCATCTCCTCGTCGTCGGCGGCCTGCACGACCCGGCCGGCCGAGGCGGCGAGCTGGCGGCGCCAGACGTAGACGAGGAACTCCTCCAGCTCGGGCAGGAGCAGCTCGATGATCGGGTACGTCACCTCGGTGCGGGTCATGCCCGGTTCCGGCGGCTCGGTCAGGCCTTCCAGGAAGGAGTCGATCTGCCACTCGGCGAGCCGGGCGGTGGTCTGCCCGGTGGACCGCGCCACCTGCACGGCCATGGCCTCGCTCAGCAGCCCCGCCTCGACGAGACCGGCGAGCCGCCGCAGCGCGAGGACGTCCGCCTCGGTGAACGCCTTGGCCTGGCCGACGTCGGCGAAGCCCATCGCCCGCCAGAAGCGGGTGGCCAGCTCCATGGAGACGCCGGCGGTGCGGGCCGCCTGAAAGGGGGTGTAGCGCCGCTCGGCACCGAGGATGAGCTGTTCGAGACGCACGGCGAGCGGGTGCGGGATCGCGTCCGCGCCGGAGCCCGTGTCGTCTGCGGTCACGCCTGCTGCCCTTCCGATCTGTCACGGTCAGGTATCGACCGGCCTCAACTGTACGGCAGGTGTGCGGTAGCTCACGTCCTCACTCCGTCAGGTGGAGCGGGAAGACCGTGGCCGGCTGCGGTCCTCGGTCGGCCACGGGCCGATTGCGGCCGGTCGCGCCCACGCGGTGGAGCCGCACATCGACACAGCCCCGCGCCCTGGGGAGCTACGGCTCACGCCGGTCGCAGGTGGACGATGTCCCCCGCCCCCACCGGCTCCTGTACGCCCTCCTTCGTCGCGATCACCAGGCGGCCGTCGCCGTCCACCGCCACCGCCTCGCCGACCAGTGCACGGTCTCCGGGCAGCTCCGCCCGTACGGTCCTTCCCAGCGTCGCGCACCCGGCCGCGTACGTCTCCTGGAGGCCGCTGACCGCCGGGTCGCCGGCCGCGGCCCGCCAGCGGCCGTACCACTCCTCCAGGGAGCGCAGGACGGCCCGCAGCAGGGGGTCCCGGTCGGTGCTCACCGCTCCGGCCAGCGCCAGCGAACCCGCAGTGGGGACGGGCAGCTCGTCCTCCCTGAGGGTGGCGTTGATGCCGACGCCGATGACGACGCCGTCGTCGCCGGCCCGTTCCGCGAGGATCCCGCCGGCCTTGCGTTCCTCGCCGCCCACGGTGACCAGGAGGTCGTTGGGCCACTTGAGAGCCGTGTCCACGCCGGCCGCCCGGGACAGGCCCGTGGCCACCGCGACCCCGGTGAGCAGGGGCAGCCAGCCCCAGCGGGCGACCGGCACGTCACCCGGGGTCAGCAGGACGGAGAAGAAGAGGCCCGAGCGGGGCGGTGCCGTCCACCGGCGGTCCAGGCGGCCCCGGCCGGCGCTCTGCTCCTCGGCGACGAGGACCGCGCCCTCGACCGCCTTGCCCGCGGCGGCGCGGGCGACCAGCTCGGAGTTGGTGGACCCGGTGCCGGCCAGCACCTCGATCCCGGACCACAGCCCGCCGTCCCGCACCAGCCCGCGGCGCAGGGCGGCGGCGTTGAGGGGCGGCCGGTCGAGGTCCGACCAACGGCTGTCGTCTCCTGGAACATCTCGCGGCGTCATGCAAGCCACCCTAGGTGTGTGAAACGCCGCACTGCTGATTCGTAGGGGCACCACTACTCTACGGATGAGTAACCGTCCCCCCTTTTGAGCAGGCAGGGAGCCGCGAGACCGATGTCCGAGCCGGAAGAGATCGACATCCACACCACCGCGGGCAAGCTCGCGGATCTCCAGCGTCGTATTGACGAGGCGACGCACGCCGGCTCCGAACGTGCCGTCGAGAAGCAGCACGCCAAGGGCAAGCTGACGGCCCGTGAGCGCATCGAACTGCTCCTCGACGAAGGCTCTTTCGTGGAGTTGGACGAGTTCGCCCGGCACCGCTCCACCAACTTCGGGCTGGAGCAGAACCGCCCATACGGCGACGGGGTCGTCACCGGGTACGGCACGGTCGACGGCCGCCCCGTCGCCGTGTTCTCCCAGGACTTCACCGTCTTCGGCGGCGCGCTGGGCGAGGTCTACGGCCAGAAGATCGTCAAGGTGATGGACTTCGCGCTGAAGACCGGCTGTCCGGTCATCGGCATCAACGACTCCGGCGGCGCCCGTATCCAGGAGGGCGTGGCCTCGCTGGGCGCGTACGGCGAGATCTTCCGCCGCAACACCCACGCCAGCGGTGTCATCCCGCAGATCAGCCTGGTCGTCGGCCCCTGTGCGGGCGGGGCCGTGTACTCCCCGGCGATCACCGACTTCACGGTGATGGTCGACCAGACCTCGCACATGTTCATCACCGGTCCCGACGTCATCAAGACGGTCACCGGCGAGGACGTCGGCTTCGAGGAGCTGGGCGGCGCCCGCACCCACAACTCGGTGTCCGGCGTGGCCCACCACATGGCCGGGGACGAGAAGGACGCCGTCGAGTACGTCAAGCAGCTGCTGTCGTACCTGCCGTCCAACAACCTGTCCGAGCCGCCGGTCTACCCGGAGGAGGCGGACCTCACGGTCACCGACGAGGACCGCGAGCTGGACACCCTGGTCCCGGACAGCGCGAACCAGCCGTACGACATGCACACGGTGATCGAACACATCCTGGACGACGCCGAGTTCTTCGAGACGCAGCCGCTGTTCGCGCCGAACATCCTCACCGGCTACGGCCGTGTCGAGGGCCACCCGGTCGGCATCGTCGCCAACCAGCCGATGCAGTTCGCCGGCTGTCTCGACATCACCGCGTCGGAGAAGGCGGCCCGCTTCGTCCGCACCTGCGACGCCTTCAACATCCCGGTGATCACCTTCGTGGACGTCCCCGGCTTCCTGCCGGGCGTCGACCAGGAGCACGACGGCATCATCCGCCGCGGCGCCAAGCTGATCTACGCCTACGCGGAGGCCACGGTCCCGCTGATCACGGTGATCACCCGCAAGGCCTTCGGCGGCGCGTACGACGTCATGGGCTCCAAGCACCTCGGCGCGGACATCAACCTCGCCTGGCCCACCGCTCAGATCGCCGTGATGGGCGCCCAGGGCGCGGTGAACATCCTGCACCGCCGCACGATCGCGGAGGCCGAGGCCGCCGGGGACGCGGAGGCGACCCGGGCCCGGCTGATCCAGGAGTACGAGGACGCCCTCCTCAACCCCTACATCGCGGCCGAGCGCGGCTACATCGACTCCGTGATCATGCCGTCGGACACCCGCCGCCATGTGGTCAGGGGCCTGCGCCAGCTGCGCACCAAGCGCGAGTCCCTGCCTCCGAAGAAGCACGGCAACATCCCCCTCTAGCCCTGCCGGGAGCCGTCATGAACATCAAGGTCGTACGGGGAAACCCCACCCCCGAGGAGCTCGCCGCCGCCCTGGCGGTGGTCAGGGCCCGCGCCGCGGCTGCGACCTCGTCGCCGTCCGGCGCGCAGGAGCGGAAGGCCGCGTGGTCCGATCCGTCCCGCATCGCGGGCCGCCGCCTGCCCCAGCCGGGGCCGACGGCCTGGTCCCGCACGTACTGGCCGGCCTAGAGGACGGCCGCCAGCGCTTCGGCCATCACCTCGTATCCGAGATCGTTCGGATGCAGGTGATCGCCGAAGTCGTACGACGGACGCAGCCGGTCCGGGTCGTACGGATCGGCCATCACCCGGGCGAGGTCCGCCACCGCGTCGTACGCGCCGGAGCAGCGGGTCCACTCGTTCACCTCGTGCGCGACCTTCGCCGCGTGCTCGCCCCAGTGGTCCGAGCCCCCGAACGGCAGCAGGGTGCACCCGATCACCCGCAGACCCTGCGACTGCGCCTGCCGTATCAACTCGTCGTATCCGGCGATGAGTTCGGGCGCCTCCACGACTGGTGCGGGCTTGTAGGTGGGCTGTTCGTCGGTCTCGCTGAACCCGATGTCGTTGAGCCCCAGCAGCACGACCGCCGTGTCCACCCCGGCGAGTTCCAGCACGTCCCGCCGGAACCGCCGCACCCCTCGCTCGCCGTACCAGGCGGAGTCGTTGAGCAGCAGGTTCCCGCCGATCCCGGCGTTGAGCACGGGCCGCCCGCTCAGCCGGGCCAGCGCGTCGGACCAGCGGCGGTCCGCCCCCACCGTGGAGCCGAACCCGTCCGTGAGGGAGTCCCCGAACAGGGCGATCCCGTCCGTGCGCCCGGAGTCCGTCTCGACGGCGGCCAGGAAGTACCAGGACTCGCTCACCGCGTCGAAGCCCTGCCCGCCCGTGTCGGTCAGCAGATCGCCCTGCCCCCGGTAACTCGGTGCGAAGGCCTGGGCATGGAAGGTCGCGGGGCCGGTCGCGGCGTCGAAGTGCAGGGTGACCGTCACCGACTCCCCCGCCGTCACGGGGAGTTCGACCGGCTCGCTCACCAGTGAGCCCCGGGCCGGTATCTCGTCCGCGAGCGTGAGGGTGCGCAGCGATCCCGGCTCGACGCCCGCGCCGGTGGCCGTACGGCCGATCGTCGCGCCCGCGAGCCGGACCGGTGAGGTGCCGTACGCGTGGGACAGCCGGATCCGCACCCGACGCCCTCCCGCCGACAGCCGGACGACCTGGCGCACGGACTGCCGCCAGAAGCCCTCGCGGGACCAGTTGGGGGTGAAGCCCTCGGCGGGCAGCTGGGGCGAGGCGGACCAGGCGGTGGTGAACACGGACGTACCCCTCTCTCTCGACTACTAATGGAACCACAGTACCGTTAAGAGAAGTTGAGTACGCGTACTCAGGCGCCCCGCACGAAATCGCCGCACGCTGGAAACCATGCTGTGGTCCGACCCCGAGAACGAACCGCCGAAGGAACTGCGCGACATGCAGGACATGCTTCGGCGACTGAGCGTCTTCCTGGCGCTGGCCATGGTGCTCGCGATGATCGTGATCGGGTTGCGCTGACCGGACTACGCTGACCGCATGACCGATCAGCCGCGCCGCCGACTCGTGCTCGCCTCCCAGTCCCCCGCCCGGCTGGGCCTGCTGCGACAGGCCGGCCTCGCTCCCGAGGTGCTCGTGAGCGGGGTCGACGAGGACGCCGTCACCGCCCCCACCCCCGCCGAACTGGCCCTCGCCCTCGCCGAGGCGAAGGCCTCCGTCGTGTCCGCGAAGCCCGAGGTCAAGGGTGCGCTGGTGATCGGCTGCGACTCAGTGCTCGACCTGGACGGCGAGGCCCTCGGCAAGCCGGCCGACGCCGAGGAGGCGACGGCCCGCTGGAAGGCCATGCGCGGCCGCGCGGGCACCCTTCAGACCGGCCACTGCGTCTACGACACCACGAGCGGCCGGTACGTCTCCGCGGTCGCCTCCACCGTCGTCCGCTTCGGCGAGCCGACCGACGAGGAGATCGCCGCGTACGTCGCCTCCGGCGAACCCCTCTACGTCGCCGGGGCGTTCACCCTGGACGGCCGTTCGGCCCCGTTCATCGAGGGCATCGACGGCGACCACGGCAACGTCATCGGCCTCAGCCTGCCACTGCTGCGCCGCCTGCTGGCCGAACTGGGCGTCGGTATCACAGAGCTGTGGACCCCGACGGAGGCGTGAGCGCCGCCCCCACGCCGAGGCGAGCGCCCCCGTCCGGCCCGGCCGACGACATCACGGGGCCGCGGGGCCGCGGGGTGCCGACGGAGGCGTGAGCCCCACCCCCGCGCCGAGGCGAGCGCCCTCGTCCGGCCCGGCCGACGACATCACGGGGCCGCGGGGCCGCGGGGTGCCGACGGAGGCGTGAGCCCCACCCTCGCGCCGAGGCGAACGCCCCCGTCCGGCCCGGACGGCGGCATCACGGGGCCGCGGGCGCCGACGGCGGCATGAGCGACGCCGCACGGGCTCCCACCCGGCCCCTCGACACCTTCCGCCCCGCGGTGCTCCACCTCAGCCGGTCGCCGCCACCCCGACCGCCGACGGTCCCGTCAGGGGGCGCAGGACCGGTGGAGGCACGAGCAGCGCCCCCGCGATTCTCACCGACCCGTCGGCGCCCTCCGCGCCCTCGGGCGCCGGGGTACCGAACTACCCGGCGACCAGCGAGGGGTTCCCGTCGCGGGGTCGCCGAACCGGCGGAGGCCCGAGCAGCGCCTCGCGCGATCATCTACCACCCCTCTCGGCACCCTCCGCCCCCTCGGGCACCGAGGCGCTCGACCTCACTCGGTCGGCGTCGGCCCGGCCGTCGGCCGGTCGGGTGTCCCTGTCACGGAGTGGTCGGTGCCGGTGGAGGGGTGAGGGAGGAGCCTCCGACGGCCGGGGGGTCTTCCGGGCCCTCGGGGCCACCGGGGCCCGGCGTGGCGTGCGGCTCCGCCGCGACCGGGCCGTGCCGGCCGTCGTAGGTGACCAGGACGAGCACGATCAGGCCGAGCATCACGATCATGAAGAGGAACTGGGGGCGGCCGATCAGGGCCCAGGCGACCGCGGCCAGCAGGCCGTGCACCACGGCGGCGCTGATCAGCAGGATCCGGCCGAGTCCGGCGGGCTGCCGGTCGCGCACCGCCACCAGCAGGGCGACCAGCGCGCACAGGGCGAAGTAGAGGCCGAAGACGATTCCGCCGATCTTCGAGGACATCGACATCGCGTCCGGGTCCAGGCCGGCCAGTGACATGTTCTGCGCGTCGACGAGATTGCCCATGATCCAGTTCAGCATCGCCACGCCGAACGCCTCCGCGAAGAGGACGACCGCCACGACCCACGCCGCCGGCCTGCGTATCACCGGTCCCCACCCACTTTCGAGCCGTGCTCTTGTTACCCGAAGTACGTTCGATACAACGCGAACGCTACTAACGGGTAAACCGCGGGACAAGGGTTCGGCCGCGGGCAAAGAATCATTGGGCCATTCGTAGGGACTCCACAAAGAATCGGAGTGGTCCGCAGCACGCTCTCACAGAGACCTTGACCACAGAGGAGGGCTAGGGTTTCCGGGAGGAGTCCTGCGTACCGCGGTGCGACAAGGGATTTCGCGGGTCGTGCACGCTCGCATCACGCTCCGTGTGGGGAAGCTCACCACAGGGGACGGGTCGAAGAGCCGTGTCGGCAGTCCCTAAACTCGGCTTGTTTCAAGGAGGGAGCCTCAATCGTGCGCAAGGTGCTCATCGCCAACCGTGGCGAAATCGCTGTCCGCGTTGCCCGGGCCTGCCGGGATGCCGGTATCGCGAGCGTGGCCGTGTACGCCGACCCGGACCGGGACGCTCTGCATGTCCGCGCCGCGGATGAGGCGTTCGCCCTGGGCGGTGACACCCCGGCCACCAGCTACCTGGACATCGAGAAGGTCCTGGGGGCCGCGCGTGAGTCGGGCGCGGACGCCATCCATCCGGGTTACGGCTTCCTCTCCGAGAACGCCGAGTTCGCGCAGGCGGTCCTGGACGCGGGCCTGATCTGGATCGGCCCGCCCCCGCAGGCCATCCGCGACCTGGGTGACAAGGTCGCCGCCCGGCACATCGCCCAGCGCGCCGGCGCCCCCCTGGTGGCGGGCACGCCCGACCCGGTCTCCGGTGCCGACGAGGTCGTGGCCTTCGCCGAGGAGCACGGCCTGCCCATCGCCATCAAGGCCGCCTTCGGCGGTGGCGGTCGCGGCCTGAAGGTCGCCCGCACCCTCGAAGAGGTCCCCGAGCTGTACGACTCCGCGGTCCGCGAGGCGGTCGCCGCCTTCGGCCGCGGCGAGTGCTTCGTCGAGCGCTACCTGGACCGCCCCCGGCACGTGGAGACCCAGTGCCTGGCCGACAAGCACGGCAACGTGGTCGTCGTCTCCACCCGTGACTGCTCCCTCCAGCGCCGCCACCAGAAGCTGGTCGAGGAGGCGCCCGCGCCCTTCCTCTCCGAGGAGCAGGTCGCCGAGCTGTACCGCGCCTCCAAGGCGATCCTGAAGGAAGCCTCCTACGAGGGCGCCGGGACCTGCGAGTTCCTGGTCGGCCAGGACGGCACGATCTCCTTCCTGGAGGTCAACACCCGCCTCCAGGTCGAGCACCCGGTCACCGAGGAGGTCTCCGGCATCGACCTGGTGCGCGAGATGTTCCGCATCGCCGACGGCGAGGAACTGGGCTACGGCGACCCCGAACTGCGCGGCCACTCCTTCGAGTTCCGCATCAACGGCGAGGACCCGGGCCGTAACTTCCTCCCGGCCCCCGGCACGGTCACCAAGTTCGAGGCGCCCTCCGGTCCGGGCGTGCGCCTGGACGCCGGCGTCGAGGCCGGCAGCGTCATCGGCCCCGCCTGGGACTCCCTCCTGGCGAAGCTGATCGTCACCGGCGCCACCCGTGAGCAGGCCCTCCAGCGGGCCGCCCGCGCCCTGGACGAGTTCCAGGTCGAGGGCATGGCCACCGCCATCCCGTTCCACCGCGCGGTCGTCAAGGACCCGGCGTTCGCCCCCGAACTGACCGGCTCCAGCGACCCGTTCACGGTCCACACCCGCTGGATCGAGACCGAGTTCGTCAACGACATCAAGCCCTTCGCGGCCCCGGCCGACACCGAGGCCGAGGACGACGCGGACCGCGAGACGATCGTCGTCGAGGTCGGCGGCAAGCGCCTGGAGGTCTCGCTGCCCTCCTCGCTCGGCATGTCCCTGGCCCGCACCGGCCTCGCCGCGGGCGCCAAGCCCAAGCGCCGGGCGGCCAAGAAGTCCGGCCCCGTCGCCTCCGGCGACACCCTCGCCTCCCCGATGCAGGGCACGATCGTCAAGATCGCCGTCGAGGAGGGCCAGGAGGTCAAGGAGGGCGACCTGGTCGTCGTCCTGGAGGCGATGAAGATGGAGCAGCCGCTCAACGCGCACCGGTCCGGCACCATCAAGGGCCTGACGGCGGAGGTCGGCGCGTCGATCACCTCGGGTGCGGCGATCTGCGAGATCAAGGACTGAGCGCACCCCGTACGCCCATTGCCGCACAGGCATCCCGAGGCGCCCCGCGGACCGGAGCAGTCGGTCCGCGGGGCGCCTCGCTCTCCCCGTCCCCCGAGAGGGTGGTCTCCCGCGCTCCCGCGGCCCGCGCCCAGCCGGTGCCCCGGCGGACGAGGGCCAGGCCGGCGCGGGCGAAGGCCGCCATAACGAATGACAGCGCGGTCAAGGGCGCGATGCCGATCACGTATCCGGCGACGTGGAACGGCATGGACAGGATCAGCGGCCAGGCGGCCCAGGCCGGCGACGCCGAGCAGGAGGACCGGGCTGTTCACCACGGCGAGTTCATCGACCCCGTGGGCGATCCGCACGACGCTCCTCCGGCTGGGCGGCCGCTCTCCCGGCGCTGCTCTCGCCAGGGACGTCCCGGGAAAGAACCTACGGCTTCCGCCGACAGGTGAACCGGTCCGTACGGATCGCCAGGGGTGAGCGGGAGGTCAAGAGGGGCGCGCGGAAGGCAGGTTGAGCTGGGCCCCCCTCCGGCCAGGCACCGCCCGAGACACGCGGCGGCATCACCGCGTCGAAGGGGTCAGCGGCGGCGCAGGTCCGCCACCCGGGCCCGTTCCGCCGCCGGGGTCGGTTCGCCCAGGGCCGTGGCCGTGCGGAGAGAGGGGCCCGCCGACGGGAGCTGGCTGCGGCGGGGGCCCGGCACGGGCACGTCCCGGCGCTCTTGCCGGCGCGCCGGGACCTGATCACCCCCCGGCGCTCCCGACGCGCCGGCCACGGCGATCTGCACCCCCTGGTCGGCGAGCGCCTGGAGTTCGGTCGCGGCCCGGTCGTCGTGGGCCGGGGGCTCGTCCGTGACCAGCCGCGTGATCACATCCGTCGGCACGGTCTGGAACATCGTGTCGGTGCCCAGCTTGGTGTGGTCGGCGAGGACCACGACCTCCGCGGCGGCCTGCACCAGCGCCCGGTCCACGGACGCCGACAGCATGTTGGACGTGGACAGCCCGCGCTCGGCGGTGAGCCCGCTCCCGGAGAGGAAGGCCCGCGAAACCCTGAGCCCCTGGAGCGACTGTTCCGCCCCCGAGCCGACCAGGGCGTAATTGGAACCGCGCAGGGTGCCGCCGGTCATCACGACCTCCACCCGGTTGGCATGGGCGAGTGCCTGGGCCACCAGGAGGGAATTGGTCACGACGGTCAGCCCGGGGACCCGGGCGAGCCGGCGCGCCAGCTCCTGGGTGGTGGTACCCGCCCCCACCACAATGGCCTCGCCCTCTTCGACGAGACCCGCGGCGAGATCGGCGATGGCCGTCTTCTCGGCGGTCGCGAGATGCGATTTCTGCGGAAAGCCGGACTCCCGCGTGAACCCGCCCGGCAATACCGCACCGCCGTGCCGGCGGTCGAGGAGTCCTTCTGCCTCCAGCGCGCGCACGTCCCGCCGTACGGTCACTTCGGAGGTCTGGACGACGCGGGCGAGCTCACGGAGCGACACGGCCCCATTGGCTCGCACCATTTCGAGGATCAATTGGCGACGTTCTGCAGCGAACACGAAACTGACAGTAACCCCAACGACCGTCTGGTTTCAGCAGTTTGCGCCGAATTACAGAAGTTGTTCGCACAGTAGGACGGGAAGTGGTATAGGGCCTAATCTCCCCGCCTATGCCGCACGAATGGTCGACAACTCCCTGTGACCAGGCAGGAATCGCTTTCGGCCGTCAGGCCCCGCCGGTCTCCTTGCGCGTGGTCAACTGCCGTGCCACCTCGGCGATCGACCCCGAAAGGGAGGGGTAAACGGTGAACGCGTTCGCGATCTGTTCGACCGTCAGATTGTTGTCGACCGCGATCGAGATGGGGTGGATCAGTTCCGAGGCGCGGGGCGCGACGACGACACCGCCGACGACGATCCCGGTGCCGGGCCGGCAGAAGATCTTGACGAAGCCGTCGCGGATGCCCTGCATCTTGGCGCGCGGGTTGCGCAGCAGCGGCAGCTTCACGACCCGGGCCTCGATCTTCCCGCCGTCCACGTCGGCCTGCGAGTACCCGACGGTGGCGATCTCGGGGTCGGTGAAGACGTTCGACGAGACGGTCTTGAGGTTCAGCGGGGCCACCGCGTCGCCGAGGAAGTGGTACATGGCGATGCGCCCCTGCATGGCGGCGACGGAGGCGAGCGCGAACACCCCGGTCACGTCACCGGCGGCGTACACACCGGGAGCCGTCGTGCGGGACACCTTGTCGGTCCAGATGTGCCCGGACTCGCGCAGCTTGACGCCCGCTTCCTCCAGTCCCATCCCGGCACTGTTCGGGATGGCGCCGACGGCCATCAGGCAGTGCGAGCCGGTGATGACCCGCCCGTCGGCCAGCGTGACCTCGACCCGGTCCCCGACCCGCTTGGCAGACTGGGCGCGGGAGCGGGCCATGACGTTCATGCCGCGCCGCCGGAAGACGTCCTCCAGTACGGCGGCCGCGTCCGGGTCCTCCCCGGGCAGCACCCGGTCCCGGGACGACACGAGCGTCACCTTGGAGCCGAGTGCCTGGTAGGCACCGGCGAACTCGGCGCCGGTGACACCGGACCCGACCACGATGAGCTCTTCCGGCAGCTCGTCGAGGTCGTAGACCTGGGTCCAGTTGAGGATGCGCTCGCCGTCGGGCTGGGCGTCGGGCAGCTCACGGGGATGCCCGCCCGTGGCGATGAGCACCGCGTCCGCGACGAGCGTCTCCTCGCTCCCGTCGGCGGCCCGCACGACGACCTTCCGGGACCCGTCGAGGGACTGCATGCCCTCGAGCCGGCCACGCCCGCGCATCACGCGCGCACCCGCTCGCGTCACGGAAGCCGTGATGTCGTGCGACTGGGCGAGGGCGAGCCGCTTCACCCGCCGGTTGACCTTCCCCAGATCGACGCCCACCACCCGGGCGGCCTGCTCCAGCGGAGGGGTGTCATCGGCGACGATGATCCCCAGCTCCTCGTAGGACGAGTCGAAGGTCGTCATGACCTCGGCCGTAGCGATAAGGGTCTTCGACGGCACACAGTCGGTCAGCACCGACGCCCCGCCCAGACCGTCGGCGTCGACGACGGTCACCTCCGCGCCGAGCTGGGCGGCCACCAGGGCCGCCTCGTATCCGCCGGGTCCGCCACCGATGATCACGATCCGAGTCACGTACTCCATTGTCCCGCACGAGCCGGGGTGCCACGGCCTGGGGGGCGCCCCGAGACGCCACTGTTACGGGAGAGACACCGGGGAGGGCTGCCGTACCCTCGATCCATGTCGCTCTACGCCGCCTATGCCGGCAACCTCGACGCGCGGCTGATGACCCGCCGTGCCCCGCACTCGCCGATGCGCGCCACGGGGTGGCTGAACGGGTGGCGGCTGACCTTCGGCGGCGAGCACATGGGCTGGGAGGGCGCCCTCGCGACGATCGTCGAGGACCCCCTCTCCCAGGTGTTCGTGGCGCTCTACGAGATCGCCCCCGCCGACGACGAGTCCATGGACCGCTGGGAGGGCGTGGGCCTGGACATCTACCGCCGCACGCGCATGCGGGTCCACACCCTGGAGGGCGAGGAACAGGCCTGGACGTACGTCCTGAACGGCTACGAGGGCGGCCTGCCCTCCGCCCGCTACCTGGGCGAGATCGCGGACGCGGCGGAGTCCGCAGGCGCCCCGCACGACTACGTGATGGAACTCCGCAAGCGCCCCTGCTGAAGGAGCCGGGCCACCGGTTGGTTGGAAACGACAAGACAACGATCGCCATCCCGTCAGCTCTGTCATCTACGCGCGTAGGCCCGGACCGGCTACCCTCGTCCGCGTGAACGCATCTCTTCTTCCGGACGACATCCAGGGCGCCACCCCCGCTGAGCCGAGGGTCGCCGCCGACGCCGCCGCCGCGCGCCTGCGCGAACTGACCGGCGCCGAGACCCACGACGTCGCCCTCGTGATGGGCTCCGGCTGGGCACCGGCCGTGGACGCCCTCGGCGCTCCCGAGGCCGAGTTCCTGGTCACCGAGCTGCCCGGTTTCCCGCCGCCGGTGGTGGAGGGACACGGCGGCAAGATCCGCTCGTACAGGATCGGTGAGAAGCGGGCCCTGGTCTTCCTCGGCCGCACCCACTACTACGAGGGCCGGGGCGTCGCGGCCGTGGCCCACGGCGTGCGCACCGCGGTCGCGGCCGGCTGCAAGACGATCGTCCTCACCAACGGCTGCGGCGGCCTGCGCGAGGGCATGCGCCCCGGCCAGCCGGTCCTGATCAGCGACCACATCAACCTCACGGCGACCTCCCCGATCATCGGCGCGAACTTCGTCGACCTGACCGACCTCTACTCGCCCCGCCTGCGCGCCCTGTGCAAGGAGATCGACCCCAGCCTGGAGGAGGGCGTCTACGCCCAGTTCCCCGGCCCGCACTACGAGACCCCGGCCGAGATCCGCATGGCCCGCGTGATCGGCGCGGACCTGGTCGGCATGTCGACGGTCCTCGAGGCGATCGCCGCGCGCGAGGCGGGTGCGGAGGTCCTCGGCATCTCCCTGGTGACGAACCTCGCCGCGGGCATGACGGGCGAGCCCCTGAACCACGAGGAAGTCCTCCAGGCGGGCCGTGACTCGGCGACCCGGATGGGTGCGCTGCTGGCCCAGGTACTCGGCCGCATCTGAGAGACCGCCCAGTGATGTGCCGGGTGCGGTGGTCGGGCGGCCACACGGCCGGTGGGGGCTGGTCGCGCAGTTCCCCGCGCCCCTGGGTGGGACATGTGGACGCTCGTGCAGACGCTCACGGCGGTGAGGGGACGGGG
>NZ_LJBR01000260.1 GCF_001282115.1 Streptomyces sp. NRRL B-24085 | reverse complement strand
CCCGTGCACCCCCACACCCGCGCGACCCCCCACCGGCAACCCTGAGGAGACTCACCGATGTTCGGTCTCACCCGTGCGAAGAAGGCCGGCGCGGCCGGCCTGGCCGCCGCCGCTGCCGCCGCCACCGCGTTGATCGGCGCCCCCACCGCCGTCGCCGCCCCCCAGCCCATCGTCGGCGGTACGACGACGACCACGACCGCGTACCCGTTCATGATGCAGATCACGGACGCCTCGCAGAACCAGTTCTGCGGCGGCACCCTGGTCTCCGCGACCAAGGTCGTCACCGCGGCCCACTGCATGGTCGGCGAGACCACCAGCAGTGTGAGAGTCGTCGGCGGCCGCACCTACCTCAACGGCACCAACGGCACGGTCAGCCGGGTCAGCAGGATCTGGATCAACCCGGGCTACACGGACGCCACCAACGGCGACGACGTGGCCGTGCTGACCCTGTCGACGTCGATGCCGTACACGACGGCGTCGTACGTCTCCTCCTCCCAGACGAGCGTGTACGCGGCCGGCACCACCGCCCGCATCCTCGGCTGGGGCACCACCTCGTCCAACGGCAGCTCCTCCAACCAGCTGCGGACCGCGACCGTCCCGATCGTGTCCGACACCAGCTGCCGGAGCTCCTACGGTTCGGACTTCGTCCAGACCGACATGGTTTGCGCCGGATACACCTCCGGCGGCACAGACACCTGCCAGGGCGACAGCGGCGGTCCCCTGCTCATCGGGGGCGTCCTGGCAGGGATCACTTCATGGGGAGAGGGCTGCGCGCAGGCCGGTTACCCGGGTGTCTACACCCGGCTGACCACCTTCTCCAGCCTGGTGACCGCGCAGGTCAACTCATAGGTCCCCAGCGGTTCTCCTGAGCATGCCTCAGGTGTGAGACCGGGGGGCGTTGCGGGCCACCACGAGCGGCCCGCAACGCCCCCCATCCATGTTTGAATGACCGCCATGGTGTCCACGGACCGCGTTCTCGCGTTCGCCGCGATGTCCCTGCTCGTGATCGTCATCCCGGGGCCCAGCGTCCTGTTCGTGATCGGCCGGGCCCTCGCCCACAGCCGGCGCACCGCGGTGGCCACGGCGGTCGGCAACGTCTTCGGTTCCTATCTGCTCGTCGTGGCGGTGGCGGTCGGGATCGGCTCCCTGGTGGAGCGGTCGGTGGCCGTCTACCTGGCGGTGAAACTGGCGGGCGCCGCCTATCTGGTCTTCCTCGGCGTCCAGGCGTTCCGGCACCGCAAGGAGCTGACGGCGGCGGCGATCACCCGGCGGCCGGCCGGACCGGCGCGCGGTGATCTGCGGACCGTCCTGGACGGAGCCCTGGTCGGGGTCACCAACCCGAAGGGTGTCGTCTTCTTCGCGGCCGTGCTCCCCCAGTTCGTGGACCACGCGGCGGGGCACGTCCCGGCGCAGATGCTGCTGCTCGGCCTGGTCCCCATCGCCATCGGCCTGGTCACCGACACCCTGTGGGGCCTGACCGCGTCGGCCGCCCGCACCTGGTTCGCCCGCTCGGACCGCCGCCTGTCGCTCATCGGCGGCGCGGGCGGCTTCACGATGATCGGACTCGGCCTGACGGTGGCGGTCACGGGCCGGGCGGACTGAGGCGTTCGGGTCGGACCGGCCGCTGCTGCACGACGGTCCCGAACCGGATGTCGTACGGCGTCCCCGGGTGCAGCGTGGCGAGCATCCGCTCCCCCTCGGCGGTGACGTCCTCCCGCTGCGCCTTGGTCAGCCGGTCGAAGGGCTCCACGACGAGGGCGTCCGGGGTGAGCTTCCAGACGCCCGCGAGGAAGCCGTCGACGAGGAGCGTGCAGTAGGCCTGGTTGCCCTGCCAGCTGCGGCCCCAGTACTCCTTGGGCACCACGCGGGTGCGGTCGGCGTGCGAGAGCAGCAGGTTGTCGAACTCCGGCAGGAAGCGGGGCGGGGCCGGCGGGGTGGTCGACGAGCTCGACGCCGTTCTCGTCACGGAAGACGAGCAGGTGCGGGCGGAGCCGCTCGAAGGCGTCGCGGAGGCGGGTGAGCCCGGCCCAGGTCTGCAT
>NZ_LJBR01000026.1 GCF_001282115.1 Streptomyces sp. NRRL B-24085 | reverse complement strand
TCGCGCACACCGCCACGGCGCTGAGGGACGGTTCCCGTATCTCGCGCCGAGGGCGGGGTGGCGAGGGAGCCCCTGCCTCGCGCACACCGCCCCGGGTGCGAAACGTCTCCCACACCCCGCACCCCGCACACCCGCCCCCTTGACAGCACCCTCCCGCCGCCCGGAGTATCACTCCCGTGAACCTGTCAGACAGCCGGACAGCCAGTCAGCCGCCGAGGCGTGTCAGCGCCATGGAGGCGGTGCTGGCGCATCTGCGCGGCGCCATCGAGCGCGGGGAGTACGCCATCGGCGACAAGCTCCCCTCCGAGGCGGAGCTCTGCCGCACCCTGGAGATCAGCCGGCCCGTGCTGCGCGAGGCCCTCAGGGCCCTGCAGACCATGGGCCTGACCGTCTCCAAGACCGGCAAGGGCACCTTCGTGGTGGCCAACGCCGTGGAGGACCCCACCTTCGGCGACTACGCGGCCAGTGACCTCCTGGAGGTGCGCCGCCACGTCGAGATCCCGGTCGCCGGGTACGCGGCACGGCGCCGCACCCCGGAGAACCTCGACCACCTGGCCCACCTCCTGGACCGGATGGAACGCGAGACCGACACCACGGCGTGGGTCGCGATGGACACCCTCTTCCACCTCGCCGTGGCCGAGGCCGCCCAGAACCCGGTCTTCCGCCGGGTCATCGAGGAGATCCGCGACGCACTGGCGCGTCAGTCGGCCTTCCTCAACGAGCTGGGCGGCCGCCGGGAGCAGTCCAACCGCGAGCACCGCGCGATCGTCGAGGCGCTGATCGACGGTTCCGAGCACGACGCGGTGGAGGCGATGTCCCACCACCTCGACCGCGTCGAGACCACCCTCACCGACATCGTGCGTTCCCCGCGCACGGACAGTTCCACGGAAGGCGGATCAGAGGCGTGAGCGAGCAGTCCCTGCACGATGGGGTGCAGAAACGTTCCGGCCATGTCGACGCCGGAGACGACGGCTACAGCAAGTCCCTCAAGTCCCGGCACGTCAACATGATCGCCATCGGCGGCGCGATCGGCACCGGTCTCTTCCTCGGCGCCGGCGGCCGCCTCGCCGACGCCGGCCCCTCCCTCTTCATCGCCTACGCGGTCTGCGGCGTCTTCGCCTTCCTCGTCGTCCGCGCCCTCGGCGAACTCGTCCTGTACCGCCCCTCCTCCGGCGCCTTCGTGTCGTACGCCCGGGAGTTCCTCGGCGAGAAGGGCGCCTACGTCGCCGGCTGGATGTACTTCCTGAACTGGGCCACCACCGGAATCGCCGACATCACCGCCGTCGCCCTCTACACCCACTACTGGGGCATGTTCTCCGACATCCCCCAGTGGGTGATCGCCCTGGTCGCGCTCGCCGTCGTCCTCACCGTCAACCTCATCTCGGTGAAGATGTTCGGCGAGCTGGAGTTCTGGTTCGCCATCATCAAGGTGGGCGCGCTCGTGGCGTTCATGCTGATCGGCCTCTTCCTGCTGGCCACCCAGCACCCGATCGACGGCCACCACCCCGGCCCGTCCCTGATCACCGGCAACGGCGGTGTCTTCCCCAACGGCCTGCTCCCGATGCTGCTGATCATCCAGGGCGTCGTCTTCGCCTACGCCTCCGTCGAACTGGTCGGCGTCGCCGCGGGCGAGACCGAGAACCCCGAGAAGATCATGCCCAAGGCGATCAACTCGATCATGTGGCGCGTCGGCCTCTTCTACGTCGGCTCGGTCCTCCTGCTGTCGATGCTGCTGCCCTGGAACAAGTACACCGGCGGCGAGAGCCCCTTCGTGACCGTCCTGTCCAACATCGGCATCCCGGCGGCCGGCGGCGTGATGAACCTCGTCGTCCTCACCGCGGCCATGTCCTCGCTCAACTCCGGCCTCTACTCCACCGGCCGCATCCTGCGCTCGATGGCCGTGTCCGGCTCGGCGCCCAGGTTCACGGGCGTGATGAGCCGCAGCCAGGTCCCCTACGGCGGCATCCTGCTCACCAGCGGCGTCTGCGTCCTCGGCGTCGGCCTCAACTACGTCGTCCCTGCGGACGCTTTCGAGATCGTGCTGAACTTCGCCGCCATCGGCATCCTCGCCACCTGGGGCATGATCATGGTCTGTCACCTGCTCTTCTGGCAGCGGACCGAGAAGGGCGACCTGACCCGCCCCGGCTACCGGCTGCCGGGCTCCCCCTGGACCGAACTCGTGACGCTGGCCTTCCTCGCCTCCGTCCTGGTCCTCATGTACGCCGACGGCGGCGCGGGGCGCACCACCGTGCTGTGCCTCCCGCTGATCGTCGCGGCCCTGGTCGCCGGATGGTTCGCCGTCCGCGGCAGGGTCTCCCGCACCTCCACCGAGAACGAACCGACCGGCGCGTGACAGCCCGCGCGCATCCCCAGCCCGAACCGACCGGTACGCACGCGTGACCCGCGTGGCGTTCCCGGAGAAGCAGGAAGTGATGTACAGCAGTTCCGTCGCGGCCGCACCCCTGGTCCGTGAGCCCCTCCACGCCCCCGTCGCCCACCTCATCCGCGGCGGGCTGATCGAGGGCACCCACTACGGTTCCGTCGTCGTCCTGGACGGCGACGGGAACGTCCGCTTCCAACTCGGCGACATCGAGGCCGCGTTCTATCCGCGGTCCGCGCTCAAGCCGGTCCAGGCCGTCGCCATGGTCCGGGCCGGGCTGCCCCTCGACGGAGAGCTCCTCTCGCTCGCCGCGGCCAGCCACTCCGGCGAGGAACGCCACCTCGCCGGCACCCGGCGGATCCTGGAGCTGGCGGGCCTCTCGGAGGACGCCCTGCGCAATGTCCCCGACATGCCGTTCGGCCCGGCCGTCCGGGACACCTGGATCCGGGACGGGCGCGGACCGTCCCGGCTCGCCCAGAACTGCTCCGGCAAGCACGCGGCGATGCTGTACACGTGCGTGCTCAACGACTGGCCGCTGGAGGGCTACCTCGACCCCGGGCACCCGCTCCAGCAGGCGATCGCCGAGATCGTCGAGGACCTCACCGGACAGCGGATCGCGCGCGTGACCGTCGACGGCTGCGGTGCGCCCCTGTTCTCCGTCTCGCTGCACGGCCTCGCCCGCGCCGCCGCACGGATCACCTCGGCGGCCCCCGGTACGCCGGAGGCCCGGGTCGCCGACGCGATGCGTTCGCATGCGGAGATGGCGTCCGGGGCGGGTCGGGACGTGGCCGCGCTGATGAAGGCCGTGCCGGGACTGCTGGCCAAGGACGGTTTCGAGGGTGTCGAGGTCGCGGCCCTTCCTGACGGGCGGGCCGTCGCGGTGAAGATCTCCGACGGGGCGAACCGGGCGCGGGTTCCGGTTGCCGCGGCGGCGCTTGCGTGGGCCGGGGTCTCGCCGGATCTGCTCACGGAGTTCCAGGGCGAGGTGCTTCTGGGCGGCGGCCGTGAGGTCGGGCATGTGCGGCCGGTTCGTTCGCTGGAGCCCGTCGCCGAGGCGGCTTGCGCCTAAGAGGCTGCCCCTGCCTCTCGTCCGGCGGCCGCGGTCCGTAAGTGGCTGGTCGCGCAGTTCCCCGCGCCCCTGAAAAAAATCTCACCCGACCCCTCCTCGGAAGAAGGACACCCTCATGACCGCCGCCGTCAGTCGCCGTGAGCACGATCTGCTGGGTGACCGGGATGTTCCCGCGGACGCCTACTGGGGTGTGCACACCCTGCGGGCCACCGAGAACTTCCCCATCACCGGCACCCCGATCTCCGCCTACCCCCACCTGATCGAGGCGCTGGCCGCGGTCAAGGAGGCCGCCGCGCTGGCCAACGAGGAGCTCGGGCTGCTGGAGGCGGGGAAGGCCGCCGCGATCGTCGAGGCCTGCCGTGAGATCCGGGACGGGAAGCTGCACGACCAGTTCGTGGTCGACGTGATCCAGGGCGGGGCCGGCACCTCCACGAACATGAACGCCAACGAGGTGATCGCCAACCGGGCGTTGGAGCTGCTGGGGCACCGCAAGGGGCAGTACGCGTTCCTGCACCCCAACGAGGACGTCAACCTGGGGCAGTCCACCAATGACGTCTACCCGACCGCCGTCAAGATCGCGACGGTCTTCGCGGTGCGTGGACTGCTCAAGGCGATGGCTGTACTTCAGGACTCCTTCGCCCGCAAGGCCGTCGAGTTCCGCGATGTGCTCAAGATGGGCCGTACACAGTTGCAGGACGCGGTGCCCATGACGCTGGGTCAGGAGTTCTCCGCGTACGCGGTCATGATGGGCGAGGACCGGTCCCGTCTTGACGAGGCCGTCGAGTTGATCCATGAGATCAACCTCGGAGCCACGGCCATCGGGACCGGACTCAACGCTCCTGCCGGCTACGCCGAGTCGGCCCGCCGCCACCTCGCCGCAATCACCGGGCTGCCGCTGGTCACCGCCGCCAACCTGGTCGAGGCCACCCAGGACTGCGGCGCGTTCGTCCAGATGTCCGGCGTGCTGAAGCGGATCGCGGTCAAGCTGAGCAAGACCTGCAACGACCTGCGGCTGCTGTCGTCGGGGCCGCGGGCGGGGCTGGGGGAGATCAACCTGCCGCCCGTGCAGGCGGGTTCGTCGATCATGCCCGGCAAGGTCAATCCGGTGATCCCCGAGGTCGTCAACCAGGTCGCCTTCGAGGTGATCGGCAACGACGTCACCATCACCATGGCCGCCGAGGCCGGACAGCTCCAGCTCAACGCCTTCGAGCCGGTCATCCTGCACTCCCTGTCGGAGTCGATCACCCACCTGCGGGCTGCCTGTCTGACGCTGGCCGAGCGCTGCGTGGAGGGCATCACCGCCAACACCGAGGCACTGCGCCGGACGGTGGAGAACTCCATCGGCCTGGTCACCGCCCTCAACCCGCACATCGGGTACACGGCCGCCACCGACATCGCCAAGGAAGCCCTCGCCACCGGCCGCGGGGTGGCCGAACTCGTCCTGGAGAAGGGCCTGTTGCCCGCCGAGACCCTCACCGAACTCCTGCGCCCGGAGATCCTCGCGGGCAGCGGCTCCCCCCTGGCCTGACGGCCCGCCTGCGAGGACACGCGCCAGGACCGGCCCGGAGGCACAATGGTGATCATGGCAACGACGTCGTCGCTCACCTTCCAGCCGGTCCTGGAGCGCATCGCCGAGGAGATCGGCCGCACTCCGGGCCGCGGCCGCGCCGCCGACTACATCCCGGCGCTCGCCGCCTGCGACCCGCGCAGCTTCGGCATGGCCGTCGCGGAGCTGGACGGCACGGTGTACGGCGTCGGGGACTGGCGCGAGCCCTTCTCCACCCAGTCCATCACCAAGGTCTTCACCCTCGCCCTCGACCTGGCCCGCGAGGGCGACGAACTCTGGGAGCACGTGGGCCGCGAACCCTCCGGCAACCCCTTCAACTCGCTGGTGCAGCTCGAGTACGAGAACGGCATCCCGCGCAACCCGTTCATCAACGCGGGCGCCCTCGTCGTCACCGACCGCCTCCAGACCCGTACCGGGGACGCGGCGGGCGAGCTCTTGTCGTTCCTGCGCGCGGAGAGCGGCAACCCGGGCCTGGACTTCGACGAGGAGGTGGCCGCCTCCGAGGCCGCCCACGGCCACCGCAACGCCGCCCTGGCCCACTTCATGGCGGCCTACGGCAACATCGACAACGACATCCCGGTCCTGCTCGACCAGTACTTCCGCCAGTGCTCGGTCCGGGCGTCCTGCGCCGACCTGGCTCTCGCCACCGGCTTCCTGGCCCGGCACGGCATCCGCGCCGACGACACCCGCCTGCTCACCCGCAGCCAGGCCAAGCAGGTCAACGCGATCATGCTCACCTGCGGCACGTACGACGCGGCCGGCGACTTCGCCTACCGGGTGGGGCTGCCCGGCAAGAGCGGTGTGGGCGGCGGGATCATCGCGGTCGTCCCGGGCCGCTGCACGCTCTGCGTGTGGAGCCCGGGCCTGGACGAGCGCGGCAACTCGGTGGCGGGGGTGGCGGCGCTGGACAGGTTCACGACGCTGACGGGCCTCTCCGTGTTCTGAGACGCGGCGCGCGACCGGTTTGCGACGGGTGCGCGACCGACCATGCACCGGTCACGAACGGGTCGCCATCGCGTCGCCTTCCGGCCACCCACGACTGCCACGCTGCCGACGTGCCGGTCAACGTCCCCGTCGATCTCCGCCGCTGCCAGGTCCTCGGTCTGGTCGGCACCGCCTTCCTCGCCGCCGGTGGTGAGACAGCGGGCGCCCTCCCCGTCCGCGAACTCCTCACCCCCGCCTCGCCCCAGGCGGCCCTCGGCCTGGTCGGCGCCTACTTCGGCGTCGTCCTGCTGATCGCGGCCTGGCTCCTCCTCGGCCGCCTGGTGCGCGCCCCGGACCAGCGGCCCGGCCCGCGCGAGCTCATGGCCGTCCTCGTCGTCTGGTCGCTCCCGCTGCTGCTCGCCCCGCCGCTGTTCAGCCGGGACGTCTACAGCTACCTCGCCCAAGGCGCCATGGCCGACGCCCACATGGACGTCTACGCCCACGGACCCGCCCTGCTCGGCGGTCCCCTCGCCGCCGAGGTCGCCCCCATGTGGCGCGACACGGCGGCTCCGTACGGTCCGGTGTTCGTGGGTGTGGCCTCCGCGCTGGCCAAGGCGTCCCGCGGTGAACTCCCCGCCGGACTGCTCGGGATGCGGCTCGTCGCCCTGCTCGGCGTGGCCCTGATGGCGGCCGTCCTGCCCCGGCTGGCCCGCCACAGCGGCGCCGACCCGGTCGCGGCGCTCTGGCTCGGAGCCCTCAACCCGCTCGTACTGCTCCACCTGGTCGCGGGCGCCCACAACGACGCGGTCATGCTCGGTCTGCTCGGTCTCGGCCTGGCCGCCGCCCTCGGCCGTCGGCCGGTCCTGGGCGCCGTGCTCGTGATGCTCGCCGCCCTCGTCAAGGTGCCCGCCGCCCTGGGACTCGCCGCGATCGTCGTGCTCCGCGTCCGGTCCGGCGACCGACCGGCGAGAGCCGTCCTCACGGCCCTCGTCTCGGCCGCCGCGACCACTGTCGCCGCGACAGCCGTCACGGGCACCAGCTACGGCTGGATCGGCGCCCTCAACACCCCTGTGTCGTCCGGGAACTGGGCCCTCACCAGCGTCCTCGGCAGCGCCACCGAGACCCTGCTGGAGCGCCTCGGCAGCGACCTGGCACCGCTCGCCGTCCCGGCCTGGCACGCGCTCGGCGTGACGGCCGCCCTGGCCCTCATCGGCCACATATGGCTCCGCCTGCGCCCGCGCCCCGTCTACGCCCTCGGCCTGAGCCTGGCCGTCGTCGCCGCCCTCGGCCCGGCGATCCGGCCCTGGTACGCCCTGTGGGGACTGTTCCTCATAGCGGCCGCCGCTCCCAGCGCCTCGGTACGGCACCGGGTGGCCGCCGTGACGGGTGTGCTCGCGCTCGCCACCCTCCCGAGCGGCGGCCCGGCCGACGCCGGGCAACTCGTCCTCGCCGTCTCCGGGGGCGTACTCGCCCTGGTGGTGCTCGTCCAGGCGCACCAGACGGTCCGGGCCCCCGCGACGGGACGCACGGCATGAGGGCGCCGGGCACGGACCGCGGCCGACTGCTGACGGCCTTCGCCGCCGTCACCGCCGTCACCGTCTTCACGGCGACCGTGCCGCTCCTGCGCGACTGGTTCGACCTGCGCGTCTACCACGGAGCCGTCGACTCCTGGGTCCGTCACGGCGGCCGGCTCTACGACTACCGGGTGCCGGGGACGCCGTACGGCTTCACCTACCCGCCGTTCGCGGCCGTCGCCATGGTGCCGATGGCCCTGCTGGGCCTGCGCGCCGCGATCGCGGTGGGCCTGCTGCTGAACCTGGGGGCGCTGGCCGTGGTCGTGCGCCTGCTCACCGGCCGGGCCTGGCGGCGCCACGGCTGGTACGGCTGCGTCCTGGGCGCCTGCGCGCTCGCGCTGTTCGAGCCGCTGCGCGACACCTTCAGCTTCGGCCAGGTCAACCTCCTGCTGCTGGCCCTCGTCCTGGTCGACGCGTGGCTGCTGGCCACGGGCCGGGAGCGGTGGGCCGGTGCCGGGATCGGGCTGGCCGCCGCGGTGAAGCTCACGCCGGCCCTCTTCATCGGGCTGCTCCTTGCCGCCCGGCGATGGCGGGCGGCGGCGGTCGCCACGGTGGTGGCACTGGCGGCGACGGGGTTCGCGGCCGTCGTGGCGCCGGACGCCTCGCGCTTCTACTGGACCGACGCGATGTGGGACACGTCCAGAGTGGGCCGCCTGGACTATGTCTCGAACCAGTCCTTGCAGGGCGTCCTGGCCCGGCTGGGGGAGACGGACCGCGCGGTGTGGGCGGCGGCCGTGCTGCTGACCCTGGGCGTGTGGGCCGTACGGGCCCGGCGGGCCGTGGGGGCCGGCGACTGGGCGGCCGCGTTCGCGCTGACCGGGCTGACCGCCTGCCTGGTCAGCCCGGTCACCTGGGTGCACCACCTGGTGTGGCTGCTGCCGTCCTTCGCCGTCCTCGTGCGCGCAGGGCACCCGCGGACCGCGGGCGCCCTGTACGCCGTGCTGTGCACCAGCGTGGTCTGGCTGTGGTTCGACGACGCGTCCGGCGTCGACGGCTTCCTCGGCGCCAACACGTACACGTGGATCACGCTCGGGCTGCTCCTGCGGCTGCCGGCCGGTCAGCCGCGCGCCGACCGCCCGAACCGGGCCCGCAGCGCCAACGCCATCGAGCCCGCACCGAGCCCGGCGGCGCCCAGGACGGCCCAGGTCTCCAGCCAGCCGGGCCCCTTGTGCTCAGGTGGCACCGTCGCCGCTGCCGCGACCGGCGCCGCCTCGGGCCCCGGCTGCGGCTTCGCCCGGAGCGCGTCCAGCGAGCCCACCGGCTCCACCCGCCCGGTCGCGCCGAACCCCCAGTCCAGCAGTGCGCGCGCCTCCTCGTAGACCGCGAAGCCGCCGCCCGACTGGGGGTTCATCACCGTCACGACGAGTGTCCGGTCGCCCCGGCGGGCGGCGGCCACGAGCGTGTTGCCCGCGTGGCTCGTGTAGCCGTTCTTGATCCCGATCAGCCCGTAGTAGGGCTCCACCCCGTCGGCGCCGGTCAGCAGCCGGTTGGTGTTGCGGATCCCGTACCGCCATCCGCCCCGGCCGGGGAAGGTCGCCTCGGCCGTGCCGCAGTACCGCGCGAAGTCCGCGTTGCGCAGCCCCGCCCGGCCGAAGACCGCGAGGTCGTACGCCGAGGAGACCTGGCCCGGGGTGTCGTAGCCGTCGGGGGAGCGCACATGGGTGTCCAGAGCGCCCAGGGCGCGCGCCTTGGCCTGCATCCGCGCGGCCGTCGTGGTCCAGCCGCCGCTGAGCCCGGCCAGGACGTGCACGGCGTCGTTGCCGGAGTTGAGGAAGACCCCGCGCCACAGGTCGGCCACCCGGTAGGTCCGCCCCTCGGCGACGCCGACGAGACTGCTGCCGGGACCGATGTCCGCGAGTTCGCTCTCGGCGACCGTGTGCCGGAGCCCACCGGGCAGCACCGGCAGCACGGTCAGGGCGAACAGGGTCTTGAGCGTGCTGGCGGGCGGCAGCCGGCGGTGGGCGTCGTGCGCGGCGAGGACCTCCCCGCTGTCGGCGTCGGCCACCACCCACGACAGGGCGGACACGTCCGGGACCCGGGGCGCGCCCCGGTGCGGCCGGACCTGGACGCCGGAGCGGTACAGCAGGGCGGGCGACGCGGCGGCGGCCGGTGGCGCGCCGGGGTCGGAGCCCGTGTGCGCGGCCGCCGTCGCGGGGGCGGACACCAGCAGTCCCGTCATGCACAGGGCGCAGACCGAGACGGCAACCCGGGAGGGAAATCCGATAGTCATACCGCAAAGCTAGGAACGGACCGGCCGTGGAACGCGCTGCCCGGGCCGTGCGGGGCGCGTGAGCACCCAAACGGGCGATGGTCCGTCAGCAGGCGGGCGACGGTACGTCAGCCGGCGGGCAGGGTCGGCTGGATCCGGCGCAGGAACGTCGCGTTGTCCGGCGTCTCGCGCATCCGCTGCAGGAGAGTCTCCAGGTTGCCCTGGCCGTCGCCGTTCTGCAGCGCCCGCCGCAGTCCGCGTACGGCGGTCAACTCCGCCGGGGTCAGCAGGAGTTCCTCGCGGCGGGTGCCGGAGGGGTGGACGGCCACGGCCGGGAAGACGCGGCGGGAGGCGAGTTCGCGGTCCAGGCGCAGCTCCATGTTGCCGGTGCTCTTCAGCTCCTCGAAGAAGAAGTCGTCGGCGCGTGAACCGGTCTCCACCAGGGCGGTGGCGAGGACGGTGAGCGAGCCGCCCTCCTCGGCGAGCCGGGCGGCGCCGAAGAACTTCTTCGGTCCGATCAGCGCGGTCGCGTCGACGCCGCCGCTCAGCGTGCGGCCGTTGCCGGAGGCCGCGTTGTTGTGGGCCCGGCACAGCCGGGTCAGGGAGTCGAGCAGGATCACGACGTCCTCGCCGGCCTCGACGAGCCGCTTGGCCCGCTCGATCACCAGCTCGGCGAGCGCGATGTGCTGCCTGGGGGTGCGGTCGAACGTCGAGGCGTACACGTCGCCCCGCACGGAGCGCCGCATGTCGGTGACCTCCTCGGGGCGTTCGTCGAGCAGTACCACCATCAGCCGGCACTCGGGGTGGTTGCCGGCGACGGCGGCCGCGATCTGCTGGAGCAGGACCGTCTTGCCGGTCTTGGGAGGGGCCACGATCAGCCCGCGCTGGCCCTTGCCGACGGGCGCGATCAGATCGGCGACCCGCCCGGTCAGGCCGGACGCCGGGTGTTCCAGCCGGATCCGCTCGCGCGGGTGCAGCGGCGTGAGGTCGTGGAAGGCGCGACGGCCCCGGCCGGGGCCGTGGCCGTTGACACGGGCGACCTCGGTGAGGGCGCGCTGGGTGCCGCGCACCCCGTCGATGACGTCCCCCTTGCGCAGGCCGTACCTGCGGATCAGGGCGGGGGAGACCTGGAGGTCGGAGGGCGAGGGCAGCAGGTTCGCGGCGCGCAGGTGGCCCTTCCCGCCGGAGTCGATGTCGAGGACGCCGGTGACGGCGCGGACCGGGGACTGCTGCTGGACCGGAGGGGTTTCGAGAGTGGTCGTCATGGTGGTCTGTCCTTTCGAGGACGGAAGGCACGGGACATGCGGAAGGGAGGGGGGAAGCCGCGAGACGGAAGGCGGACAACGCCTTCGGGCGGCGGAGGACAGCACCCACAAGACCTGTGCGGTGCTGCGGAGAAGCCGGTACATCGACCGGCGGGATGAGAGAGAACTGGCACCGGCGCCACGAAACGGGCGTACACAAGTGCTAACGGGACCGTACCACGGCCACTCAGCGCATGGCGAGGAGTCCGTACAGCAGCGGGATCCGCGGTTCGGGAAGCCGCCACCAGCCGGATGCCGTACGGGTCATCCGCGGCCAGCGCGGCCAGGGCAGCTCATCGCTCTCGCGCAACCGCCGGACACCGAGTCCCGCCTCCGTCAACGCGGTGACGACCTCGCCTATTCCGTGCATCCACTCGACGCTCTCCGTGGCGCCCTCGACGGCCGGGCCGTCGGTGTAGGTGTGGGTGGCGTCCCGGTGCACGGGTCCGGCGCCGCCCAGGTAGTCGTGGCGCAGCAGGAGTTCCGGTCCCTCGTCCGGAGCGGGCTTCGGGCCGAGCGAGTTGAGCAGCGGATGGAACTCGACCACGTACAACAGGCCGCCCGGGCGCAGCAGTCGGGAGATCACCCGCGCCCAGCGCGCCAGGTCCGGCAGGTAGCACAGCGCGCCCTTCCCGGTGTACACGACGTCGAACTGCCGCCCGCCCAGCGCCTCGACGGCGTCGTAGACGTTCGCCCGCACGTACTCGACGTCGACGCCGGCGCGCGCCGCGATCCCCTGGGCGGCCGCGACGGAGGCCTCCGAGAAGTCCAGGCCCACGGCCCGGGCCCCACGGCGGGCGAGGGCGACCGTCTCCGTGCCGAGGTGGCACTGGAGGTGGAGCACGTCACGGCCGGCGAGCTCGCCGAGGTCCTCCCACTCGAAGGCGGCGAACCAGCGCTCGGGATCGAGGTCCTGGTCCAGGCCGTAGAACCGGCTGGCGAGGTGGACGGGGGTGCGGGCGTCCCAGTTGGCCTGGTTGACCCGCATCAGCCGCGCGTGCTCGTCGGACGTCATGGGGCCATCCAACCGCGACCCCGGCTCTCTCGCCGTCACCTCACAAAAGAAGCCTTCTTCCGGGCGGGTGTCGATTCGGGCCGGTCCCGTTCGTCGGCGGGGTGTAGGAAGCTCATGAGCACCGGGAGGAACCATGAAGTACATGCTGCTCGTCTGCGGAGACGACACCGCCGACGCCTCGGGCATGGCCCCCGTCGAACCCTGGGTCGAGGAACTCGGCGACCGTGGCGTACGCCTGCACGGGCACCGGCTCGCCCGGACCGCCGACGCGGTCACCGTGCGGGTGCGCGGCGGTGAGGTGCTGCGCACCGACGGGCCGTTCGCGGAGACGAAGGAGTACGTCGCCGGCTTCGACATCCTGGAGTGCGACAGCCTGGAGGAGGCGGTCGAGGCGGCCGCGAAGCACCCTGTGGCGACGATCGGCGCCATGGAGGTACGGCCGTTCTGGGAGGACGAGGACGCCCAGGGACAGATCCGCCGGCTCGACGCCGAACTGACCGAGGCCGCGCGCACGGGAGACGTCGAGCGGGCGGTCGCCTGCTACGCGCAGGACGCGGAGGCGGTGGAGAACGGCCGGCCGCACCAGGGGGCCGAGGCGCTCCGCAAGCTCTTCGAGGAGGCCGGGCCCGTCGCCCGCGAGGTGTTGGAGTTCCGTGTCCACGTCGACGAGAGCATCGCCTTCGGGCACGCCCTCGTCCGCACCGGCGACAGGCTGCTGCGCGTCACCACCGGATACCGCAACACCGGCCCCCGCTGGACCATCGTCCACCAGCACGTCACGGAGGCCACGTCATGAAGTACGCCCTGCTGATCTGCGCCCCCGTGGACGGTGAGGAACTCGGCCCCGCCGACGACCCCCGCTTCAGCTCGTACTCCGAGGAGGTCCGCAGGCGGGACCTCGTCAAGGGCGGCGCCCGGCTGCGCCCGGCCTCGGACGCCACCACCGTCCGGGTCCAGGGTGACGAGGTCCTGCTCACCGACGGCCCGTTCGCCGAGTCCGAGGAGTACCTCGCCGGCGTCGACTTCGTCGAGGTCGCCGACCTGGACGAGGCGATCTCCCTGGCGTCCCGGCACCCGGCGGCGCTCGACGGCGGGTCGGTGGAAGTGCGGCCGGTGTGGGAGTGACTCCGGAGGAGGCCGTCGCCGCCGCCTTCCGGGAGGAGTGGGGCCAGGTCGTCGCCACCCTGATCCGGGTGACCGGCGACTGGGACCTCGCCGAGGAGTGCGCGCAGGACGCCTTCGCCCAGGCCCTCGACCGGTGGCGGCGCGACGGTGTCCCGCGCCGCCCCGGCGCCTGGCTCACCACGACGGCCCGCCACCGTGCCATGGACGTCCTGCGCCGGGAGGCGGTCGGGGAGCGCAAACTACGGGAGGCGGCCGTGCTCACGGCACCCGGGGAGCCGTACGACGACAGCGGTGTCCAGGATGACCTGCTGCGCCTGATCTTCACCTGCTGCCATCCGGCGCTGCACATCGAGGCCCGCGTCGCGCTGACCCTGCGCACCCTGGCCGGACTGAGCACGCCGGAGATCGCCCGCGCCTTCCTCGTCCCGGAGGCGACCATGGCGCAGCGTCTGGTGCGCGCCAAGCGGAAGATCCGCAACGCCGGCATCCCCTACCGGGTACCGCCCGCCCATCTGCTTCCCGAGCGCACCACGGGCGTGCTCGGCGTGATCTACCTGCTGTTCAACGAGGGGTACGCGGCCACCTCGGGCGCCGATCTCGTACGACGGAACCTGTGCGCGGAGGCGATCCGGCTGGCCCGGGTCCTGGCCCGGCTGATGCCCGACGAGCCCGAGGCCCTCGGTCTGCTCGCGCTGCTGCTCCTGCACGACGCCCGCCGTGCGACCCGGGTCGACGCCGACGGTGAGCTGGTGACCCTGGAGGACCAGGACCGCACGGCGTGGGACCGTGCCGAGGCCGAGGAGGGCGCCGCCCTGCTGGAGACCGCGCTGCGCCGGGGCCGCCCCGGGCCCTACCAGATCCAGGCCGCCATCGCCGCCTGCCACACCACCGCGCCCACCGCCGAGGACACCGACTGGGCCGACATCGCCGCCCTGTACGGCGAGTTGGCGCGGTTCGTGCCCTCCGCCGTGGTCCGCCTGAACCGCGCGGTGGCCGTCGGCATGGCCCAGGACCCCGACGCCGGGCTCGCGCTGGTTGCGGAGCTGGAGCGGGAGGGCGAGCTGACCGGCTACCACCTGCTCCCGGCCACGCGCGCCGACCTGCTGCGCCGCAGCGGTCGTACGGCGGAGGCAGCCGAGGCGTACGAGCGGGCGCTGGAGCTGGTGGAGAACGACGCCGAGCGGAGATTCCTCGAAAGGCGTCTCACGGAGTGTCGATCGGGCCGGGCGCCGTTCGTCGGTGGGGTGAAAGCGACCCCACGACACCGGAGGCCCCGATGACCGCTCACCCGCGCACCCGCCCCGCCGGCCGGCTCCGCCGCGCCCTCGCCGCCCTGCTGGGCGAGTCCGGCACCAGCACGGCCCCCGACATGTGGCTGGCCGCCCTCCGCCTCGGTGGCTGACAGGCCGCCGGCGACACCCCCGGCGTCGCGTGACGTCAGGAGGCGGTGGCGGTCCGCGCCTCCGCCTCCTTCGCGATCTGCTCGAACCGTGCCCCCATGGCCTCCGCGAGGGCCTGCGCGCCCGACAGCGGACGGACCATCACCATGAACCGGTCGATCAGGCCGTCGTCGTCGAGATGGATGAAGTCGCAGCCGTCCAGGGCCCGTTCGCCGACCCGGGTCGAGAACACCAGCGCGTGGTCGCGGCCGTCCTCGCTGCTCAGCTCGCTCACATAGCGGAAGTCCTCGAAGACCTCGACGACCGCGCCCAGGATCGCCGCCGTGATGGCCTTGCCCGCGTACGGCTTGAACACCACCGGGCTGGTGAAGACCACGTCCTCGGCCAGCAACGCCTCCACGGCCGCGAGGTCGCCCGCTTCGACCGCTTCTCGGAACGCTCGCATCGAGCCTCCATAGTCAATTTGTTGAGTAGGTGTGGAGTAGAGTAATCACCGGCTGTTAGCGTGTCCACATGTCGCTCAAGTACGCCGTCCTGGCCGCCCTGCTGGAAGGCGAGGCCTCGGGCTACGAACTGTCCAAGGTCTTCGACGTCTCGCTGGCGAACTTCTGGCCCGCGACCCCCCAGCAGCTCTACCGCGAACTGGAGCGACTCGCGCAGGACGGGCTCATCGAGGCACGCGTGGTGCAGCAGGAACGCAGGCCGAACAAGCGGCTGTTCACCCTCACCGAGACCGGCCGGCGCGAACTGGGCGCGTTCGCCGCCGAACCGCCCCGCAGACCCGCCGCCCTCCGCGACGAGTTCCTCATCAAGATCCAGGCCATGGACGGCGTCGATCCCGAGGTCACCCGGGAGCTGTTCGAGGAGCGCCTGTCCTGGGCGCGCGGCAAGCTGGCCCGCTACGAGCGCGTCCGCGAGCGCCTCCTCGCCGGCCGTACCGAGGAGCGCTACCTCGCCGAGGCGGACCGGATCGGCCCGTACCTCACGCTCCTGGGCGGCATCTCCCTGGAGGCGGAGACCGTCCGCTGGTGCGAGCGCGCGCTTGCCCTCCTGAAACGCCGGGCTCCCCTAAGCTGACGCGGATGTTCAGCCCAGAAGGCCCCAGCCTCCGCGAACTCGCCGTCCAGGCGCTGTCGTCCGTCGAGCGCGGCTACGACCTGCTCGCCCCGAAGTTCGACCACACCCCCTTCCGCACTCCCGACTCGGTGCTGGACGCCGTCGCGTCCGCGCTGCGCAGGACGGGACCCTTCGAGGCGGGGCTCGACCTGTGCTGCGGCACCGGCGCCGGAGCCGGGGTGCTCACCCGGGTCTGCCGGGAGAGCGTCACCGGAATCGACTTCAGTGCCGGGATGCTCGACGTGGCGCGCGAGCGGACCCGGTCCGCGGGGCCGCGCCTGTCCTGGGTGCGGGGAGACGCGCGCGCCTTGCCGTTCGCGCCCGCCTCCTTCGACCTCGTCGTGAGCTTCGGCGCCTTCGGCCACTTCCTGCCCCGCGAACTGCCCGGCCTGTTCGCGCAGGTCCGCGAGGTGCTGAGCCCGGGCGGCTGCTTCGCCTTCCCGGTCGTCGCCCCGCCCCGCCCGTCGTCCCCCGCCTATTGGGCGCTCCTCGGCTTCGACGCCGTGATGCGGGTGCGCAACGCCCTGTGGCGACCGCCCTTCGTCATGTACTACCGGGCCTTCCGGCTCGGGGACGTGCGACGGGAACTGGGACGGGCCGGCCTGGGCGTGGAACTGCGAGCCCTGCCCGAGTTCGGTGAGCGCCGGGACGGCAGCCCGCGGGTCCGGATGGTCGTGGCGAGGCGCGCACTGTAGTCGGTCCGGATTTCCAACCCATCCGTTTGATTTTCCAACTCGCCAGGTTATGGTGAGGCGCGTGACCACATCCACCGAGAACGAGTCGCGGATCGATCCCCTGTGGCGGTCCTGGGAGGGAGCGCACGGCGGCCATGTCGCCGCCGTCGCCCTGACAGCCGTACGCGCCCGGTTCGCCGGGGGAGCCCACCCGGTGCGCACCCTGACCACGCACTTCCTGGCCCCGGCCGCCGCCGGTCCGCTGCACGTCTCGGGCACCGCGCCCGCCTCCGGCCGCCGCACCGCCGCCTGCGTCTTCACCGGCCACCAGGACGGCCTGCCGGTCGTCGTCGGATCGGCCCTGTTCGGCTCCGGGCGCCCCGGGACGCCGTACGACGGACAGCCGGCCCCGGACGTGCCGGGCCCGGAGGACTGCCGGACGATCCGGCTGCCCGGCCATCTGGCGCCCTTCGCCCGGCAGTTGGAGATACGGCCGGCCACCGGGGACCTCCCCCTGGCCGGCGGTGACCGGGCCGAACTGCTCGCCTGGGTGCGGTTCACGGACGGGCGGGCGCTCGACGCGGGAGCGGTGGTCACCCTCACCGACGTGCTCCCGCCCGCGCTGTACGCCGTCTGGCACACCCCGCGTCCCGTGCCCAGCGCGGAACTCACCGTCCACTTCACCGACGCCCTGGACGAGGGCGCCGGTACCGGCTGGACGCTGGTGCGGATCAGGACCGATCACGCGGGCGCCGGCTGGGCCGTCGACGACAGCGCCGTCTGGGCGGCGGACGGGCGCCTGCTGGCCCTGGGCCGTCAGTCCCGCGTGGTGCGCGAGGAGCGCCCCTGAGCCCGGTGCCGGACGGCCGCGCTCACAGGGCGCTGTACAACGCCTCGATCAGCGCCGTCTTCCGCGGGTCGTCGGCGATGTGCGGCCCCATGCGGTTCATCACATAGCCCAGCGAGACCCCCGCCTCCGGGTCGGCCAGACCGCACGACCCGCCGAAGCCGTCGTGCCCGAAGGCCCGCGGATTGGGCCCGTACGAGCCGCTCGGCCCGCTGAGCCACAGGCCGAGCCCGAGTTCCGTGTCGCTGCCGAGTCCCGCGCCCAGCACCAGGTCACGGCATCTGCCCTGGCTCTCGCGGACCCGCTCGGCGGCCTCGGGGGACAGGACGCGATGGCCGTCGAGGGAACCCCGCCCGGCGAAGATCCCGTAGAGCGCGGCGGCGGCCCGGGCGGTGCCGTGGCCGTTCGCGGCGGGGATCTCGGCGGCCCGCCACTCCGCCGTGTTCGCCTCGGCCGCGCCCGCCCCGGGGTTGGTCAGGGCGGCGATCGTCGCGGGAGTCATCTGAGCGAAGACCGCCGCCTGTTCGCTCGCCGACGGGGCGGGCGGATGCACCAGCTCGGCGGCGCGGCCGGCCTCCTTCTCCGGCAGGCCGACGGTGAAGTCGATGCCGAGCGGTCCCGTCACCTCCCGTTCCAGGAAGGCCCCCGGCAGCAGCCCCGAGACCCGCCGGACGACCTCGCCGACCAGGAAGCCGTACGTGAACGCGTGGTACCCGGACACCGTGCCCGGCTCCCACCAGGGCTCCGTCGCCGCGAGCCGCCGGGTCGTCAGCTCCCAGTCGTAGAGCTCGGCGAGGGAGTGGGGTTCGCGCAGCCCGGCCAGCCCGGCCCGGTGCGAGAGCAGGTGCCGTACGAGGACCCTGTCCTTGCCCGCCGCGGCGAACTCCGGCCAGTAGGCGGCCACCGGGGCGTCCAGGTCGAGCAGACCGCGATCGGCCAGGATGTGGGCGCACAGGGCCGTCGGGCCCTTCGTCGTCGACCACACGTTGACGAGCGTGTCGCGCTCCCAGGGGCGGGTGCGGGCCGCGTCGGCCCAGCCGCCCCACAGGTCCACGACCGTCTCGCCGTCGACCGTGACGCTCACCGCGGCGCCCAGTTCGGCCCGGTCCCGGAAGTTCTCCTCGAACGCCGTCCGCACCGCCGCGAAGCGCTGGTCGCAGTGGCCGTGGACAGCCGGGCGGTACTCGGACATGGGCCCTCCGTCATCGCCGGAAACCCGGACCGCGACACCGCGATCCGGGTCCCGTGAACATACCGACTGGTCGGGCCGGGGGGAAGATTCCCGGCGGGACTCAGGCGTAGGAGCGCAGCCAGCGCAGCTTCGCCGCCTCCTGGTAGGGGCCGCCGCCCTCGTGGTCGTTGAAGTCGTAGACCTCGATCGCCTTGTCGGCGTGGTTCCAGGCGTTGAAGGCCGCGAACACGGTGGAGGGCGGGCAGGTCTGGTCCTCCAGGGCCGCCGAGAAGAGCGCCGGGGCGCGGCCGCGGCTCGCGAAGTGGACGCCGTCGAAGTAGGCGAGGGTGCCCAGGACGTCCTCGGCGCGGCCGCGGTGCGTCTTGAGGTAGAGGCCGATCTCCCGGTACGGGTGACGGTCCGTCAGGGTCGCCGCGCGGGGGAAGTCGCACAGGAACGGCACGTCCGGGGCGACCGCCGCCAGGTCCGGCACCAGACCGCCGACCGCGATCGAGATGCCCCCGCCCTGGCTCCCGCCGAGGACGACCGTGCGCGCGGGGTCGGTCAGCGGGTGCGAACGGGCCGCCTCCACCGCCCGCACACCGTCGGTGAACACCCGGCGGTAGTAGTAGTTCTCGGGGGCGTCCACGCCCCGGGTCATGAATCCCGGGTACGCGGGCGCGCCGGCCACCGGGTCGGCGGTGCCTCCGCCGCCGCCCCAGGCGCTGCCCTGACCGCGGGTGTCCATCACGAAGTGGGCCCGGCCCGTCGACGCCCACAGCAGGTGCTCGTGCGGCAGACCGCGCCCGCCGCCGTACCCGATGAACTCCACGACCACCGGCACCGGGGCGGAGACCTCGGCGGGGATCGTGAACCAGCCCTTGACCGGGTGGCCGCCGAACCCGGCGAACGTCACGTCGTACACCTTCACCGTGGACAGGCCCGTGTCGACGAGTTCGAAGCGGGCGTCCAGGTCGTGCTCGCGGGCCTCCTGGAGGGTCTTGGACCAGAACGCGTCGAAGTCCTCGGGCTCGGTGGAGTCGCTGCGGTACTCGCGCAACTCGTCGATGGGGAGGTCGAACAGGGCCATGCAGGACCGCCTTCACGAAGGGACAGTGCCGGATGATCACACCGTACGTGGGTGGTCGGACGAATCGCCAGGCCCTTGCGGCACCGGCCGGCCGGCTGCCGACCTCCCCACGGTCGTGGACCTGCTGGTCAAGAGGGCGGGACCGGCGGCCGGGCACGGCGGGCAGCTGATCGACGGCCGTCGCGAATGGTCGGGTCACCACCGCCGTCGTCGGGGGACTGTGCGGTCAGGCCCGGCGGCGGGTCCACTGCGGTTCGGTCAGCGCCCAGTCCCGCTCCCACTCGGCGAGCCGGTGGCGGCTCGCCACACCTCGGACGAGCGAGTGGCCGAGGAGGATCACGGCGATCGTGGCGCCCGCGCCGCAGGCGCCCATGACCAGCGTGTGCTGCCAGATCGCGGTCTCGTCCGGCGGCGGGGCCACGCTCCGCCCGCGGGAGTCGAACCACACGTAGACCCTCTCGCCCTCGTCGGTACCGGCCGGGACCCGCGCCTCGGCGGTCCTCGTGGCGCCCCCGGCCTCCGTCCAGCGCACGGTCACCCGGTAGGAGCGCTCCCGGGCGCCCTGGACCGTGGGCGGCGAGTCCGGGGCCCTGCCCACGACCTCCACCTGGACCCGGTGCCGTTCGGAGCGCTGCTCGACGGCCACCGCACGGGCGTCGTCATGCGCCCACCGGCCCGCCACCGCGCCGATCAGCGGGGCGCCCAGCAGCATCAGGACGGCGACGGCCAGCACCGTCCACGCCTCGACGACGTCCGACCGGCGCCGGAGCGGATTGCGCCGCCAGCGCCAGCCGCGCACCCGGGTTCGCATCGTCGGACCTCCGCACCGCGCACCCCTGCGAGTGGTCACACAGATGTAGTACCCCTCCATCCGCGTCGTTCACTTGCGGGGGCGGACACCACGCCCGCGGTGCGCAGGGGCACACGGTCAGCCGAAGCGCTCGATCCGGATCCGGTCCACCGGCTGGCCCGCCTTCACCAGCAGCCGCGAGGCGTGCTCGGCGAACGCGTTGGAACCGCACACATAGGCCTCCCAGCCGCCCTCGGGCCGCTCGGCCAGGAGGGGGGCCACATGTGCCGCCGACAGACGTCCCACGGGCACCCCGGCCGGGGCGCTCCGCGTGAACACCGGGGTGGTCTCGGCGCCGAACTCCCGCGCGTAGACCAGCTCCTCGGGGCTGCGCGCCGACACGAGCAGCCGCAGCGGCACGGACAGTCCGCGGGCCCGGTGGTGGCGCACCATCGACATCAGCGGTACGACGCCGGAACCGGCTCCGACCAGCAGTGCGGGTCGGTCGCCGGGCCAGGCGAAGAAACCGCTCAGCGGCCCCCGCACCTCGATCTCGTCCCCGGGCCGGGCGACCGTGTGGAACCAGCCCGAGACCTCACCGCCCTCGACGTGGTCCAGGGTCAGCTCGATGTGCCAGGTGTCCTCCGGCGGGGACGCGATCGAGTAGTGGCGCTGGGCCGTGTAGCCGTCCTCGGCGGTCAGCCGCAGCATCAGGTGCTGTCCGGGCAGATGCCCCTGCCAGGCGGGCACCGCGAAGCGGAACGTGGACACGTACGGCGTCTCGCGGCGGATCTCGGTCAGCGTGGCGGTCTGCCAGACGGCGCCGACGCCTTCGGCGACCGCGATGCGCCCCGGCACCGCGAACCGGCTGACCGGGGCGGGGGCGGGGGAGGAGGGCGCCTCAGTCACCGGCGTACCTCTGTTCCTCCCACGGGTTGCCCCGCGCGTGGTAGCCGTTGCGCTCCCAGAAGCCCGGCTCGTCGTGGTCGAGCAGCGTCAGCCCCGCGATCCACTTCGCGCTCTTCCAGAAGTACAGGTGCGGCACCAGCAGCCGCGCCGGACCGCCGTGTTCGGCGGGCAGCGGCCTCCCGTCGTACTCCCACGCGATCCAGGCCCGCCCGCCGGTCAGGTCCGCGAGGGGCAGGTTCGTGGTGTACCCGGTGTGGGAGCGGGCGACGGCATGGGTGGCGGAGGCGAGGGGCCGTGCCACGGCCAGGAACGCGTCCAGCGACACCCCCGCGAACCTGACCCCGAACTTCGACCAGCTCGTCACGCAGTGGATGTCACCCTCGTAGGCCGACGCGGGCAGCGCGTGCGCCTCGTCCCAGTCCCACGTGTGCGGCTGCTCGACCAGCCCGTCCACCCGGAACGTCCAGTCGGCCGGTGACAGGTCCGGTGTGACCTCCGCGGAGAGGACGGGCCAGTCGTCGCCCGTGTCGTACTGGCCCGGGGGCAGCCCCGCGTTGTCCACGCGGGGGCGTCCGGTGAAGCCTCGGGTGACGTTCATGCTTCAACCGTACGCTGTCGCCGCGGGTGCCCCGTCCCAGGTCAGTGCCCCGATCGTTGCAGCCGTATGAACACTGGGAGGGCCCGGGAATAGCCGTCGCACGCCGCTCCTTGGCGCTGGTGTGCCGGGCCGGTGGCCCGGTGACTGCGCGAGGAGAGTGAGGGAGCAGATGCCGAAGGCGTACGTCTTCACGCGGTACGGCGGACCGGAGACCGAGGCGTTCGTGGACGTGGACCGGCCGAGCCCGGGCCCCGGCCTGCTGCTGGTGGCCGTCCGCGCGGCGGGCGTGAACCCCGTGGACTGGAAGCAGCGCAACGGCTTCCGGCGCCCCGGCGAGCACGAGGAGCCGGTCTTCCCGGTCGTGTTCGGCAACGAGGTCTCCGGTGTCGTCGAGGGGACCGGGGACGGCGTCGAGGGCTTCGCCGTCGGGGACGAGGTCTTCGGCACCGCGCTCGCGGGCGGCTACACCGAGTACACACTGGTGCCGGCCTCCGTCGCCGCGCACAAGCCCGCGGAGCTGCCCCACACGGTGGCCGCCACCCTGCCCGTGGCCGCCGCGACCGCGTACGACGGCGTTCGCCAGCTCGGCCTTCCCCCGGGCACCACGCTGCTGGTGACCGGCGCGGGCGGCGGAGTCGGCGCGGCGGCCGTGCAGATCGCCCGTGCCGTCGGTCTGCACGTGGTCGGCGTGGCGAGCGTGGGCAAGAAGGACTTCGTCGAGTCGCTCGGCGCCGTCCATGTCCCCTCCGGTCCCGACTGGGCGGAGCGGGCCCGGGCGACCGCGCCGGACGGCGTCTACGACCTCGTGGGAGGTCGGGTCCTGGCCGAGGCCGCCGAGCTGCTCACCGACCGGTCGAAGCTGATCACCGCCGGTGCCCCGGAGGAGGACGTGCGGCGCTTGGGCGGGGCACGGGTGGCGCGGGCCCGCAACGCGGCCGTACTGGCGGAGGTCGCGCGGCTCGTGGTCGCGGGAGATCTGGACCCGCACATCACCGAAACGTTTCCCCTCGACAGGGCGGGCGACGCGCTGCGCACGGTCGAGGAAGGCCACGCCCGCGGCAAGACCGTCATCGAGGTCGCCCGATGACCGGCGGCGCACCGCACGTCCTCGACAACCCGGCCCTCGCCTCCCTGACCGGCCCGCACGCCCACTTCGCCGAGAAGCGCGGGCGGGTCCTGCGCTACCCCGTCGACGTCTCCCCGTGGCTGGCCCTGCCCGACGAGCCCGACGCGGGCGACTGGGCCGACCTCGCCGCGCTCGCGGGTGCCGGCGCGGAGGTCCCGCTGACGGCGTACTCCGGGCAGGTGCCCGAGGGCTGGGAGGTCACCTTCCACGTCGAGGGCGTGCAGCTCGTGGACGACGGCCTCGACACCGCGCCCGACCCGGAGGCGGTCCGCCTCGGCCCCGCCGACGTGCCCGAGATCCTCGACCTGATCGCCCGCACCCGCCCCGGACCCTTTCTGCCCCGCACCATAGAGATGGGCACCTACCTGGGCATACGCCGGGACGGCGCCCTCGTCGCGATGGCGGGGGAGCGGCTGCACCCGCCGGGCTGGACCGAGATCAGCGCGGTCTGCACCGACCCCGCCGTCCGCGGACAGGGCCTGGCGACCCGGCTGATCCGCGCTGTCGCGCACGGCATACGGCAACGCGGGGAGACGCCGTTCCTGCACACCGGCGCCCACAACACCCAGGCCGTCCGGCTCTACGAGTCCCTCGGCTTCCGGCTCCGGCGCACCACCGCCTTCCTCGCCGCACGGGTGCCCGAGCGGCTGCCGGAGGAGGCCTACTGAGGACCGCCGGCCGGCCCGGGCCAGGCGTTGTAGCGCACGAGGTACCCGGCGAACCGCTCCAGATCCTCCCGCGACCAGTCCGCGAGCCGCTCGCCGACGGCCGCGCGGCGGCTCACGGTGACCTGGCCCAGGATGCGCCGGCCGGCCCCGGTCAGATGCAGCACCTGGACCCGGTGGTCCTCCGGGTCCTGGCGCCGCTCGACGAGGCCGGCCCGCTCCAGGGCGGTGACCTGGCGGCTCACCGTGGACTTGTCCAGGGCGTAGTGGGCGGCCAGGTCGGTGGCGCGGCAGCCGTCGCGCTCCTCCAGATGCCCGAGGAGCGTGTACGACACCAGCGACAGCTCGGGATGCAGGCGGCCCGCCGAGGCGCGGGCCCGTCGCGCGAAGACCGTCATCTCGCGCTGGATCGTCTCCACGGCCGTCGCTGCTTCCACCGGGACCTCCTTCGCGGTACTGGTTGCAGAGTACAACTCAGGGGGCCCTGGGGTAGGGTGGCCGTCCGGCCGGGGGAGGTCCCGGCCGTGAGGCACCGAGGAGGTGAGACCCATCAACGCTGTGTCAGACCGGGTGCTCCCTCCTCGCGTCGACGCGGGTCACCGCCGGTAGCCCAGGTGACCGCGGGAGCGCCCTTCGGCTCTCGAAAGGCTCTCGGCTTCCATGCCCTCACTCTCTCCCCGTTTCGCTTCCCCCGACGCCGTCGTCGCCGCCCTGCGCTCCGCGGGCTGCGTCTTCGCCGAGGACGAGGCCCGGCTGATCCTCGCCGCCGCCCGCACCCCGGACGAACTGGCCGACATGGTCGACCGCCGGGTCACCGGACACCCCCTCGAACTCGTCGTCGGCTGGGCCGAGTTCAGGGGACTGCGCATCACCGTGGCCCCCGGCGTCTTCGTGCCGCGCCGCCGCACCGAGTTCCTCGTCGACCAGGCCCTCGCCCTGGCACCGGGCGCCCGTGTCGTCGTGGACCTGTGCTGCGGCTCGGGCGCGGTCGGCGCCGCGCTCGCGGCCGCGCTCGGCCCGGTCGAACTGCACGCGGCCGACATCGACCCGGCCGCGGTGGACTGCGCCCGCCGCAACACGGCCGCCGCGGGCGGCCGGGTGCACACCGGCGACCTCTTCGAGGCCCTGCCCGCCGGCCTGCGCGGACGGATCGACATCCTCGCGGCCAACGTCCCCTACGTCCCCACCGAGGAGGTCGCCCTCCTGCCCACCGAGGCCCGCGACCACGAGCCCCTGGTCGCCCTCGACGGCGGCACCGACGGGCTGGACGTCCTGCGCCGGGTCGCGGCCGGGGCCCCGCGGTGGCTCGCCCCCGGCGGCTGCCTCCTCGTCGAGACCAGCGAACGCCAGGCCGCCGCCGCCCTCGACGCCTTCACCCGCAGCGGTCTGACCTCCCGCCTCGCGGTCTCGGAGGAGCTGTACGCCCACGTCGTCACCGGCATCAGGACCTAGGCCCAGCTCGGCGCCCAGGTTCCCACGCCCGGTGGTTCGGGCAGTGTGGCGTGCAGGTGGTCCCGGAGGGCGGCGAGGGCCGGATGGGGGTTGTCCGCGCGCCAGAGCAGGGAGTGGGGGTAGACCGGCGTGGGCCCGTGCACCGGGATGCGGCGCAGGTCCTGGTCGGACGGCCAGACCAGACGGGTCAGTTCACCGACGAGCGTGGCCAGGCTCGCGGAGTCGGCGATGGTGTCGAGGAGGGGGTCGGTGCCGAAGTCGGGGCCGGTGACCTCGATGGTGAGGCCGAAGGCGGCGGCGAGGTCGTCGTAGTAGGTGCCCCACTCGGTCCCGGTGACCAGGCCGGGCATCCAGATGCGGTGCCCTGCCAGGCCGGAGGGGGTCACCGAGCGGGCCCCGGCGAGCGGGTGGCCGGGGCCGGTGAGCAGTTGGACCGGTTCGTCGTAGACCCGCGCGGACTCGACACCGTCGGCCGACTGCCCCGCGGAGTGCGGGACGGCGCGGAAGGTGGCGTCGATCGTGCCGGACCGCAACGCGGCGAGGGCCGCGTCGGCGTCGAAGAGGGTGACGACGTCGAGCTCGATGCCGGGGTGCGCGCGGTGGAAGGCGCGCAGCAGTTCCGCGGGGGCGAGCCGACGGCCGATCACGTCGACGCGCAGGGCCCGGCTGCCCGGCCGTACCGAGGCCGCCGCCCGCTCCGCGGCCCGGAGCAGTTCGCGGGCGTGCGGCAGGAACGCCTGTCCGTCGATGGTCAGCCGGGCGCCGCGCGGGGTGCGGGTGAACAGCCGTGCCCCGAGGTCCTTCTCCAGCGCGGCGACCCGTTTCGACACCGCCTGCTGGGTGACCGCGAGCCGGTCGGCGGCCTCCTGGAACCGCCCCGCGTCCGCCACGGCGACGAAGGTGCGTACGGCGTCGAGATCCATGCGGGAAGCGTAGGCCGTCCGCGCACAACCCCGGGTTGTGGCCGACCGGGGGCCTGGTTGTTTGATCGGCGGGCCCGGCACTGGGTTGGATGGCGTCGGTCAACGTGAGGTTGTCGGCGAGGGGATGCGGAGTGGTCGGGAAACGGTCGCTGGGGCGGCGGTTCGGGTGGCTGTGGGCGGCCTACGCGGTCAGTGCGTTCGGTACCTCGCTGTCGTTCGGCGCCTTCCCGATGATCGCCGTCCTGGTGCTGCACGCCGGCCCCGCCGCGGTGTCCGCGCTGGCGGCCGCGGGGCTCGCGGTCGGGGCGGCGGTGGCGGTGCCGCTCGGACCCTGGGTGGAGTTCCGCCGCAAGAGGCCGGTGATGGTCGCCATGGACCTCGTCCGGTTCGCCGCTCTGCTGAGCGTCCCCGCCGCCTACGCGCTCGGCGCGCTGAGCTTCGTCCAGCTCCTGCTCGTGTCGGTGCTCGTGGCGGCGGCCGACATCACCTTCACCGCCGCCTCCGGGGCCTACCTCAAGTCCCTCCTCGACCCCGACGACCTGCTGGTCGCGGGCGCGCGGTTCGAGGCCACGAACTGGACCACCATCGTGATCGGACCTCCCCTCGGCGGAGCCGCCATCGGGCTCCTCGGACCCGTGACCACCCTGCTGGCCGACGCGGTGAGCTATCTGCTGTCGGCGCTCGGCATCCGCGCGATCGGCGGCGGCGAGCCGCGGCCGGAGCCCACGGGGGCGGCCAAGGGGTCCCTGCTGGAGGGCTGGCGCCACATCCTGGCCAGTCCCGCCCTGCGGCCCCTGTTCCTCAACACGGTCCTCGTCAACGCCCTGATCATGGTGCCGGTGCCGCTGCTGACCGTCCTCATGCTCGGCCCCCTCGGCTTCGCCCCCTGGCAGTACGCCCTCGCCTTCTCGGTGCCCTGCCTCGGCGGCCTGCTCGGCTCACGGCTCGCCCGCCCCCTGGTCACCCGGTACGGACAGCACCGCGTCCTGGTCACCTCGGGCGTCCTGCGCGCGTGCTGGCCCCTCGGCCTGGCCTTCGTCGGCCCCGGTACCACCGGGCTGCTGCTCGTGATGGCCGTGGAACTCGGGGTCATCACCTCCTGCGCCGTCTTCAACCCGGTGTTCTCCGCGCACCGGCTGACCATGACCCCGACCGACCGGGTGGTCCGCACGCTCTCCGCCTGGTCGGTGACCGGCAAGCTGACCACCGCGGCTCTGACCGCCCTGTGGGGCCTTCTGGCCACCCTCACCGGAACCCGCGAGGCCATCGCCCTCGCCGGTCTCCTGCTGCTGGCCACCCCGCTCCTGCTGCCCCGACGGCCCGCGACCGTGCCCGGGGCGACCCAGGAAGCCCTGCCTTCCGGCGCCGGGTCACCATGACAGGTCCCCGTTCCACGGGCGCCCGGACTGCGGCTGGGGAGATGCCGGGGCCGCCTTCGTGCTCCGGCGCGCGCGGGCGGATGCGGGCGGCGGTCCTGGTCGCAGCCGCCGTGCAGTACACCGCCCCGGTGGGAGCCCACGGTTGTCCTGCCGTCCGGTGACTGCGCCGAGGGGGCCGTCGCCGGGCGCGCGCCCCGTCGCCGTCCGAGACCGCGGTGAAGGGACCGCAGTGAAGGAACCGCGTTGAAGGGACCGCGGAGCTAGCGGTCGTCCCGGCCCAGCCCGCGCCGCCGTCCCCGGCCGCCACGATCACCTACGGGCGCGTTCCACAAGGCTGCCGTACTCAGTTCCGCGCACCCGCGCCGCCGCACGTCCCTCAGGCCGCCGGCGTCTGCACGCGGGCGATCAGCAGTGCCACGTCGTCAGAGTTGTCCGGCTGGTGCAGGGTGCGCAGCAGTAGGTCGCAGACCTCCTCCAGCGGCCCGTCGGGGCTGTCGAGCAGGTCGAGGAGCGCGTCCAGGCGTTCGTCCAGCGGATGCTGGCGGGTCTCCACCAGGCCGTCTGTGTACAGGACGAGCCGGTCACCGGGTGCGAGGTCGACGGTGGTCGTGGAGAAGGCGACACCGCCCACGCCGAGCGGCGCCCCCGTGGGGAGTTCGAGCAGCTCGGGCGGACGGCCGGGGCGCAGCCGTACCGGGGGCAGGTGCCCGGCGTTGGCGATCCGGCACTGGCCGAGCCGCGGGTCGTGCACGGCGTACACGCACGTGGCGATGGAGTGGTCCAGGTCCTCGGTGATCCGGTCGAGGTGTTCGAGGAGCCTGGCCGGGTCGAGGTCGAGGGAGGCGAGGGTGTTCGTGGCGGTGCGGAGCCGGCCCATGGTCGCGGCGGCGGTGATGCCGCTGCCCATCACGTCGCCCACGACCAGTGCGGTCTTGCCCTCGTCCAGCGGGATCACGTCGAACCAGTCGCCGCCGACCTCGGCGGTGGCGCCCGCGGGCTGGTAGCGGGAGGCGACCTCCAGGCCGCCGGTCACGGAAGGGTGGCTGGGCAGCAGGCTGCGCTGGAGGGTGAGGGCGGTGTTGCGGGCGTCCTGGTACCAGCGGGCGTTGTCGATCTGCACCGCCGCGCGGGCCGCCAGCTCTCGCGCCAGCAGCAGGTCGTCCTCGCCGAACGGCTCCGGATTGTGGACGCGCTTGAGGTCGAGGGCGCCGAGCACCTCGCCGCGCGCGATCAGCGGCACGGCCAGATAGGAGTGCACGCCGGCCCTGGCCAGCAGTGCGGCCGCCTCCGGTGAGCGGGCGATACGGGCGAGGTCCTCCGGTCCCACCCGCGCCACCAGGACCGGGCTCCCGGTGCGCACGCACTCCGTGACCAGGCGTTCGGGGGCGTACCGGGCGACCTTGCCGGGCGGATCGGCCGCGCCCAGGGTGTCGGGGGCACCGGACGCCTCGACGGCCAGCGGGCGCATCACGGCGGGCTCGGTGGGCCGCAGGGTGCTCGGCCTGCCCTGCGCCACCGCCTCCAGCAGGTCCACGGCCGCCACGTCCGCGAGCTCCGGCACGGCCACGTCGGCGAGCTCACGGGCGGTGCGGTCCAGGTCGAGGGTGGTGCCGATGCGGGCGGAGGCGTCGGCGACGAGTGCCAGGCGGCGCCGGGCGGTCTCGGCCTCCACGGTCGCCAGATGCTGCTCGGTGACGTCCAGGACCGAGCCCGCCACCCCGAGGACGGTCCCCAGCGCGTCCTCCAGGCGGTACAGCGAGACCGACCAAGCGTGGTCCGAGTCGGGGTCCGCGGGCGTACGGCCGACCGTGTGCTGGTCCACCAGCGGAGTGCCGGTGCGCAGCACCTCGCGGGCGGCGGCCTCGAAGGCGGCCACGTCGAGGTCGGGGAGCACCTCGCCGATCTTCCGCCCGACGTGATCCGCGGCCGGCACGCCGTTCAACAGCTCCAGGGCCGGGTTCACCGAGACGTACCGCAGCTCGGTGTCCAGTACGGCCAGCCCGATCGGCGACTGGGAGACCATCCGTGTCGACAGCGCCACGTCCCGCTCCAGGCGGCGCACGGTCGACTGGTCGGCGCACAACCCGAGCGCGTAGACGTCCCCGCGGTCGTCGAGCAGCCGCATGTTGCGGAACTCCACCAGCCTGGTGCCGCCGTCCTTGCGCCGGACGGGGAAGGCGCCAGCCCAGCTCTGCCCGGTCTCCATGACGTCGGCGAACAGCTTGACGACCAGATCGGCGTGCTGCTCGTGGATCATCAGGTGGGCCGCGTACCTGCCCAGCGCCTCCTGGGCGCTGTATCCGAACAGCTCCTCGGCCTGCGGGCTCCACAGCACGATGCGTCCCTCGGCGTCCAGCACCACCGAGGCCATGCCCAACTCGTCGAGCAGCCCGCTCGGCCGTACCGCCCCGCGCGGGGGCTCACCGCCCTCGGACGCGGGTATTCCGGCTGCACCCATTGCACGAACCGCCTTATGCCGTCCTCGCGGCACGTCGTACCCCCGTGCCGACTCCCCTTGTTCTACCGCGTTCAACCGTCTCCGTGACCACGTGGTCGTGTTCTTCCACCATCCCTCAACACGCGGGGGCGCGTCCGGTGAAGTGCGCCGGGGTGACGAAGGCCGCTTGTTCATTCGTTTGGCCTGTACATGACCGCCGTGGGGGCGCCAGACTGTGCGCCGACCCAGCTCACCCCCGCTCCAGGAGCCCCAGGAGTTCTCCATGCCCCTGCGCGCCAGACAGCGTTGTCACGCGGTCCTCGCCGCCCTCGTCACCCTCACCGCGACGGCCCTCCTGGCCGCCGCGCCGCCGGCCTCCGCCGCGGACACCTGGACCGAGGCAGGCAGTGACCGTGCCGACCCGCTCACCGAGAGCCAGGGCCTCACCTCGGTCGAGGTCCCGGCCGGATCCGCCAATCGGTACACCGGCATCGGAACCATCCCGTTCGGCGTCGCCACCCGCGGCTGGAACCACGTGGGCGACCCCGACGCGTCCTACGACGGCCACTACATCGAGCCCTACCAGGCCGACTCCGGCACCGCGAAGATGTACCGCGTCCAGGCGCCGAACGGGACCTGGTCCGAGTACGTCCACACCCTCGGTCCCGGTGAGGCGCTCAACAACTCCTGGGTCGCCGTCTCGCCGGACGGACAGTGGATGCTGTCCGGTGAGTGGGGCACCATGACCCGCTTCCTGGTCTTCCCCACGCCCGGCGTCAACGCGAGCACCTCGCCCTCGGCGAACCTCCCGCAGGCGGCCACCGTCACCCTCGACCACGCCGTCCGGGACGTACAGGGCTGCGACTTCGTCAGCGCCACCCGGCTGCTCTGCTCCTCCGACGACCCGGCGGGCACGCTGTTCGGCTACACCAAGCCGCTCCTCCAGATCGACCTGTCCGCGGCCCCGACCGGCTCGGGGAACGTCACCGGACATGTCACGGCACTGCGCCAACTGCCCCTGCGGAGCTCCTGCTCCGGCACGTTCGAGGCGGAGGGCATCGACTACGACCGCCGCACCGGAACCCTGCGGGTGATCGTCGTCTCACCCGGCTTCTGTGTGCTGACGGACAGCAAGACGTACCGCTTCACCAGGAGTTGAGCCCCTGACGGGCAGGTGCCGGCCCTCGCGGAAATGGGGGTCGGCACCGATGGCGGGCCCCGGGGGCCGGATGCGACGGTGGCACGAACACCCCACCGGAGAAAGGGAGATCGCGCATCCACCCCCGTGACACACAGCACGCCCGTCCGTCCGCGCCCCCGGGCGAGGTGACCCGTGGGACACGCTGACACCCTCCTCGCCATGGGCGGCGCGTTCCTGGCCGCCGCCTTCCTCGCCCGCCTCGGCGGCCGGATCGGACTGCCCACCATCCCGCTGTTCATGCTCGCCGGCATCCTGCTCGGCCCGCACACCCCCGGCCTGGTCCTGGTCGAGGACGCGCACGACTTCGAGATGCTCTCCGCGCTCGGCCTGGTGCTGCTGCTCTTCTACCTGGGCCTGGAGTTCCACGTCGACGACCTGCGCACCGGCGGCAGACGCCTGCTCGCGGCGGGCGGGATCTACCTCGTGGCGAACGTCGGCGCCGGTCTCGGCTTCGGGTTCGCGCTGGGCTGGGGCGGCCGGGAGGCGCTGGTGCTCGCCGGGGTCCTCGGCATCTCCTCGTCCGCGATCGTCACGAAGGTCCTCATCGACCTGGGGCGGATCGGCCGCCCCGAGACCCGGCTGATCCTCGGTGTGATCGTGGTGGAGGACATCTTCCTGGCGCTCTACCTCGCCGCGCTCCAGCCGGTCGTCAGCGGCGCCCAGGAGCCTGTGGAGGTGCTCCTCCAGGCCGGCAGGGCCTTCGGCTTCCTGCTGGTGCTGGCCGCCGCCGCCCGGTACGGGACACGCTGGATCGGCCGGCTGGTGCAGGTCCGGGACGACGAACTCCTGGTCATCAGCTTCCTCGGCGCCGCGGTGCTGGTCGCCGGGGTGTCCGAGGTGCTCGGCGTCGCCGACGCCATCGGGGCCTTCATGGTGGGGCTGATCCTGGCCGGCACACCCTCCGGGCCCCGCATCCGCCGACTGGTGCATCCACTGCGTGACGCCTTCGCCGCCATCTTCTTCTTCGCCTTCGGGCTGTCCGTCGACCCGGGCGTCCTGACGTCGGTCGCCGGGCCCGTCGCCGCGGCGGTCGTCGTTACGGTGATCATGAACGTCGTCGCCGGCGTGCTCGTCGCCCGCCTCCACGGCCACGGCGCCCAGGCCGCCGCCGACATCGCCGCGACCCTCCTGGCCCGTGGTGAATTCGCCCTGATCCTCGGGGCGATGGCGGCCAGTGCGGGACTCGACGCACGTCTGGCGCCGTTCATCGCCGGGTATGTCCTCATCCTGGCCGTTCTCGGCCCCGTGGCCGCGGGGCGGGCCCGTCTGCCGACCCGGGTGCCGGGTGCGCGTCGTGCCCGCGAGCAGGAGGACGCCACCGCATCCGCGCCGGTCTCCGTCGCGGTGGGGGCGGACGCCGAACGGTAGGGGCCGTGTGAAGGAGGAGTCATGCGCCAGCCCGACGACGAACACCTGATCGATCTCGCGGCACGGCTGGAGCGTGACGACCCGCGGTTCGCCCGCGCGCTGGGCGCGGGCCGCCCCGCCCGGCCCCGCGAGTACCGGCGCGCGGGCGCCTGGGGGACCCTCGCGCTCGCCCTGAGCCTCCTCGCCGCGGGCATGGCTTTGCCCGAAGGTATCCTCGTGGCGGCCGGCCTCGTCCTCGCCGGTATCGCCGTTCCGTTGTTCGATCCGCACCGGGACCGACCGCCGCGCTGATCCCGCCGCCGGTAGTGCTCCGCAAATCGGGGTGCTTATCTGGGGGTGTGGCGCGGTTCGCGGGGAACCCGGCGGTACCGGTCATCGCCACGAGAGGAGCGACCACGATGGATCGTGAGCGAGCGCACGACGAGTCCGTCTCGCTGGAGATCAGCGGATGCAGCGCGGAGGACGCCCGGATCGTCTTCGACACACTGAGCACGTGTTTCGAGTCGGACCGCGCAGCCAACGAGGTGCCTCAGCAACTGCACGAGACGCGGCCGATGGTGTGGCTGGGGACGTTCGAGGTGACCGAGGCGCGGTCCTGCCCGCCGCCCGCGCGGTTGTCGTCGTCCGTGGAGGCCGACGCGCAGGGCGGGTACTGGGCCATCGAGAAGCTCCGGGAGACGCTGGACTCGATGTTCACGGTGCGGGACCTCGCGTCCGCGTCGGGGGACCAGGAGCGGGAACTGCACGTGCGGCTGGAGAGCCGCTGACCGTCCGCGCCGCCGTCTTGGCCGGTCGCGCCCCCGCCCTTCCGCGGGGGCGACCGGCCGGCTGGTGTCGCCTCCGCCCCTCCGCGGGGGCGCGCCCGGCCGACTGGTGACGCCCCCGCCCTTCTGCGGGGGCGCGCTCGGCTGGGTGGTGTCGCCTCCCCCCTTCCGCGGGGGCGCGCCCAGGCTGCCGGTGATCAGCCCTGCCGCACCGGCACCACCACCATCTCGGCGACTTTGATGTTCGGCGGGGCCGCCGCCGCGAAGGCGATGGCTTCCGCGATGTCCGTCGCCGTCAGGGGCGTCAGGCCGGCGCGCATGCGGGACAGGGACTCCCTGGTCCCGGTGTCCGCATGTCCGCGCCCAGCTCGGTGGCCGTGACCCCGGGCTCGATGTTCTTCACCTGGATCTCGCGCGAGGCCGAACCGGGCAGCCCGTCGGAACAGGCGCTCGCCCTGCTGGGCAGCCTCGCCGCGGCCGGGGCCCCCGCGGACCGGACGGCCGGCACCTGAGGGAACCACGTGGCCCGGATCACCCCCGCCCTGTTGTGCAACTAGTTGCATAAACGTGTCGCGGTCCTCTACAACAGAGAGGCACGAGACCGCGACGGAGGGGCCCGATGAGCCGTTACCCGCACCTGCTGAACCCGCTCGACCTGGGCTTCACCACGCTGCCCAACCGCGTGCTGATGGGCTCCATGCACGTCGGCCTCGAAGAGGCCGAGCGCGGCTTCGAGCGCATGGCCGCCTTCTACGCGGAGCGGGCGCGCGGCGGCGTGGGCCTGATCGTCACCGGCGGTATCGCGCCCAACGACGAGGGACGGCCCTACGAGGGCGGCGCCAAGCTCACCACGGACGCGGAGGCCGAGCGGCACCGGACCGTCACCGCGGCCGTGCACCGCGAGGGCGGCCGGATCGCGATGCAGATCCTGCACTTCGGCCGGTACGCCTACCACCGCGACCTCGTCGCCCCGAGCCCCCTCCAAGCGCCGATCAGCCCCTTCCAGCCCCGCGAACTCACCGACGCCGAGGTCGAGCGGACGGTCGACGACTACGCCCGCACCGCCCGCCTCGCCCGGCAGGCCGGCTACGACGGCGTGGAGATCATGGGCTCCGAGGGCTACCTCATCAACGAGTTCATCGCCGCGCAGACCAACCGGCGCACCGACCGCTGGGGCGGCTCGTACGAGAACCGCATGCGCTTCCCCGTGGAGATCGTGCGCCGGGTGCGCGAGGCCGTCGGCGAGGACTTCATCATCGTCTACCGGCTGTCCATGCTGGACCTGGTCCCGGGCGGCTCCACGCTCGACGAGGTGATCACCCTCGCCAAGGCCGTCGAGGCCGCCGGAGCCACCATCATCAACACCGGCATCGGCTGGCACGAGGCCCGCATCCCCACCATCGCCACCTCCGTCCCGCGCGGCGCCTACACCTGGGTGACCAAGCGGCTCATGGGCGAGGTGTCGATTCCGCTCGTGACCACCAACCGCATCAACACCCCCGAACTGGCCGAGGAGTTGCTCGCCGACGGGTACGCCGACATGGTGTCGATGGCCCGTCCGATGCTCGCCGACCCGGAGTTCGTGAACAAGGCCGCCGCCGGGACGCCCGAGGCCATCAACACCTGCATCGGCTGCAACCAGGCCTGCCTGGACCACACCTTCAGCGGGAAGATCACCTCCTGCCTGGTCAACCCGCGCGCCTGCCACGAGACCGAGCTGGTGCTGGCCCCGACCCGGCTGCGCAAACGCGTGGCGGTCGTGGGAGCCGGCCCGGCGGGTCTCGCCTGCGCGGTCTCCGCCGCCGAACGCGGCCACCAGGTCACCCTGTTCGACGCCGCGAGCGAGATCGGCGGCCAGCTCAACGTCGCCCGCAAGGTCCCCGGCAAGCAGGAGTTCGACGAGACGATCCGCTACTTCCGCCACCGGCTCGACGACCAGGGCGTGGACGTACGGCTCAACTCTCCGGTGTCCGCAGGGGACTTGGCCGACTACGACGAGGTCGTCGTGGCCACCGGCGTCACCCCGCGCACCCCCGGCATCCCCGGCGTCGACCACCCGAGCGTGGTCGGCTACCTCGACGTCCTGCGCGACAACGCGCCCGTCGGCGACCGGGTCGCGATCCTCGGCGCCGGCGGCATCGGCTTCGACGTCGCCGAGTTCCTCACCGACGGCGGCGACAAGGCGCACGAGAACCCCGAGACGTACTTCCGCCAGTGGGGCGTCGACACGGACTACACGGCACCCGGCGGACTCGCGGCCCCCGAA
>NZ_LJBR01000259.1 GCF_001282115.1 Streptomyces sp. NRRL B-24085 | reverse complement strand
GCTTCCTGGTGGCCAAGGGCCGCACGGAGGAGGCCAGGGCCCTGGCCGAGCGCTACGACGTCGAGGTGCCCGCCGCGAAGACCGGTGGCGCCGGGGACCGCTGGACCAACCTCGCGAACCTCTTCCGCGGCAAGGAGTGGATCCAGACGCTGCTCTACTGGGTGGCCTCCTTCGGCGGTCTGCTCCTCGTCTACGGCGTCGCCACCTGGCTGCCCACCCTGATGCGGGCCGAGGGCTACGAACTGGGCTCCGCCCTGTCCTTCGTGGTCGTCTTCAACCTGGGGGGCATCGTGGGCATGCTGGTCGCGGGCCGGGCCGCCGACCGCTTCGGCGCCCCGCGCATCTCCGCGCTCTGGTTCGCGCTCACCGCCGCGGGCGTCTTCCTGCTCAGCGTCCACATGCCGATGACCGTCACGATGATCGTCGTCTTCCTCACCGGCGTCTTCCTCAACAGCGCCCAGACGATGATCTACGCCACGGTCTCCATCCGCTCCGACGCCGACAGCCGCGCCACCGCCGTCGGCTGGACCTCGGGCATGGGCCGCTTCGGCGCCGTCTTCGGGCCGTGGCTCGGCGGCCAGCTCCTCGCCTCGGGCAACGGCGACTGGGGCTTCACCGCCTTCGCCGTCGCGGGTCTGTCGTCCATGGTCTTCATCGGCATCGCCGCCCTGCGCAGCTCCCGGCGGGAACCCGCCGGCAGCGAGCGGGAACTGGTCGCCGCGCACTGAGCGCTACGCGAAACGCCGGCCACCGCGCGAGTGCGGGGCCGGCGTTCGGCGTTCCCGAGGGCGGCCCGACCGCCGTACCGCGGCCGTGCCGGGCTCCCGGGCGCTGCCCGGCTCAGCGCGACGCCCGCACCCCGTCCAGGGCGATCGACAGCACCCGGTCGCGCTGGGCGTCGTCGTCGAAGGCCGTGGCCATGATCCCGGCCACCATGCGCAGCAGCTCCACGAAGCGCATGTCCGGCCGGGCCAGGCCCGCCTTCTGTGCCCGCTCGAACAGCGGCCCGCCCGCCGCGTACATCGACTCCCGGCACGCGGCGAAGATCTCCGACTCGTCGTTGAGCGCCTCGCGCACCGCCCGCTTGGTCACCATGTAGCCCGCGAACCGGTCGAGCCAGGCGGTGAGCGCCTCCCAGGGCTCTCGGTCAGCGACCTCCTGGGCCGCCAGCACTAGCTGGTTCACCTCGTCCGCGTAGACGCTCTCGAAGAGGTGGCGGCGGGTGGGGAAGTTCCGGTACAGCGTGCCGATGCCCACGCCCGCGCGCCGCGCGATGTCCTCCAGCGAGGCGTCCGCGCCGTGCTCCGCGAACGCCTCGCGGGCGGCGGCCAGCAGGGCGTCGTAGTTGCGGGCGGCGTCCTTCCGGTGCGGCCGACGGGCCGCCACGATCTCGGTGACGGGGAACGACGGGGCGGTCACGGCTGCCTCCCGGGGCTTAAACGGAGGTTCACCTCCGGTACGGGTTGAAGCGGAGGGGTGCCTCCGCTAGAGTGGAGGCGTACCTCCACTTTAGCAGTCGAGGTGCGTCCACCGTCCTTTCCCGCGACCGCTTCCCACGAGGCTCCGGCCGCACTTCGTGTTCGGAGAGGCTCTCCATGCCCCGCACGTCCACCCGTCTCACCTTCGCCGTCCTCGCGGCCGGCGCCGGCGTGTTCTCCATGCTCCAGTCGCTGATCGCCCCGGCCCTGCCGACCGTCCAGCACGCGCTGCACACCTCGCAGTCCACCGTGACCTGGGTGATGACCGCCTATCTGTTGTCCGCCTCGATCTTCACGCCGATCCTCGGCCGGGTCGGCGACCTGGTCGGCAAGAAGCGCACGCTCGTCGCCGTCCTGGTGACCGTGACCGTCGGCTGTCTGCTCGCCGCGCTCGCGCCGAGCATCGGCGTCCTGATCGTCGCCCGGGTCGTCCAGGGGGTCGGCGGCGCCCTGTTCCCGCTCTCCTTCGGCATCATCCGCGACGAGTTCGAGGCGTCCAGGGTCAGCGGCTCCATCAGCAACCTGTCCGCGGTGATCGCCGCGGGCGGCGGCGTCGGCATCGTCGCCGCCGGTCCCATCGTGAGCGCGCTCGACTACCGCTGGCTGTTCTGGATCCCGGTCGCCATCGTGATCGCCGCGACACTGATCGCCGTACGGTACGTGCCCGAGTCGCCCACCAGGGCGCAGGGGAACGTCAACTGGTCCGGTGCCGTCCTGCTGTCCGCGTGGCTGGTCGCGCTGCTGCTGCCGCTCAGCCAGGCGGGCCGGTGGGGCTGGGGCTCGGGCCGGGTGCTCGGCCTGTTCGGCGCGGCCGCCGTGCTGTTCGCGCTGTGGCTGTACTCCGAGGCCCGTTCCCGCACCCCGCTGATCGACCTCAGGGTCATGCGCCTGCCCGCCGTGTGGACCACCAACACCGCCGCGCTGCTCTTCGGCGCCGGGATGTACTCGATCTGGTCCTTCCTGCCGGGCTTCGTGCAGACACCGTCGTCGGCCGGGTACGGCTTCGGCGCGAGCGTCACCGCGGCCGGCCTGCTCATGCTGCCGATGCTGGTGGCGATGTTCCTCGCCGGTGTCCTGGGCGGCCGCCTGGAGCCGGTCCTCGGCGCAAAGACCCTGCTGACCACGGGTGCCGCGCTGGGCGCGGTGTCCTGCGGCTTCCTCGCCCTCTGGCACGACGAGCAGTGGCAGATCGCCGTGGTCGCGGGCCTGTTCGGCCTCGGCATCGGGCTCGCCTTCGCCTCCATGGCCAACTTGATCGTGGGCAGCGTCCCGGCCGACCAGACCGGCGCGGCGACCGGCATGAACGCCAACATCCGCACCATCGGCGGCTCCATCGGCGCCGCGGTCACCAGCGTCCTGGTCACCGGTCACCTCCAGGCCTCGGGGCTGCCCCGCGAGTCCGGCTACACGCACGGTTTCGCGCTGCTGGCCGTGCTGTGCCTGGCTGCGGCGCTGGCCGCACTGCTCGTCCCGGTGCGGCGGACCGTGCGCCGGGTCGTCCCCGGGCCCACGGAGGTGCGGGAGACCGTCGCCACCCGGGGCTGACCTCCCGCCAGTCGGGCCGGCCGCGTGCGGTGCGGTAGGGTTTACCTGCGCGATCACACGGAACACCCGTGGACATCGCGGCCGGGACGTGGCGCAGCTTGGTAGCGCACTTGACTGGGGGTCAAGGGGTCGCAGGTTCAAATCCTGTCGTCCCGACGGCACGAAGGGCCTCGTGGGCAACAGCCCGCGAGGCCCTTTTTCGCGTGCCCTCACCCGTGACGGGGGATGCCTGCCTCCTCCGGCGTTGACACGCTGGCGCGGCAAGGACCCGGGACATCAAGGGGTCCGGGAGTGCGCGGCCGGAAGGAGAGCTGCTCATGCAACGCTACGCTCCGATCGAGGACCACGGTCTGGTCGGCGATCTCCAGACGGCGGCACTGGTCTCCGCGGAGGGAACGGTCGACTGGTTCTGCGCGCCGAGGTTCGACTCTCCCAGCCTGTTCGCCGCCCTCCTCGACCACGAGAAGGGCGGGCACTTCGCCGTGTCCGTCGACACCCGACGGCCCCCGGTCCAGCTCTACCTCCAGGACACCGCGGTGCTCGTGACCCGCTTCCTCGCGGAGTCGGGGGTGGGGGAGGTCATCGACTTCATGCCCGTGGAGCGCCCCGAGCACCCGGCGGACCACCACCGCCTGGTCAGGATCCTGCGCGTGACACGAGGACAGGTGCGCTTCGCACTGGAGTGCCGGCCCCGCTTCGACTACGGACGCTCCGCGCACCAGGTGGTCACGCGCGAGGACACGGTCCGCTTCCACGGCGTCGGCGGGCAGGCCGCGCTGCAGGCCGTCGGCCCCCTGCACTGGGACCGCGACGGCGACGACATACGCAGTGAACTGACCCTGGCGCAGGGCGAGTTCGCCGCCGTCGTGCTGACCACAGGCGACCCTGACGACGCGCCCCTGACACCGGTGACCCAGGCGGACGTCATGGCGCTGTTCGAGCGGACCCGCGACTTCTGGCACGCCTGGGTCCGCCGCAGCCGGTACCGCGGCCGCTGGCAGGACATGGTGAACCGGGCGGCCATCACCCTCAAGCTGCTCACCTACGCGCCCACCGGCGCCCCGGTCGCCGCGGCCACCATGGGACTGCCCGAGCAGATCGGCGGCGGACGGAACTGGGACTACCGCTACACCTGGGTGCGCGACGGCTCCCTGTCGGTCGGCGCCCTGCTCGGCCTCGGTCATGTCGAGGAGGCCTACGCCTTCCGCCGGTGGCTGGGAGACCGGCTGCGCTCGGGCCGTACGGTGAGCGGCGAGCCCCTCCAGATCATGTACCGCGTGGACGGCGACCCGGAACTGACGGAAGAGGTCCTCGACCACTTCGAGGGCTACCGCGGATCGGCGCCGGTACGCGTCGGCAACGGAGCCGCCGACCAACTACAGCTCGACATCTACGGAGAGGCGTCCCTCGCGCTGGCGCAGGCCGCGGACGAGGAAGGCGAGGTCCCGCCGTACGAGGGCTGGCGGGCGCTGTCCGAACTGCTCGACTGGCTGGTGAAGGCGTGGGACCGGCCCGACGAGGGGATCTGGGAGACCCGGGGCGGCCAGAAGGACTTCACCTACAGCCGGCTGATGTGCTGGACGGCCTTCGACCGGGGGGTGCGCATGGCCCGGCAGTTCGCCCGGCCCGCCGACCTCGCCCAGTGGACCACGGCCCGGGACGACATCCTGCGCCAGGTGATGGAACGCGGCTGGAGCACGAGCCGCCGCGCCTTCGTCCAGCAGTACGACGACACCACCCTGGACGCCTCACTGCTGCTCATGCCCAGCGTCGGCTTCGTCTCGCCGACGGACCCGCGCTGGCTGTCCACCCTGGACGCCATGGAGGACGAGCTCGTGTCGGACAGCCTCGTCCACCGCTACGACCCGGCGGCCTCCCCGGACGGCCTGCGCGGCAGCGAGGGCACGTTCTCCCTGTGCAGCTTCCTGTACGTCGAGGCGCTCGCCCGCTCGGGGCGGCTCGGACCGGCGCGGTACGCCTTCGACAAGATGCTGACGTACGCGAACCACGCGGGTCTCTTCGCGGAGGAGATCGGCCCGACGGGAGAACAGCTCGGCAACTTCCCGCAGGCCTTCACCCACCTCGCCCTGATCACCGCCGCACTCTCCCTGGACCACGAGATGGACGCGGTCGCCTGAACCGCGGTGCGCCCTCTTCGTCGGGTGAATTTCCGGGCAGGGTGTAAAGCTGAGCTAAGGGCACCGCTGCCCCAAGACCTGACGAGACATGGTGGTGAGCACCGTGGTCACAGGCGACAGGAACACCGCGGTCCCGGCCGCAGCCCGTGTCGATCCGCTCGGGGACCCGTTCTTGCGGATGCGCTTCGCCGTGCCGTCGCGCCCCGCCACCTTCCTCTCCCGGCCACGCCTGACCAAGCACCTGGCAGAGGGCCTCGGGACGCCGCTGACCATGGTCAACGGCTCGGCCGGGGCCGGAAAGACCCTGTTGGTCGCCGACTGGACCGCGCGCCTCGACCGGCCCGTCGGCTGGCTCACCGTCGAGACGGAGGAACAACGCCCCGGCATGTTCTGGGCGTACTTCCTCCATGCGCTCGGCACCGCCGGCACCCCGCTGTCCGACCGGATCCGCTGCCCGGCGGACCCCGGCCGGGTGGGCCACAAGGTGCTGTCGGAGATCGCCGAGGACCTCGTCGGACGCGACCCGGCCCCGGTCGTCGTGATCGACGAGTTCGACCGGGTGAGCGCGTCCGAGGTGGCGGAGCAGTTGGAGTTCGTGCTGCAGCACGCCGGTTCCGGGCTGCGTCTCGTCCTCGTCACCCGCAACGAACCGCCGTTCTCCCTGCACCGCTACCGAGCGGCCGGAACCCTGACGGAGATCCGGGACGCCGAGCTCGCGCTGAACCCCGGGGAAGCCGCGGCCCTCCTGGAACTGCACGGACTCAGCCTGCCCGCCGACTCCGTACGCGCCCTCGTGGAGCGCACCCGCGGCTGGGCCGCCGGCCTGCGGCTGTGCGCCCTGGCCGCGCAGGAGAGCCCGGACCCGGAGCGGTACCTCAAGGAGTTCGAGGCCGACCACAGCGCCGTCGCCGACTTCCTGCTGGCAGAGGTGCTCACCCGCCAGCCGGCGGCGACGCAGGACCTGCTGCTGCGCGTGAGCGTCCTGGACCGCTTCTGCCCCGACCTGGTGAACGGGCTGACCCACCGGACCGACGCCGGGCTCATCCTGGCCGAGCTGCACCGCGACAACGCCTTCGTCGAACACCTGGGACAGGGGTGGTACCGCCTGCACCCGTTGTTCGGGGAGATACTCCAGACCCACCTGAGGGTTCGCCACCCGGGTCTGGAACCCGACCTGCACCGGGCGGCGGCCCGGTGGATGCGCAGCCGAGGCGCCCTCCCGGAGGCACTCGCCCACGGGGCCGCCGCCGCCGACTGGGACTTCACGGCCGCGGCCGTCGTCGACGACCTCGCGATCGGAGAGTTCTTCACCCGTCTGCGCTCCGACGACCTCAACGAGCTGTTCTCCCGGATGGCGCCCGGGTCCACGGGCCCCGCGACCGAACTCGTCCAGGCGGCCCGCGACCTCGCCCAGAGCGACCTCGACCGGGGCGTGGCCCATCTGCACCACGCCGAGGCACGGCTGGCGGCCGAGGACGGGGACCCGGCGGCCGCCCATCTGAGCTGGGCCTTCCTGGAGGCGGTGGCCGCCAGGCTGACCGGTTCTCCCGCACGGGCCGAACAGGCCGCCGAGACCGCCGACGAGATACGGCCGGAGATCCCCCCGCACCTCCTGGACAAGCACCCCGAACTGTCCGCCCTCCTGCTGACGCACCTGGGGTCCGCGCGCCTGTGGGCCGGACACTACGAGGACGCGCGGGCCGCCCTGTCCGAGGCGGTCGGCTGTCCCGGCGGGATCCTCACGGTCCTGCCCCGGGAGGAGTCGATGGGCCACCTGGCGCTGCTCGACTACCTGGACGGATGGCCCGGCGAGGCCGAGCACAAGGCCCTCGCGGCGATGACCGAGACGGAGCGGTTCAGTCTTCCGCAGCCCTCCGGTTCCGGCATCGAACGGCTCGTACTTGCCGCCGTGGCGGTCGACCGCCACGAACTGGGCCGGGCCCAGGCCCTCCTCGACGAGGCCGACCGACTCGACCTCGACACCCAGGACCCGGTGACGGCCGCCGGGCGGGCGATCGCCACCGCCCGGCTCCACCTGGCCCGGGGCAACGCGCGAGCGGCCGTGGCGGCGGCGACCCCGGCCCTGTCCACCGCCGTCGCCTCACCCTGGGCGGACAGCCTGCAACGGCTGGTCACCTCCACCGTCCATCTGGCCGAAGGGCGGCCCGAGGCGGCCGCCGAAGTGCTCCGGCACCTTCCCGACGACCAGCCGACGTGGACGGTGGAAGCCGCCCGCCTGCACCTCGCCTCGGGCCGGCCGGACGCCGCGATCGACCTCCTCGACAGCGTGCCCGCCGAAAGCCGGCCGGGGCCCGCGGTGACCGTGCGGGCGGCGCTGGTGAGAGCGCAGGCCGCACAGGCGGCGGGGGACGACGAAGCAGCCCGCCGGTTCGTCGCCCAGGCCCTCCTCCTCGCTCGCAACGAACGGCTGCGCCGCCCCTTCCTCGACGCCGGGCGCTGGATCAGGTCGTTCCTGGCCGCGGCCCCGCTGCGGTCGCTGGCCGCCGAATGGCTCGTGCCCGGCACCGCCCCCGGCCCTGCGGCGGCCGGCCCGCGCCCCGGGCCGCTCGTCGTGCAGGAGCTGAGCGAGCGCGAGCACGACGTCCTGCAACGGCTGGCGCAGATGATGTCGACGGAGGAGATCGCCGCGGACCTGTACCTCTCCGCGAACACCGTGAAGACCCACCTCAAGAGCCTGTACCGGAAGCTGGCGGTGAACCGCCGCAGCGAGGCGGTGCACCGCGCACGGGACATGGGCCTGCTGTGAGGACCGCCAGGTCGCCCGCGGCGGGTGATGCGCCGGGCCCCCCGCCGCGCTGACATGGGAGGAGCGGCCGCCTCCACCGCCGCTCCGAACCGACCCGGCGAGGTGGTTCACCGTGAGACGCTGGCGCGCACTGATCGTCCTGGGCACAGCGCAGTTCCTGATGGTCCTGGACACCTCGGTCATGAACGTCTCGATCAGCCAACTGGTCGAGGACTTCGACACCGAGGTCACCACCGTCCAGGCCGTCATCACCCTGTACGCGCTGGTCATGGCCGCGTTCATGATCATCGGAGGCAGGCTCGGCGACATCCTCGGGCGTCGCCGTCTCTTCTTCCTCGGGCTGATCGTCTACGGCACCGGATCGGCCCTGACCGCGCTGGCCCCCACCGTTTGGGTCCTCGCCCTGGGCTGGTCGGTCGTCGAGGGAATCGGCGCCGCCATGGTGCTGCCGGCCATGGCGGCCCTCGTCGCGGAGTCCTATCGCGGGCCGGACCGGGCCGTCGCCTACGGCGTCATCGGCGGCCTCGCCGGCGCGGGCATCGCGGTGGGACCGCTCCTCGGCGGCTGGGTGACCACCTACCTCACCTGGCGGCTGGTCTTCGCCGGCGAGGTGGTGGTCGTCGCGGCCGTGCTGTGCTGCCGACGGGTGATCACCGACTCCCCCCGCACCGGGCACCGTCCCCGTCTCGACGGCGTCGGCGCGGTGCTGTCGGCCGCCGGGCTCGGACTGGGCGTGCTCGGCGTGCTGCAGAGCAGCACCTGGGGCTGGGTCGCGCCCCGCAACCCGCCCTTCACCGTCCTGGGGTTCGCCCCGACGCTCTTCGTCGTCGGTGCCGGAGTGGCCGTCCTGTCCCTCTTCGTCCACTGGGAGCGGCGGCGCGACGCCCGCGGCGCGGACCCCCTCGTCCATCTGCCCCTCCTCGGCCGGCCGGCGCTGCGCTCCGGTCTGCTGACCCTGCTGAGCCAGAACCTCATCCTGCTGGGCCTGTTCTTCGTCATCCCGCTGTACCTGCAGGTCGTGCAGGGCTTCGACGCGTTCCAGACCGGACTGCGCCTGCTGCCCGTCTCGGTCGCCATGCTCGCCGCCTCCCTGCTCGCCTCCTCGCTGGGGCGGGCCGTCGGACCGCGCCGGATGGTCCGGCTGGCCCTCGCCACCCTGGCGGTCGCCGTCGTGTGGCTGCTGGCGACCATCGACCCCGTCATCGACGACGCGCAGTTCGCCGGAGCCATGGCCCTGGTGGGCGTGGGCACCGGCCTGCTCGCCTCGCAACTGGGCAACGTCGTCCAGTCCAGCGCCGGCGAGGAGGAGCGCAGCGAGGTGGGAGGGCTGCAGTTCACGGCCCAGAACCTCGGCTCCGCGCTGGGCACGGCACTGATCGGGTCCATCCTCCTCGGTGCGCTGGCGCACGCCTTCACCACCCAGGTCGACGACGACCCCCGGCTCTCCGAGGCGGCCCGCACACAGACCGGTGTCGCCCTCGAGTCCGGGATCTCCTTCGTCACCACCGACCAGGTGCGCGCGGCGGCGGCGGACGCCGGACTGCCGCCCTCGGAGGTCGACGCCGTCGCCGACTCCTACGCCTCCGCCCAGCTCGACGGTCTCAAGGCGGCGATCCTCGCCACCGGCGGCGTCACGCTGGCCAGTCTCCTCGTCACACCGAACCTCCCGGCCGGCCGGAGGACCGGAACCGGGGCCCGGGCGACGACCTCGGCACCGGCCCCGTCGGCCGGACCGACGCGCTGATCCACAAGGAGCCCCGATGTCCACGACCGATGACACGACGCGTCAGAGGACCGGCTCCGAGCACCGGAACCGCGCCGACTACACCGGCGGCGTCTACGGGTCCATGCTCGCGGCCTCCGTGGTGATCGGCGCCGGCGCCCTGGGCTCGTTCCCCCGCCTGGAACTGGTGCTGCTGTTGCTGCTCACCGGTGTGGTCTTCTGGCTCGCCCATGTGCACGCCCAGCTGTTCGGGGCGCGTCTGGCGCGGGAACAGCTCGACCGCCGGGTCGTCCTCCACGCCTGTCGTGAGGAGTGGCCGATCGTCAAGGCGGCCGTGCCACCGGCCGCGGCGGTGGCCGTCAGCCCGCTGCTGGGCCTGGACGTGCAGGGCTCCTTCTGGCTGGCGCTGTCCGTCGCGGTGGCCGGGCAGGTGGGGTGGTCCGCGGCCGCGGCCCGTCGAGCCCGCGCCACCTGGCCCCTGGTCGCCGCCACCGCCTCGGTCAACCTGCTGCTCGGCCTCCTGATCATCTCCTTCAAGCTCTTCCTGAAGCACTGACCCGAGTGGTCCGGGCCACCGGACCGCCAATCACCTGCACAGGGTGAGGCCGCCGGGCACCGCCCGAGCGGACCATGGCGGAACAGGGCCCAGACAGCCTTCCCGGCAGCCCGCGGGAGTACAGCCCATGCGCTACGAGATCCGAGTCGACGGACACATGTCGGACACACTGGCGGAAGCCTTTCCCGAGCTGGACCGCGTGAACATGTCCGGGCAGACCGTCCTGTTCGGCTCCGTCATCGACGAGGCGCAGCTGTTCGGCCTGCTGGCCCGCTGCCAGTCGCTGGGCCTGCACGTGGTGGAGATGCGGCGGATGCCGGAGTGACGGGGCCGTCCGTGCTCGACGGCCCCCTCGGTGACGCTCAGAGGCTCTGCGCGGCGACCCGCCCGGAGCGCACGGCCGCGGCCAGGAGCTCGAAGTCCCGCTCGTTCCGGTCGGCGTAGGACTGGGCGAATGCGGTGAGGGCGTGGTCGAAGCGGCCACCGGCGCCCAGGTAGGCGGCGATGGCGATCGGATCGCCGGAACGGGCGTGGGCCCGGGCCAGCGAGGCACCGCACAGCCGGGCGAACAGCCCGAGCAGGCCGGGGTCCATGGTCTCCGGCCGGGCGATACCCTTCCAGTCCCGCAACTGCCGTACGTAGAAGTCGCGTTCCCGCCCGTCGATGCCCACCACGCGGGTCCAGCCGAGGAAGATGTCGCTGGTCGTCTGGATCAGGCGCTGGCCGGTCACCACCCGGCGGCCCTGGTTGTCGAAGGGGTGGCATCCGGTCGGGCCGGCCAGCACCGACTCCTGGGCCTCCTTGGCCTGCAGCAGCAGCGGGTCGTCGTCGTTCCTGCCGAGCAGGAGCAGGATCCAGCAGCGGGTGCCGACACTGCCGACGCCCACCACCTTGCGGGCCATGTCCACCAGCCGGAAGTGGCGCAGCAGGTGCCGGCGTTCGGACGGCAGGGTGAGCGCGTACTCCTCCAGAACGGTCTGGAGCTCCTTCTCCTGCTGGTTGTCCGCCGCGTCGGCCAGCAGATCCCTGAGCGGGGTGACGAGCGGCGGGTCGGGGGCGATCCGGCGGCCCTCCGGGGTGGCGCGCGTGAGCTTCGCGAAGGCCTGCAGATAGGTGCGGGTACGGGCCTGCTCCGTGGCCCAGGCGGTGCGGCGTCTGGCCTTCTTGTCCATCGAGGAGGCGAGCAGCGCGCGCAGACGGTCGGCGTCGTCCTGGGCGTACCAGATGTCCAGGGTGCGCATGCCCGCGAACTCCCGCATCCGTTCCCGGTAGGCCCGGACGCACGTCCGCACGACGGCGTTCTGCTCCTGCACGGAGAAGCCGTTCGCCCGGCCCGCAATGGCGAAGCTGGTGGCCAGGCGCTTGACGTCCCATTCGAAGGGCCCGGGCAGCGTCTCGTCGAAGTCGTTGATGTCGAAGACCAGATGACGCTCCGGCGAGGCGAGCAGCCGGAAGTTCAGCAGGTGGGCGTCTCCGCACAGTTGCACCCGAAGTCCGGTGTCCGGGACGGCTCCCAGGTCCGCCGCCATGATCGCCGCCGCGCCGCGGTAGAAGCGGAAGGGCGACTCGAGCATCCGGCCGTAGCGGATGGGCACCAACTCCGGTACCCGCGTGGCCGACTGATCCTCGATCACCTCCAGCGGGTCGAAGCGCCCCTGGCCGTCCTCGAAGCCGCCGTGGCCGGAACGGGGCGCACGGGCGCGGGCGTTCGTGCCGACGGCCGCCCGTTCGGCGGGCGACAGCAGAACGGTGGAGGAGTTCGGTACGGCCATGGCGGAACCTCCCGGATCGGTGACGAGGACCGGCACCACGACCTGCCGGCGCGCCGCACGGCGCGCACGACCGCCCCTGACCGGCGCCGCCTCGGTTCCCAGCCCACCGGTACGGCCCTCGCCGCGGATCACCCGTGACGGGTGACCCGGCCGGGGACGATGCGCGGGACGCTGGCCGCGAGAGGACCCCCGTACCCGCCCCGGCCGGCACGGGGACGACCTGTCCGACGGGGCGAGGAGGAGTCATGACCGTGCCGCGTGGTCCGGCAGCGCCCACCGCAGCCGAGCAGAGCCCCGACGGCGCCGCCCCCGGCCGCACGGCCGACGGCGCGGAGATACTGGGGCGGCTCGGCCGTTCCTGGACCTGGATCCTCGGGTCCGCGATCGCCACGCTCGTGCCGGGCGTCCTCGTCCTGGTCTGGCCGGACGAGACCCTGCACGTCCTCGCCGTCCTCATCGGCCTGTACCTGCTGGTGACCGGCGCCTTCCGGTTCGTCGCCGTCTTCGCCCGGACCGGCGAACGGCTGCCCGGTCTGATCGTCGCCGTGCTGTACGTCCTCGCCGGGGTGCTGTGTCTGCGCGATCCGCTCCAGACCATCTCCGTGCTCTCCCTGATCGTCGGAGCCGTCTGGCTCGTCTCCGGGATCCTCACCCTCTACACGGCGATCACCGCCGAGGACCTGCCACACCGGGCCTTCGTGGCGGGCGCGGCGGTGATCGGCATCGTCGCCGGGATCGTGGTACTGGCCCTGCCGGCCGAGTCGGCCCGCGCACTGACCCGTCTGCTCGGTCTGTGGCTCGTCCTGCTCGGCCTGTGCGAACTCGCCCTGGCCCTCGCCTGGCGGGCCGCGCTGCGCAGAGCGGGCATCACGGACCGCCGGGAGCCCCCGGCGAACGTCTGAGACGGAGCCCGCCCCCGTCGGACCAACGAGGGAGACACCATGAACCCCGCCTCGAGCTCCCGGGCGTCGGGCGCCGGCGCCCCCACCGTCGGCGGGCACGCCGTGACCGCCGAGGAGCACGCGGAGTACCAGCGGCTGCGCCGCGCCGCGACCGTGCGCCACCGGCGGACGCGGCGCGCGGGAGCCACCGTCCTGCTGGTGCTGACGCTGCTGCTCGCCCCCCTCGCCCTCGTCGCGACCTGGGTGCACGACCAGGTGTCCGACACCGACCGGTACGTGCAGACCGTCGCGCCGCTCGCCTCGGACCCGGACGTGCAGAACGTCGTGATCGACCGGTTGACCGCCCGTGCGGTGGCCCAGGTGGACGTGGAGGCGATCACGGCGGCGCTCACCAAGACCCTGGCGGACAACGGGGCGCCGCCCCGGGTGGTCGAGGGGGCCGAGTCCCTCACCGGCCCGCTGCGCTCCGCGGTGCAGAGCGTCGTGCACCGCACCGTGAGCCGCGTGATCACCGGCGAGGCCTTCGCCCAGGCGTGGGAGGGCGCCAACCGGCGGGCCCACGCCACGGTGGTGAACATGCTCACCGGCGACCGCGACGGTGCGGTGCAGGCCGAAGGCGACACGGTGCAGCTCGACATCGGCGCCGTGGTCGACCAGGTACGGCAGCGCCTCGTCGACGCCGGCTTCGACAAGGCCGCCGCCATCCCGGACACCGACCGCACCGTCCCCCTGTTCCGTACCGAACAACTGGGCAAGGCCCAGGACGGCATGCGGCTGCTGGACATCATCGGGACCTGGCTGCCCGTCCTCACCCTCGCCCTCGCCGCCCTGGCCGTGTGGGTCGCCCCCGGACACCGGGTGATGGTGATGATCACCGCACTCGGCGTCGGCCTCATGGCGGTGCTGCTGCTCGTCGCGCTGGTCGTCCTGCGGCGCGTCTACCTCGACTCCGTGCCCCCGGCGGCACTGCCTCCCGACGCCGCCGCGGCGATCTTCGACACCTTCGTGCGCTTCCTGCGCGCTGCCGCCCGCACCCTGCTCGTCGTCAGCCTGCTCACCGCCCTGACCGCCTACCTGTACGGCCCGGGCCGGATCGCCCGCGGTGTACGCGCCGGGTCCCTGCGCGGGGCCTCGGCGGCCGGGCGTGCGCTGCGCCGCGCGGGGCTCACCACCGGTCTCACCGGACAGTGGCTGTCCGCCCACCGGCAGTGGACCACCGGTGTCACCATCGGCGCGGGCGCCCTCGCCCTGCTCCTGTGGAACCACCCCACCGTAGGCGCGGTGGCACTGGTCCTGCTGCTGGTCGTGGTGGTGCTGGCGATCACGGCGGTGCTCGCCGCCGCACGCCCGGCACGGGACGCCACCGACCGACCGGAGCACGCGGCCGCGTGAGCCGGGACGCCGCGTGAGCCATGACCAGGAACTCCGATCCGGCACGCCGGGCCCGGGCGGCGAGGGTCGTGGAGAGCGTGCGGTCCAACGCGCTCGTCCGGTTCCTTCCCCGGCTGTCGGCGCTCAACGTGGTGGAAGGCGCCATGAGACTGGCCGCGCAGGCCTTCCTCGCCGCGCTCCCGCTGCTCATGACGGTGGCCGCGTTCGCGCCTCCCGGCGTCCAGGACCTGCTGGCCGACTCCCTGCGCACGGTGCTGGGAATGCGCGGCGACACGCTGGAGGAGGTGCGCAGGACCTTCTCCGCCACCGGCCCCACGCGGGACACCGTCGGCGTCCTGGGGGTGCTGGTGGCCCTGGCGTCCGCGACGGCGTTCAGCCGGGCCCTGCAAGCGGTGTGCGAACGCTGCTGGCGCCTGCCCCGGGCGCCGCTGCGGGCCGCGATCTGGCGCTGGCCCCTGTGGCTGGTGGTCTGGCTGGTGTTCCTCCTGGCCCAGGCGCCGCTGCGCGCGGGCTTCGGCGCCGGCCCGGCCGTGGGCCTGACGATGTCCCTGCTCTCGACGACGCTGCTGTGGTGGTGGACCCAGTACCTGCTGCTGAGCGGCCGCGTCGGCTGGGAGAGCCTGCTGCCGGGCGCCGTCCTCGCGGGGACCGGCACGGTCGCTCTGAGCGGGGCCGCCCGGCTGGTCCTGCCCGCCGCGATGGAGCGCAGCCTGGCCGAGTTCGGTGCGCTGGGACCGGTCTTCACGTTTCTGTCCTGGCTGATCGGCGTCTTCCTCGTCGCCGTGTCGGGCCTGGCCGCGGGGGAGGGCGTCGCGTCCAGCGCCTGGTACCGCTCGGCCCGCGTCCTGCGGCGCCGCGCCCCCGTCGCCGACCCGGCCGGGGCGCCCGCTCACCCGCGCCGGGTGAAGCCGCCCGCTCCCTGCCGCGGGCACGCTGAGGACGGCACAGACAGGCGGCCGGGCGAAGGCCCCGGACGGAGGAGAGTGACATGAGTGCGTCCACGTACCTCGCGTACGACTACCCGCTGCTGAGCGTCTTCTGGTCCATGCTGATGTTCTTCCTGTGGATCATGTGGTTCGTCCTGCTCTTCCGGGTCGTCGTCGACATCTTCCGTGACGACGACCTGAGCGGCTGGGCCAAGACCGGCTGGCTGGTGTTCACGATCGTGCTGCCCTTCCTGGGCGTCTTCGTCTACATGATCGCCCGCGGCAAGAACATGGGGCGGCGCGAGGTCGCCCAGGCGCGGGCACAGCAACAGGCCTTCGACTCGTACATCCGTCAGACCGCCAAGGGCGGCGGCACCACCAGCGTCGACGAACTCGCCAGGCTCTCGGAGATCCGGGCCAAGGGCGACATCACGGACGCGGAGTTCGCCCGGGCGAAGGAACTGGTCCTCAGCGGCCACGGCTCGGGGACCTCCGACGGCGTCGCCGCCACCACCCGGCGCTGAGCCCGCCGGCCGATCGAAACGAGGGGTCAGGATGACCGCTACACACACCGCACACCGGTCCACGGCCAAGCAGGACTGGGCCGCCGGCACGATGGTCTTCGCCGCCGTCATGCTGATGCTCGCCGGACTGCTCGACATCTTCCGGGGCATCATGGCCATCGCCGAGGACGACGTGTTCGTCACGACGCGCAACTACGTCTTCGAGTTCGACCTGACGAGCTGGGGCTGGATCCACCTCTGCCTGGGCGTGGTGGGCGTGCTCGTGAGCCTCGGGCTGTTCCGCGCGGCCACCTGGGCACGGGTGTCCGGGGTGGCCATCGCCGGACTCATCATCATCGCCAACTTCCTCTCCCTGCCGTACTACCCGGTCTGGTCGCTCGTGATGATCGCGTTCTCGGCCCTCGTCATCTGGGCCCTGTGCGTGGTCCGGCGTGACGACTCCTTCGAGCCGTTCGAGCGTCCCGGACGCGACATGTGACGAGCGGTCACCACGGGGTCCGTCCGCGGCAGGCGACGACACCGTAAGGGAGGGCGAGGACATGGGACGCCACCCGAGCAGCGCCGAGCAGTCCGGCAGCGTCCCCCTGGCCCGGCTCGCCCTCCTGGCCCTCCTGGGCAGCGTCCTGGTGCCCCTCCTCGCGGCCGGACTGCGCAGTGTGCTGTGGGCCCTCGTCGGCATCGGCGGCCTGGCGCTCGCCGCCGTCGGCGTGTGGTGGACGCTGGCCCACACCGGCACGCTGCGCGTCCTCGGGCTGGTGCTGTCGGTGGCCGCCCCGCTCACCGTCCTGTGCCTGTACGGCGCCTCGGGGATGCTGGGGCCGGCCGTGCTGTCCCTGGCCCTGTGGGTGCTGGCCGTCGCCTCGGCACGCCTGGCCCTGGCACCCCCGGGTGCCGTGGCCGAGCGTGTCGCGGCACCGCGCGCCGCCTGGATCGTGATGAACCCGCGTTCCGGTGGCGGCAAGGTGGCACGCTTCGGGCTGGTGGAGAAGGCCCGGGCCGCGGGCGCCCGCGTCGTGCTGCTGGACGGCCGACAGGACGTGGCGGCCCTCGCCCGGCAGGCCGTGGCCGAGGGCGCCGACCTGCTGGCGGTGGCCGGCGGTGACGGTACCCAGGCACTGGTGGCCGAAGTGGCGGCGCGACACGACGTGCCCTTCGCCGTGATCCCCGCGGGCACCCGCAACCATTTCGCCCTCGACCTCGGCCTCGACCGCGACGACCCAGCGACGGCACTCCAGGTGCTCACCGACGGCGTGGAACTCCGCGTGGACCTCGGATTCGCCGCCGACCGCGTGTTCGTCAACAACGCCTCCTTCGGGACGTACGCGTCCGTGGTGGCCGATCCCGCCTACCGCGACGCCAAGCTGCACACGACCCTGCGGACCCTGCCCGGTCTGCTCACCGGCGAGGCCGCGCCGGTGCTGCGGATCCGGGCCGGGCCCGCCCGGGTCGGCGCGCTCCAGGCGCTGCTCGTCAGCAACAACCCCTATCTGCGGGCGGTCGACTCGGCCCACCCGGGGCGCCGCGAACGGCTGGACTCGGGGCAGCTCGGTGTGCTGGGCGTGCGGGTGGCGAACGCGGCCCAGGCGGCCCGCCTGGTGCGCGGGGACCGCTCGGGGTCCGTCATGCGGCTGCGGGCCGACGAGGTCGTCGTTGACGCGGACAGCGCCGACATCCCCGTAGGGATCGACGGGGAACACGTGGTGCTGCCGACTCCCGTGGTGTGCCGGACCGCGCCCGGAGCGTTGCGGGTCCGGGTACCCCGCCATCGCCCCGGCCGGCCGGTGACCGGGGCGTCGGCCGACTGGCGCCGGGTGGCACGGCTGGCCGGGCTGTCCCGGCCCCGGCGCAGGGCGACGGCTGCCGGCGGACCGGCCCGTGACAGGTCCGCTGACTCCGGCGGTTGACGGCACCGGGCAGGATGCGTCGCGCCGGCCCGATGCCGTCACCACCGTCCGGGAGCCTCGCGTCGGTCAGCCCTCCTCGCGCACCAGACCGGCGTAGGCGGCGCCGAGCCTGGCCGCGAGCTGTTCCACGCCGAGGGTGTCCAGGCCCCGCTGTCCGGACACCGCGGCCCTGGCGGCCGTGCGTGCGGAGGCGAACAGGGCCCAGGAGCCGGCCGTCCAGTCGTCGCGGTGCGGGGTGCCCACCGCCTTCAGGGCGCTGCGCAGCGGTGTCGTGTCGACCCGTCCGTCCACGTCGCCGGAGATCGAGGTGAAGGCGTCGAGGACGATCTTCCCGGACTTCAGTGTGAACGTCGCCGTGTGCCTGCCGTCGGGCAGACCCCGCAGTGAGTAGGTCGCCTGGCGCTTGTCGGTGGCGACGGTCCGCGCGTCCCGGACGACGGGCCGGCCGTCCACCGAGACGTCGAGGACGGCGCTTCCGTCGTTGCCGCCGATGACGTCCACGCCCGTGCCGCGGAACGGAATGGTGACCGTGGCGCCGGCCGCGGTGCCGGTCGACGTCGTCCGGTACCAGTTCATGGCGTCACCGAGGGAGGCGTTGCGGCTCCAGGCACCGGCGTACTCGACCGAGCCGTCCATGTTGTCAGTCAGCGCCGTGGCGTACGGGGTGTATCCGGCGACCTTCTCCACCTTCAGGTCGTCGAACGCGGTGCGGTGGAAGTCGGTGCCGAGCTTGACGCGGCCCCCGGTCACCGGCGCCGGGTCCGTGTAGGTGGCGACGGCCCGGCCGTCGACGTACGCGGTGACGTTCGCACCCCGGGCCTCGACGGCGAGGCGGTAGCCGTCGGACGCGGCCACCGTCCCGGTGCGCAGGACCGTGCCGTACCGCGAGAGGGTCCAGCCGCCGTCCGGGCCGATCCCGACGCTGTACGCGGCGTCCGTCGCGGCCATGCCCTTCTGCTGCCGTACGCCGAGGGTGGCGGCACCGCCCCGCGGGTCCGGGAAGGAGACGTCGACCGAGGCCCGGTAGTTCTCCCAACGGAAGTCGCCCACCGTGGTGTTGGGGGTGTTCCGGTTCCAGGCGCCGGTGTCCTTCATGGACTGGTCCAGGTACTGGTGGAGGACGTTGTCGCCGTCGGCGTCCTTCCCCACCTCCCAGGCGCCCGTCTGGTCGACCAGGTAACGCGGCTGGCCGCCCCGGGACGCGAGGTACGGCTGGGACGCCTTGCGGGCTCCGTTGCCGGTGCCGACCTGGACCCGGCCCTCCTCCTCGTACCCGAAGTCGTCGGCGTACAGGACGCTGTCGCGGGTGTCGTGCCCCTTGCCGCTCGCGTCGGTGTCGAGCACGGTGCGGGCCGTGGACCGCGGCAGGCGCTGCCGGGCCGCCTTGTCGTGGCTGCGGTCGAGGGTGGTGAAGGTGACGATCGAGCGCGGCTTCACCGTGTAGGTGTAGAAGCCGTCGTCGTCGGGGCCCAGCTGCGCCGCGAGGTGCTTGAAGTTCGCGTCGTAGGCCTGACCGGGGTCGGCCGCGCGGGTCTCCCAGACCTCCATGGCGGGATCACCGCCCAGGTCCATGTTCTCGGCCCTGATCCGGTACGTCTTCGTCCGGTCGCTGTCGTTGACGGCGATCGTGGAGAAGTCCTTCTTCTTCGGGTCGGCGAGCGTCAGGTAACTGGGCGCGCCGTTGGAGCCGTCGACGTTCTCGGTGCCGCTCACCCCGCTGTAGCTCGCCTCCGGCACGGTGCGCCAGATGCCGGCCGTGTTGCCGGCGTTCTCCCAGCCGGTCTTCGCGAACTGGGTGAAGTGCTGCATCACGTACACGGCGGCGTCGTAGTGGATGCTCCCGGACCACGGGTCGCGGGCGCTGACCAGCTCCTTGTGGCTGTACTGGGCGCCCTCGTAGAAGGCGCCGATCGCCGGCTGGAAGATGTAGTGCGTCCGCTTGGAGTTGGCGTAGCCCTTCACGGAGCGGTTGGCGAGGTCGAGGGCGCTCTGCACTCCGCCGATGCCCGTGCTGGCACCGCCCGGACCCTCGGTGTTGTCGACCCGGTAGTCCGTCCAGCCGAAGGAGCCCACACCCTCGCTGTACCAGACCTCCTTGTCCTGGCCGTGGGCGTTGGCACCGGTCGCCAGCTTCGTGTACGGCCGGTAGGTGGCGCTGTCGGGAGTGCCGTCGAGCCGGTCGTCGGTGGTGTAGTGGTAGCCCACCGCGTCGACCATGCCGAAGAGTTCGGTGTCCGTGAGCATCGCCGGACCGATGTTCTTCGTGGTGTTCTCGTCCGAGGCGACGATCTTGACGGCGTGGTACGCCTTCGCCGCCGCCAGTTGCTGGCGAGGCGTCAGGCCATAGCGGGGATCGGCGAATTCGGTGTCGTTCGCCAGGGCGTTCTTGTACCACTTGACGAAGGAGATGTCGGGCTTCGTGGTCTCGTTGGTGTCCGGATCGACGTAGTCCACCATGTACCCGTACTTCTGGTACGCGTCGAGGATCGTCTCCTTGTACCACTTGTACATCTCGTCGGTGCCGGTGCCCTTGTTCCATTCGGTCTGGACCCACTGGGGCATGACCCAGCGCAGGATCGAGACCTTGAGGTCCTGGTTCACCGTCTTGGCGTCGGCGGCGAGTTGGAAGCCGGGGGAGCGGGAGGCGTCGGCGAGCTCGTCCGCCGTGCGCATGGTCGCCGGGTCGGAACCGGTCGACGTGTTGGTGTCCGAACCCATCTCGATCTTCACGTGGTTGATGAGCGGGTTCCGCCCGCCGAACAGCACCCTGACGAGCTGCCAGTAGCGGTCGGGATGCTCCGCCTTGTAGTCCATCAGCAGGTTGCTGGTGCTGTTGCAACTGAGCAGACCGAGGCCCTTGTAGGTCAGGCCGTTCACGTTGTCGGCGCGTACGTCGTTCCCGTCGACCACGATCTGCACGGGATCGTCCGCGGAGTGGGCGGCCGGCGCCGCGGTCACTCCCGCCGCCAGTGCCATGGTGGTCGCCGCGGCCAGCGAGGCCCACCCGAATCTTCGCTGCATACCCATTCGGGGGACCGTAGGTGGCAAGCGCTTTCTACGTCAATCCCCTTGCGTCACTTGAGATTTGACGGCGTTCGCCGGGCGTGACCTGCCGAAAACGCGTGGACCCCGGGGTCGCCGTCGCGGGACACTGCCGAACTCGGACCGCAACCCTTCACACACACAGGGTTATGATGCAGACGCCTGAGGCACACAAGACCGCACCGCCCAAAGGCGCGGTGATCCTCGCACTTCGTTACTACGCACGGGAGTTGGCCCGCCTGCGGTGGCTGACGCTGCCCGCCATGCTGCTGTCGGCGCTGGGCAGCATCGGCATCAACTACATCGCGCCGCTGATCGTCGCCAAACTCGCCGGCACCATCGCCGACGGCGGGGGCACGACCCTCGGCTCGGCGCTGCCGTACGTCCTGGGCTTCGCCGGGGTCCTGCTGCTCGCGGAAGCGCTGTGGCGGGTCGCCCTGCACTGCCTGAACCGTCTCGACGCCCGCGGCATCGAGCACCTGTACGTGATCGGGATGGACGAACTCTTCGCCAAGGACGCCTCGTTCTTCCACGACAACTTCGCCGGGTCGCTCACCAAGCGCGTCCTGAGCTTCGCCACCCGTTTCGAGCCGTTCGTCGACACTCTCGCGTTCCAGATCGTGGGCAGCTTCGTCCCGCTGCTGTTCGGCTCCGTGGTGCTGTGGCGCTACGAACCGCTGCTCGTCGTCGGCCTGTTGACGATGATCGCGGTGACGGCGCTGTGCGCGGCACCCCTCATCCGGCGCCGCCAGGCACTGGTCGCCGAGCGCGAGGCGGCCGTCGCCCGGGTTTCCGGGCACGTGGCCGACAGCCTGATGAACATGGACACCGTCCGGGCGTTCGGCGCCGAGGCCCGCGAGGCCGCCGAGCACCGCTCCCGGGTCGCGGTCTCACGCCGGCTCATGCTCCGGTCCTGGGACTACGGCAACCTGCGCATCGACACCTTCGTCGCACCGATGTCCGTGCTGACCAACGCGCTGGGGCTGCTGCTCGCGGTAGCCCTGGGCGGGAGCGGGCACAACGTCGAGGCGGTCGTGGTCGCCTTCACCTACTACTCCAACGCGACCCGGATCATGTTCGAGTTCAACCAGATCTACCGCCGGCTGGAGGGCTCGATGACGGAGGCCGCGCAGTTCACCGAACTGCTGCTGACCCCGCCGACCGTGCTCGACCCGCCGTCGCCCGAACCGCTGGTGCCCGGGGCCGCCGACGTCCGCTTCGAGCGGGTGCACTTCGCCCACGCGGGCGCCGAGCGGCTCTTCGAGGGGCTCGACCTGGTCGTGCCCGGCGGGACGAAGGTGGGCCTCGTCGGCCGGTCCGGCGGCGGCAAGACCACCCTCACCCGGCTGCTGCTGCGCATGCAGGACATCGACGGCGGCCGGATCCTGGTCGGCGGACAGGACATCAGCCGGCTGCGCCAGACCGACCTGCGCAGTCTGATGGCCTACGTCCCGCAGGACCCGGCGATGTTCCACCGGACCCTGCGCGACAACATCGCCTTCGCCCGGCCGGACGCCACCGACGCCGAGATCCGCCGTGCCGCCGAGGCGGCCCACGTCACGGAGTTCGCCGACGCGCTGCCGCAGGGGTTCGACACCCTCGTGGGGGAGCGCGGCGTCAAGCTGTCCGGCGGACAGCGCCAGCGTGTCGCCCTCGCCCGGGCGATCCTGCGCGACGCGCCGATCCTGCTGCTCGACGAGGCGACCAGCGCGCTGGACTCCGAGAGCGAGATCCTGGTGCAGGAAGCGCTGTGGCGGCTCATGGAGGGGCGGACGGCGCTCGTGGTGGCCCACCGGCTGAGCACGGTCGCGGGCATGGACCAGCTCGTCGTCCTCGACCGCGGCCGGATCGTGGAGCAGGGCAGCCACCAGGAACTGCTCGCCCTGGACGGCCCCTATGCCAAGCTGTGGCGCCACCAGTCGGGCGGGTTCCTCGAAGACGACCCCCTGGAGGCGGAGTTGCGCTGAACCGGGACGACCACCCGGCCCCCGCTGCTACAGGGGGGCCGGGGAGGACGCGCCCGGGAGCAGCAGACGCGGCTTGCCCGAGCCGTTCGCCGGGACGCTCCACAGGTCGCTGGTGCCGACCTTGCCGTCGGCGGGCAGGGCGTAGGCGACCGTGCCGTTGTCCAGCCAGGTGGCCTGGTCGTCGACGCTGTGGCGTTCGGCGAGCGGGGTCTCCTTGAGGGTGCGCAGGTCGAGGACGTACTCGTGCCAGAGGTCGGTACGGGACAACACCCGCTTCTTGAAGGCGACTCGGGTGCCGTCGGGGGAGAGCGAGGGGCACTCCACGTTCTCGGCCAGGGTGGTGACCTCGCGGCCGGAGAGCGAACCCCGCACCAGGTAGGTCTTGTTGGCGGTGTTGAGGGTGGCGTAGAAGGTGTCGTCGTCCGAAGCGAAGGTGACGCCCCAGAAGTTGACGTCCGCGGCCCGGTAGGACCTGCCGTCCAGGGTGATGGAGAAGCTCTCCAGGCTGGGCGTCAGTTTCATGGTGCGGGTGTCCAGGACCGAGGTGCGGGTGGAGAAGAAGGCCGAGGCGTACGACTCCCCGGAGACGAAGACCGTCCAGGCGACGAAGCGTCCGCTGGGCGAGACCCGGGCCCGGCTGGGGGTGCCCGCGAGCGCGTAGGTGTGCCGGGTGCGCAGGTCGGCGTCCAGGAGCAGGGCGCGGTTGCTCTGCTTGAGGACGCCCGGGTTGGACTGGAGGCAGATGCCGGTGCCGGCCGCCGCGTAGAAGCGCGCGCACTTGAGGTCCGAGGCGGTCCGGCCGGCCTTCGGGTCGGCGGCCGGGACCGAGGCGACCGCGGTGCGGTGCGGGCCCGCGGCGGCGTTGATGAACGCCAGGCGGTTCTTCTGGCCGAGCGTCAGCCTGCCCGCGCTGACGGCGGGGCCGCCCGCCTGGGGCTTGTTCGCCCGGTCCGCCCGGTCGGCGGCGTGCAGCACCATGCCCGTACCCACCCCGGCGAGCAGCAGAACCGCCGTGAGCAGGACGAGCAGGCGGCGGCGCAGCGGTGTCATGTGGTTCCTCGGTGTCGCGGTGGTCGTCATCGGGGCTCCGGGGCCCTGGTGGGTACGGCGGTCATCGGGGGCCCCGGACGGTCGGGGCGCGGTGGTCGTCGGGGGTGCGGTCGGCAAGGCGGTCCCCGGGCGTGCCCTCAGGATTGTGCCGGGCGTGCAGCGCACGAGCCCCGGGAGCCGTGGGTGGTCGAGCGGGGCCAGGGGGCGGCCGTCGTGCCGGGTGTTCAGGAACGCGGTGGGTCGTGGTCATGCGGCGTTGCCTCTCGGGCGCAGCACCCTCGTCGCGACGGCGGCGCAGCACAGCAGGTCGCGGGCGGAGGCGGATAGTGCTGGGCAGGCAGCCCGCGACCCCGGGAGCCGTGGGTGGTCGAGCGGGGCCCGGGGACGGCCGTCGTGACGGGCGTCCAGGAACGCGGTGGGTCGGAGGGGCCGTGGTCATGCGGCGCTGCCTCTCGGGCGCAGCACCCTCGTCGCGATTGCGGCGCAGCACAGCAGGCCGAGTGCGGAGGCGGCCAGTGCCGGGCCGTCTCCCCAGACCGTCCAGGCCGCGCCGAAGGCCAGGGAGCAGCAGAAGCGGGCCAGTGCCTGGCTGGTGCCCACGATGGCGAGGCCGCTGGCGCGCAGCTGCTCGGGCACGATGTCCGCGAGGGCGGCCGGAAGCACGCCGTCGGTGGCCGCGTAGAACACGCCGTGCAGGGCGAGCACGAGGAACGGGAGGGCCGGGGTGTCCGGCGCCCACAGCAGGAGGGCGTAACCGGTCAGCAGCGCCGCATGTCCGGCGAGGAACACGGTGTGCCGCCCGACCCGGTCGGCCAGCGCGCCCACGGGCACGGCCAGCAGCAGGAACACCACCGCGGTGCCCAGCGGGAGCAGCGTGAACCACTGCTCGCCGATACCCGCCCGGCGTTGCAGGAGCAGGTAGACGAAGGCGTCGCTGACGGTGGTCAGGCCGAGGAGCGCGGCGCAGCCGGCGAGGGCGCGCAGCCGGGGCAGACGCAGGAGCGCGAGGGCTTCACGGACGCGGACCGGGGGGCTGGCGGTGGCGCCGGGTTCGTCCGTCCCGGTGGGCTGCCGCTCGCCCGGTACGTGCGCGTCCGTGCCGCTCTGCCGCCGGCCCGGCACGAACAGCACCAGCACGACCACCCCGAGCACCGCCACGCACGCGCTCACGCCGAACACCGCGTCGTAGCCGTCCGCCGCCGCGCTCAGGATGAGGAACGCGGCGAGCGGTCCGAGCATCGCGCCGGTGGTGTCCATGGCCCGGTGCACGCCGAAGGCCCGGCCCTGCTTCCCGGTCGGGGTGGACAGGGAGATCATCGCGTCCCGCGGGGCGGTGCGCAGGCCCTTGCCGGTGCGGTCCAGGGCGAGGACCGTGCCGAGCGCGCCGATGCTGCTCACCAGCAGGAGCAGCGGCTTGCACAGCGCGGACAGGCCGTAGCCGAGACCGGCGAGGAGTTTGTGGTTGCGGATGCGGTCGGCGAGGTGGCCGCCGGTCAGCTGCACCAGTGCGCTGACGCCGTTGTAGACGCCGTCGAGGGTGCCGAAGGCCAGCGGACTGAACCCGAGCGTGCTGACGAGGTAGAGCGGCAGGACGGCGGTGACCATCTCCGAGGAGATGTCGGTGATCAGGCTGACCGTGCCCAGCACGAGCACGACCGGGGCAACTCCGGGCCGCAGGCCGCGTCTTCGGGGCTGGTCGGTGCTCGCCCCCGCGGGCGCGGAGCGGTCGGTGAGGTACATGTTCGGGAGCTCCCGATCTGGTGCGCTTCAGTTCTGTCTGCTGCTCTCGTCCCGCAGCCAGGTGCCGAAGTCCTGGGCGCGGACGGCCTTCGCGGCCCCACGCCGGGCGACGACCGCCGCCGCGACGAAGACTACGACACCCGTGACGAGCCTCGGTTCGGCGCGGACCAGGGCGATCAGATCCGCCTTGCTCGTGCGCGCCGAGGCCTCCTGCGGGCTTTGGTGGTGCTGTTCGACCTGGGTCGTGGACACCGCCGCCCGGACCCGCCGTTTGATCAGATCCGGCCATGTTCGCGGCGGCCGGACCACGACCGTGGCCGCGTCGACCACGAGCCTTTCCTCGGGCGCGAAGGCCAGCGAGGCGGCCAGGTCGTCGGCCATCAGCGGCGGCAGCGCGGCGATCCGGGCGTGTCCGGCCTTGGAGACCGCGATGACGCCCCGGCCGAACAGCCCCTCGCGCACCGCGGGCAGCCGCTGCCACACGCGGTAGTAGGCGCGCACCCGCCAGGCGCTGCCGGACAGCGGAATCCGCCGTTGTGGCGCGGTGGCGAGGATGCCCGAGCCGGGGTCCTCGAGGGGCTCGGTCAGGGCGCGTACGTCGGCGCTTCCGAGTACGACGTCGGCGTCCACGTAGAGCCGCGGGAAGCCGCGTGCGTGGTCGTCGCCCGCCCGCAGAGCGGCGTGTTTGGACGGTACGGGGATCTCCACGACGCGCACGCGTGGACCGCGGGCGGCCGCTGTGCGCGCGGTGTCGTCCGTACAGCCATTGCACACGACCACGATGTCTGTCTCGTCCTCCACGGAATCGGCCAGAAGTGAATCGAGGAGCCGGCCGATGACTTGCGCCTCGTTGTGGGCCGGGATCACGATGCTCGTCACCTGGGCAGTATGCAGTCGATGTCACTATTGCGATGTGTGTTTCGTCCAACTGTTCCCGTGACTGCGTTCGGTGGTCTAGATTGAGGGCCGCCGAACCGATTTGGGTGGGGAACTTGAGGCGCTGGCCGTCATGTATGGGGACATGAGGCGGTTGGGGAACCGCTGAGGCTTCTTTTGTTTTCAACTGCCGCTGTGTTGGGGGCACATCGGTGTTCGGTCAGGGGTAACCGTGCACGTGTGGGGGGCGCATGACCATTGAGGTCACGCATGAGCAACAGCTTGTGGAACACAGGACTCCACAAGGTCGCCGAAGACCTTGGGAGCAGAGGTACCGGATAGTCCTGCTGGTCGCGGACAGCCTCGCGGCTGTTGCCGCGGCCTTCGTGATCCACGCGGTGTACGGCCGCTGGGCGGTGGCCCTGGTGCTGCCCCCGACGTGGATCGTGGCGATGGTCGCCCATCGCTCCTACGACCGCAGCGCCTTGGGGCTGGGGACCGAGGAGTACCGACGGGTGCTCCGCGGTGCGGTCGCACTGCCGGCGCTCGCCGCGGTCGCGCACTGGTCGTTCACCCACGACTCGGACCTCCTGCATGACATGATCATGGCTGCGCTGCCGGCGGCCGCCATCGCCCTGCTGGTGCGGTACGCGCTCCGGCGCCGGCTGCACCACAGGTGGGCGAGGGACCGGGGCCGCAGCGCCACGCTCCTGGTCGGTCCGGCGCACGGCATCGCGGAGCTGGTCGCCGTGCTGCGGCGCGGTGGCGGGCAGGAACTCCGGGCCGCCGGCGTGTGCCTGAGCGACCCCGGGAACGCCGCGGAGGTCCGCAAGCTGGGCATCCCCGTCCTCGGCGGTGTGGACACGATGGACGACGTCATCCGGACCATGGGCATCAGCACCCTGGTGGTGCTGCCCGCGCCCGAGTTCGACGCCTCCGTCCTGCGCCGGATGTCGTGGACCGCGGCCGCGCGGGGCGTCGACTTCCTGCTGGCCCCCGTCCTGGCCGACGTGGCCGCCGCACGGCTCGCTGTACGGCCCACCAACGGGGTGCCGCTGGTGCGCGTCCAGGCGCCGAACCTCTCCCGGGCCTCCCGGCTGCCGAAGGAACTGCTGGATCGTTCCTTCGCGGCGGCGCTGCTGCTTCTGCTGGCCCTGCCCATGCTGCTGATCGCCCTGGTCGTCCGTCTGGACAGCTCCGGACCGGCACTGTTCAGGCAGCAGCGGGTGGGCCGGTACGGCGACCACTTCACCATGTTCAAGTTCCGCACCATGCGGCCCGATTCGGAGGCCCTGCGCGCGGAGCTGGAGCACCTCAACCAGAACAGCGACGGCCTGCTGTTCAAGGTGAAGGAGGACCCGCGGATCACCCGCGTCGGCTCCTTCCTGCGCCGCAGCTCCCTCGACGAACTGCCGCAACTGATCAACGTGGTCAGGGGCGACATGTCACTCGTCGGACCGCGCCCGCCGCTGCCCGAGGAGGTGGACGAGTACCCGGCGGAGGTCAGACGCCGGCTGCTCGTGAAACCCGGCCTCACCGGACTGTGGCAGGTCAGCGGCCGCTCGGACCTGCCCTGGGAGGAAGCGGTCCGGCTCGATCTCGCATATGTGGACAACTGGTCGACCAGCCTCGACCTGTCCATCCTGGCGCGCACCACGACAGCGGTGGTGCGCGGAACGGGGGCCTACTGATGGACCGAAGGAAGAGGGACCAAGTGACGCAGACCAGCGAGCCGTTGGGGGTGGCGGTCGTCGGGGCCGGCTACTGGGGGCCCAACCTCGTCCGCAACTTCCAGGCCAGCGAGCGGTTCCGGCTGCGCGCGCTCGTCGACCTCGACGTGGACCGGGCCCGGCGGGTCCTCGGCGGCTACTCGACCGTCGAGGCCACCTCCGACTACACGGCCGTCCTCGCCGACCCCGAGGTGGCCGCCGTCGCCGTGGCCACGCCCGCCGGAACCCACCTCGACATCGCCCTGGCCGCCCTGCGCGCCGGTAAGCACGTCCTCGTGGAGAAGCCGCTCGCGGCGACCTACGCCGACGGGATGCGCCTGGTCGCCGAGGCCGAGGAGCGCGGGCTCACCCTGATGTGCGACCACACCTACTGCTACACACCCGCCGTGGGCCGGATCAGGGAACTCGTCCACTCCGGCGAGCTCGGCGAGATCCACTTCGTCGACTCGGTCCGCATCAACCTCGGCCTGGTCCAGAAGGACATCGACGTCCTGTGGGACCTCGCCCCGCACGACCTGTCCATCCTGGACTTCATCCTCCCGGCGGGCGTCGAACCGGTCGCCGTCGCCGCCCACGGGGCCGACCCGATCGGTGCCGGACAGGCCTGTGTCGCCTATCTGACGCTGACGCTCAGCACCGGCGCCATCGCCCACGTGCACGTCAACTGGCTCTCCCCGACGAAGGTGCGCACCACCATGGTCGGCGGTTCCAAGCGCACCCTGCTCTGGGACGACCTCAACCCCCTCCAGCGGGTGTCGGTCTACGACCGGGGCGTGGACATGGCCGCGCCGCAGGAGATCGGCGCGGACGAGCGCCGGGACATGCTCGTCTCGTACCGCTCCGGAGACATGGTCGCGCCCGCGATCGGCGAGAAGGAAGCGCTGCGGAGCATGGTCGACGAGTTCGCCGACGCGATCGGCACGGGCCGGGCACCGCTGACCGACGGCCGGGCCGGCCTCAGGGTGCTGGACATCCTGGAGGCGGCCTCCCGGAGCCTGCATTTCAAGGGCGCGGTCGTCGGCCTGCGCGCCGAGCGCTGAGCGACATTCACCAAGCCATGCGATTCCCTGAGAGGGCACAGCAGTTGAGCAGCGTACGTGGCAAGAAGATCCTGGTCACCGGGGGAGCGGGCACCATCGGCTCCAACCTGGTCGACCTGCTGGCCGAGGGCGGCGCCCGCGAGATCGTCGTACTCGACAACTTCGTGCGCGGACGCCGGGCCAACCTCGCGAAGGCCCTGCCCAGCGGCGTGGTCGAGGTCGTCGAGGGCGACGTCCGGGACGTCGACACCGTGAAGAAGGTGACCGAGGGCGCGGACCTGGTGTTCCACCTCGCCGCCATCCGCATCACCCAGTGCGCGGAGGAGCCGAGGCTCGCCAACGAGGTCCTCGTCGACGGCACCTTCAACGTGCTGGAGGCCGCGGCCGCGGCCGGCGTCGGCAAGGTGGTCGCCTCCTCGTCGGCGTCCGTCTACGGCATGGCCGAGGACTTCCCGACGACCGAGCGCCACCACCCGTACAACAACGACACCTTCTACGGCGCGGCCAAGGCCTTCAACGAAGGCATGCTGCGCAGCTTCCACGCCATGTACGGGCTCGACTACGTGGCCCTGCGCTACTTCAACGTGTACGGCCCCCGGATGGACATCCACGGCCTGTACACCGAGGTGCTCATCCGCTGGATGGAGCGCATCGAGGCGGGCGAGCCGCCGCTGATCCTCGGCGACGGCACCCAGACCATGGACTTCGTCGACGTCCGCGACATCGCCAGGGCCAACGTCCTGGCCGCCGAGTCCGACGTCACCGACGAGGTGTTCAACATCGCGAGCGGCACCGAGACCTCGCTGCGCGAACTCGCCGACGGGCTGCTGGAGGCGATGGGCGCCGAGGGCCTGGAGCCGGTGCACGGACCCGCCCGCTCGGTGAACTCGGTGGTGCGCCGGCTCGCCGACACCACCCGGGCCGCCGAACGCCTCGGCTTCACCGCGGAGATCGACCTGCGCACGGGGCTGAAGGACCTGGTCCAGTGGTGGCGCGCGGAGCGGGAGGCCGCCCGGTGAGCACCGACCGCATCCCCGTCATGATCCCCTGGCTCGGCGAGGAGGAGGCCAAGGCCGCCTCCGACGCCGTGCTGTCCGGATGGGTCGCCCAGGGCCCCCGGGTCGCCGCCTTCGAGCGGGCCTTCGCCGAGCGGGTGGGCGCCGAGCACGCCGTCGCGGTCAGCTCCTGCACCACCGCCCTGCACCTGTCGCTGGTCGCCCTCGGCATCGGGCCCGGCGACGAGGTCGTGGTGCCCTCGCTGTCGTTCATCGCCACCGCCAACGCCGTGCGGTACGTCGGCGCCGAGCCGGTGTTCGCCGACGTCGACCCCGTCACCGGCAACCTGACCCCGGCCACCGTGGAGCAGGTCCGCACCCCGCGCACCGAGGCCGTCCTCGCCGTCCACCAGGGTGGCGTACCGGCCGACGTGCACGCCCTGCGCGCCGCCTGCGCCGACTGGGACCTGCCGCTCGTCGAGGACGCGGCCTGCGCCATCGGCTCGACCGTCGGCGGCAAGCCCGTGGGCCACGGCGCGCTGCTCGCCGCCTGGTCCTTCCATCCCCGCAAGCTCGTCACCACCGGCGAGGGCGGCATGGTCACCACCGACGACGCCGAGTGGGCCACCCGGCTGCGCCGGCTGCGCGAGCACGGCATGAACGCCTCGGCGGCCGAGCGCCACGCGAGCAACAAGCCGGTGCTGGAGAGCTACCTGGAGGTCGGCTTCAACTACCGGATGACCGACGTCCAGGCCGCGATCGGCCTGGTCCAGCTCGGCAAGCTCGACGCGATGATCGCTCGCCGCCGCGAACTGGCCGCGCGCTACGACGAATTGCTGAGCGACCTGCCGGGCCTCACCCCGGTCCGGGACCCCGCGCACGGGCAGAGCAACTTCCAGTCCTACTGGGTGCTGCTCGCCGAGGACTTCCCCGTGGGCCGGGACGACCTGCTCGCCGCGCTGGCCGACGCCGGGGTCTCCGCCCGGCGCGGGATCATGGCCGCGCACCTCGAACCCGCCTACGCGGACCACCCGAGCGTGCCGCTGCCGGTCACCGAGCGGATCAGCCGGGACTCGCTGATCCTGCCGCTGTTCCACACGATGACCGAGGCCCAGCAGGACCGGGTCGTCGCGGCACTGCGCGAACAGGCCCGCGGATGACCGGACTTGTCATCGTCGGCGCGGGCGGCTTCGCCCGGGAGACCGCCCAGGCCGTCGTAGGCACGGGTGAGTTCGAGCTGCTCGGACACGTCGACGACAACGCGGACCTGCACGGCACCGAGGTCGACGGCGTGCCCGTCCTCGGCGGCTGCGACCTGGTCCGGGAACTGCCCGACGTGCGGGTGGTCATCTGCGTGGGCAACCCGCGCGACTACGCGGCCCGCGCCCGGCTGGTCCGGCGGCTCGGCCTGCCCGAGGACCGCTACGCCACCGTGGTCCACCCGACCGCGGCGGTCTCGGCGACCTCCACGCTCGGCCCCGGCTCGGTCCTGCTCGCGCACTGCGTCCTGACCGCCGCCGTCCGGGTGGGCGCCCATGTGGCGGTGATGCCGCACGTCGTGCTCACCCACGACAACACGGTCGGGGACTTCGCGACGCTCACCTCCGGGGTCCGCCTCGGCGGGGGAGTACGGCTGGGGCGCGGCGCCTACGTGGGCTCCGGCGCCCTGGTCAGGGAGGGCACGACCGTGGGGGCGTGGTCGCAGGTCGGCATGGGGAGTGCCGTGCTCGACGACGTTCCGCCGGGTGAGGTCTGGGTGGGGAGCCCGGCCCGCCGGCTGCGCGCGGCGGGGGCGCCCGCGCTGGAAGAACTCGCAACACCGACAGTGGGGGGACCGCTGACATGAACCAGATTCCGCTTGTCGACCTCAAGGCGGCCCATGAGGAGGTCGCCGACGAGGTCAGGGCCGGTTTCGACCGGGTGCTGGCGAACACCGCGTTCGTCGGCGGCGACGAGGTCCGCCGCTTCGAGCGCGAGTACGCCGAATTCGGCGGGATCGCCCACTGCGTGGGCGTCGCCAACGGCACCGACGCCGTCGAACTCGCCCTGCGCGCGAGCGGGGTGGGCCCCGGCGACGAGGTCGTGATCCCCGCCAACACCTTCATCGCCACGGCCGGCGCCGTCGCCCGCATCGGCGCCCGGCCGGTCCTCGCGGACTGCCTGCCCGACAGCCATCTCCTCGACCCCGGCGCCGCGTTGGACGCGGTCGGCCCGGCCACCCGCGCGGTCGTGCCGGTCCACCTGTACGGGCAGATGGCCGAGGTGACCGAGCTGGCCGCCCGACTCCCGGACCGGGTAAGGGTCGTGGAGGACGCGGCCCAGTGCCAGGGCGCCACCCGCGACGGCCGCGCGCCGGGCAGCGGCGGCATCGCGGCCACCAGCTTCTACCCGGGCAAGAACCTCGGCGCCTACGGGGACGCGGGCGCGGTGCTCACCGACGACGAGGAACTCACCGGCCTGGTACGGGCGATCGCCAACCACGGCGGCATCGCCAAGTACCGGCACGACGTCCCCGGCTTCAACAGCCGCCTCGACGGACTCCAGGCCGTCGTCCTGCGGGCCAAGCTCAAGAGGCTGGCCGACGGCAACGCGGCCCGCCGGGCGGCCGCCGCCCGCTACGACGAACTCCTCGCCGACCTCGCGGACGCCGGCCGGGTCGTCCGCCCGGTGACAGTTCCCGGCAACGTCCACGTCTGGCACCTGTACGTCGTCCAGATCACCGGAGCCGACCGCGACGACGTCGTCGGCAAGCTCAACGCCGAGGGCATCGGCGCCGGGGTGCACTATCCCGCCCCCGTCCACCTCACACCGGCCTACCGCCATCTCGGCCACCAGCGGGGCGACTTCCCGAACGCCGAGAAGGCCGCCGAGCGGATCCTGTCGCTCCCGCTCTACCCCCAGATCACCCCCGACCAGCAGCACCAGGTCGTGGCCGCGCTCGCCGAAGCGCTCCGAGGCTGATCGGTCCCCTCACCACACGCCTCACCCCGACTTCCGGGTCGGTCCTGCACAGCACCGCTGAGAGGTACACATGAACAGATGGAGCAGACGGCTCCGGGGCGGGCGCCTCGCCGTCGTAGCCGCATTGGTATGGGCTGTGCTCCCGCAGGCGGGGTCCGCCCAGGCGGCGGCCGATCCCTGCGGTACGGGCTCGAACCCGGTCGTATGCGAGAACTCCAAGGCGGGCAGCCCGATGTCCGACTGGTACTCGCCCAACGCCTACGGTGACATCAAGGGGTTCTCCACCAAGGAGAGCGTCCAGGCCGGTGACACCGTCCAGTTCAAGATCCAGTCGCCGGTCTCGTACCGCGTGGAGGTCTACCGCCTCGGCTGGTACGGCGGTGACGGGGCCCGCCTGATCTCCACCCCGGCCCAGGCGGCGACGACCTACCCGGCGAACTACACGACGAAGCCCGCCAGTTGCACCACCAAGGCCGCCACCGGCCTGGTCGACTGCGGCAACTGGCCCACGACCGTGAACTGGACGGTGCCCGGCGACGCCGTCTCCGGCCTGTACATCGCGAACCTCACCCAGACCGACGGCGACGGCCTGATGCCGTACCCGTTCGTCGTCCGCAAGGACTCCAGCACCTCCGACGTCGTCGTGCAGACCAGTGACCAGACCTGGCAGGCGTACAACGACTACGGCGGCCAGGACCTCTACGGCGGCACCGGCCCCGCGCCCGACGGCCGTGCCTACGAGGTCAGCTACAACCGCCCGCTGGACATCGGCGGCGACAACGGCATCTACGGCTCCGAGTACATGATGCTGTCCTGGCTGGAGCGCAACGGCTACGACGTCAGCTACCTGTCCGGCGTGGACGTGTCGGTCAACGGCGCCACCCTGCTGAACAAGCACAAGGTGTACATGTCCTCCGGGCACGACGAGTACTGGACGCAGAGCCAGTACTCCAACGTCCTGGCCGCGCGGAAGGCCGGCGTCCGGCAGGCCTACTTCAGCGGCAACGAGGTGTTCTGGAAGACCCGGCTCGCCCCGAGCATCGACGGCGCCAACACGGCCAACCGCACCATGGTCTGCTACAAGATGACCAAGATGGTGCAGAACAACGGCATCGCCGACCCCAGCGGCGAGTGGACCGGCACCTGGATGGACCCGACCAGCACCCAGTACGGTCAGGCCTACCAGCCGCCGAACATCCTGACCGGCTCCATGTTCACGGTGAACGGCTACCGCGCCGACGCCATCACGGTCCCCGGTTCGTACGGCAAGAACCGGCTGTGGCGGGGCACCTCCGTCGCCAACCTCACCGCGAACCAGACGGCCACCTTCCCGACCGGCACCCTCGGCTACGAGTGGGACAGCGACATCCCCAACAGCACCCGTCCCGCGGGCGCGATCCACCTGTCGTCCACGACCGTGGACATCAACGACGGGAAGTACCGCCTCGACTGGGGCAACATGTACGGCAACGGCACCGCCACGCACAACCTCGTCGAGTTCCGCGACCAGGACTCCGGAGCCCTGGTGTTCGGCGCGGGCACCGTGCAGTGGTCCTGGGGCCTGACCAACCTGCCCACGTACGACCCCGCGGACACGGTGGTCACCGAGGACGCCCGCATGCAGCAGGCGACCGTGAACATCCTCGCCGACATGGGAGTCCAGCCGCTCACCCGGCAGAGCAACCTCGTCGCCGCCACGGCCTCCACCGACACCACCGGCCCGGCCGTCACCGTCACCAGCCCGGCCTCCGGGGCCACGGTCCCGGCGCTGAAGCCCGTCACCGTCAAGGGCACCGCCGCCGACTCCGGTGGCGTCGTGGCCCGCGTGGAGGTCTCCACGGACGGCGGCTCGACCTGGGAGGCCGCCACCGGCCTGACCTCCTGGAGCTACACCTGGACGCCGACGACCCCGGGCTCGGCGTCGGTCAAGGTCCGCGCGGTGGACGACAGCGTCAACATCGGCTCCACCACAACGGTCCCGCTCACCGTGGGCCCGCAGACCTGCCCGTGCACCATCTGGCCGGCCTCGTCCGTGCCCGGCACCGTCAACGCGGGTGACGGCAGCTCCCTGGAGCTCGGCGTCAAGTTCCGCACCACCACGGCCGGTTCCGTCACCGGCGTCCGCTTCTACAAGTCGCCCGCCAACACCGGCACCCACACCGGCAGCCTGTGGACCGCCTCCGGCACCCGCCTGGCCACCGGCACCTTCACCAGCGAGACGGCCTCCGGCTGGCAGCAGCTCAACTTCTCCACCCCGGTGACCGTTAAGGCCAACACCACCTACGTGGCCTCGTACTTCGCGCCCAACGGCGGGTACTCGTACGACGGCGGCTACTTCTCCGGCAAGGCCGCGGGCCTCGCCCCGCTGACCGGGCTCCAGTCCGGCACCGACGGCGGCAACGGCGTCTACCGCTACAGCTCCACCAGCGCCTTCCCGTCCTCGGCGTCCTCCGGCAGCAACTACTGGGTCGACGTCGTGCTGGACACCTCGACGGCCAGCACGACCCCGCCGGCGGTCACCTCCACCTCGCCGACCTCCGGCGCGACCGGCACGTCCATTACCGCTCCGGTGTCGGCCGTCTTCGACCACGCCATCGACGCCGAGAGCCTGACGTTCACCGTGAAGGACCCGGACGGCAACACCGTGCCGGGCGCCAAGACGCTCCCCGCGTCGAACAAGGCGACCTTCACCCCGTCGACCGAGCTGGCGCTGCACACCACCTACACCGCCTCCGTCCAGGCCTCCGACCTGTGGGGCAACACCATGGCGGACCCGGTGACGTGGAGCTTCACCACCAGCTCCCAGCCGCCGGCGGTCACCTGCCCCTGCACGCTGTGGAACTCCTCCGCCACCCCGGCCACCGCCGCGGTGACCGGCGACGGCAACTCGGTCGAACTCGGCACGCGGTTCACGTCCTCGGCGGACGGCTGGATCACCGGCGTCACGTTCTACAAGGGCGCGACCAACACGGGCACCCACACCGGCAGCCTGTGGTCGGACGACGGCACGCTGCTCGCCACCGGCACCTTCACCGCCGAGTCGCCGTCCGGCTGGCAGACGATGACGTTCGCCAACCCGGTGGCCGTCACCGCGGGCACCGCCTACGTCGCCTCCTACCACGCGCCGAACGGCAACTACGCGGTGGACGGCGGCTACTTCACGGCGGCGCACCAGTCCTATCCGCTCACGGCCACGGCCGACACCAGCGCCCACCACAACGGGCTCTACCGGTACGGCAGTTCCACGGCCTTCCCGAACGGCTCGTACGGATCCGCGAACTACTGGGTCGGTCCGGTCTTCACCGCCGACGACCCGAGCGCGTCCCTGGCGACGGCCAACGCCTCGGAGGTGACCGCGTCCTCGCTGGCGCACACCGCCGACGCGACGAGCCCGCTCGTCACCACGCTGCCCGCCTCGACCGAGCTGTCGTCCGTCACGGCGACCGTGACCGTCCTGAGCGGTTCCAAGGCCGCGAAGAAGCTCCACCTCACGGCCGTCACCTCCTACGACCGGGCCACCCACAAGGTGTCCGTGCACCTGTCGTCGCCCCTTCCGGACGGCACCCGGTTCAGGATCGGCGTCAAGGCCCAGGACAAGAAGCACCACACGGTGAAGTCCCGGACCTGGACCCTGACCAGCAGGACGACCGTCCACAAGAAGAAGAACTGACCGACCAGAACCCACCGGTGGTGTCCGCGCCGGGCTTCCGGCACGGACACCACCGGGGATTGGCTTCCCCACAGATGAGCACCGTCAGTGTTGTGATCCCCTGCTACAAGTACGGCCATTTCCTGGCCGACTGTGTGAGCAGCGTCCTGGACGAGCAGGACGGCGTCGACGTCCGGGTGCTCATCATCGACGACGCCTCGCCCGACGACTCCGCGGAGGTGGCGCAGAAACTGGCCGCCTCCGACCCGCGGATCGAGGTCCACGTCCACGAGACCAACAAGGGCCACATCGCCACGTACAACGAAGGCCTGCTGGAGTGGGCCGACGGCGACTACGTGGCCCTCCTCTCGGCCGACGACCGGCTGGTCCCGGGCGCCCTGGTGCGGGCCGCGGCCCTCCTGGACGCCCACCCCGAGGCCGGCTTCGCCTACGGGCGCCCGCTGCGCTTCCAGCACGGCGGCCCGCTGCCCAAGGCCCGTACCCGCAGCACCGGTTCGGTCGTCTACCCCGGGCACTGGTGGCTGGACCGGCGCTTCCGCGAGGGCACCGGCTGCATCACCTCACCGGAGGTCGTGGTCCGCACCGGCCTCCAGCGCAGGGTCGGCGGCTACGACCCGGCGCTGCCGCACGCCGGCGACATCGAGATGTGGATGCGGCTCGCCGCGCACGCCGACGTCGGCTACATACGCGGGGCCGACCAGGCCTTCTACCGCGTCCACGGCAAGAACATGTCCACCGTCGACTTCGGCGGCCAGCTCGACGACCTGCGCCAGCGGCTCGTGGCCTTCGACTCGGTGCTCACCAAGTGCGGCGACCGGCTGCCCGACGCCGACCGCCTGGCCGACCAGGTCCACACCCGGCTCGCCCGCTTCGCGCTGCGCCGCGCCTACCGGGCCTACGACCGCGGACGCACCGGCGTCGTCCCGGTCGACGAGTGCGTCGCGTTCGCCGAGGAGTGCCTGCCCGGCTACCGGGCCCTGCCCGAGTACCGGGCGCTGCGGCTCAGACGGCGGATCGGGCCGAAGGCCATGCCCTACCTCCAGCCGCTGGTGTGGTCGGCCGTGGCCGAACGCGGGCGGGAGTGGCTGTGGTGGGAGTCCTGGAAGCACCGCGGCATCTGATGAGCGACCTGTTCCACTCAGCTCACGACGGGCACCGGCTCGGTGCGACGGCGGCGGCCCGGGGCGTCCTTGCGGCGGCTCAGCAGGAACCGGTCCAGCCACAACGCGCCGAGGACCCCGCCCGCCGCGCCCAGCAGCGCCGTACCCGCGAGACCACGGCTCTTGTTCCCCTGCACCCGGGCGGCGCTCGGGGAGGTCAGGACGGTCGCGGTGATCCGCGCCCCGGCCGGCACCCCCTGGGCCTTCTGCAGCGCGTCGACATGACGGGTGTAGACGTCGATGATGCGGCTCACGGACGTCACCGCGGCCTCGGCACCGGACGCCTGCGACTGCACCTGCAGGGAGGGGATCAGATAGCGGGGCGTCGCGCTGGTGCCGCTGTTGCGGGGCACCAGATGGTAGGTCCCGCGCACACCGGCCGCCTTCAACTCCCTTGCCCCGGCGGGGGATTCCAGCTGCCGTACGACCCCGTAGGAGAGCACGGCGAGCGGCGGCTGGAGGTTGGTGAGCTGGTTGGGCTGGTTCTGCGTCACCGGCGGCTTGAGCACCACCACCGCGGAGCCGACGAACTGGGGGGTGGGGCGCACCACGTGGTAGGCCCCGGCAGCCGTCAACAGCAGCGCCACCACGAGGACGTACCAGCGGCGGAGCAGTGCGTCGGCGACGTTCCCGGGCGACATGTGAGTTCCTTCCGTCGCCCCCGATACTGGCAGGACATGTGTCCGGATGCCACCGAAAGGAGGAATGGTTCGTGAGCATTGGTGAGATATGGGCCATTCTGCGCCGACGGTGGTACTTCATGGTGCCTTTCACGGTGCTCAGTCTGCTCGGCGGCGCCTATCTGTACGAGACCGTCCCGGTCTCCTACCAGTCGCAGAGCTCGGTCGCGCTGCTGGACTCCTCGGCCGTCGCCCGGCTGGCACCCACCTTCGGCAACCCCATCTCGAACGCGGGCGGTTCGCTGATCGTCACCGCCGACGTGCTGATCAGAACCCTCGAATCGAGCGACGCGGCCAAGGAGTTGCACGGCAGGGGCGTCACCGACCCGTACACGACCGGCTTCGCCCCGGACAGCGAGAGCCCGCTGCTGGTGCTCAGCGTCACCGGGACCGACCGGGAGAAGGTCCTCAAGGAGACCGACATCCTGACGGCCTTCGCGGGCGAGCAGCTCGACGCCCTCCAGGCCGCCGCCAAGGTGCCGCCCGCCTATCTCGTGCAGACGGCCCCCGTGGTCCTGCCGCAGACCCCGGTGGCGGAGTCGAAGAACCGCTACCAGGGCATCGCGGCCGTCGTCATCGGAGGCGTCGTCAGCGCCTTCCTGCTGTCGATCCTGATGGAGGGCGTGACGGTCGTACGGCGCCGCCGCGGCGCCGCCGCCCGGACCCGCCAGGCCCGCGCCCCCACCCGCGCACGGGTGGGGTGGCTGAACCGCCGGGTCGACGCCACCGCGATCCTCACCGTCTACCTGGTGCTGGCCTTCTTCATCCCCTCGAACCTGGCCCTGCCCGCCCTCGGCGGCGTCGGCACCCCGGCCAACGTCTTCGCCCTGCTCGGCCTGTTGTGGTACCTCGCCACCTGGCTCGGCGGCCGCATCCTGCCCGCCCCGGGCACCAGGTTCGTGCGGGTCTCGATGTGCGTCCTCGGCACGGCCGTCCTCATGGCGTACATCGCGGACGCCATGCGCGAGAGCTCGCACCAGGAGGTCCTCGGCGCCGACCGCGGGCTCATCGGCTACCTGGTGTGGGTCTCGCTCGTCGTCCTGACCTCCGCCGCCGTGCAGGAGCGCGGCCGGCTGGACGTCCTGATGCGCCGGGTGGTCGTCCTGGCCTCCGTCGTCGCCGCGATCGGCTTCTACGACTTCTTCGCCGCCACCAACATCGCCGACTCCATCCACATCCCCGGCCTGCAGACCAGCGTGGCCCAGGTGAGCGTCATGGACCGCGGTGCCTTCACCCGGCCCCGGGCCACCACGGCCCAGCCGCTGGAGTTCGCCGGCATGCTCGCCATCCTGCTGCCCTTCGCGATCCAGCAGGCCTTCGACCCGGTACGGCGCCACCGCCACGTCCTGCGCCGCTGGGGCCCGGTGGTGCTCATGGGCGGCGCGCTGCCCCTGTCGGTGTCGCGGACCTCGATCGTCGGGCTGCTGCTGGTGGCCCTGGTGATGGTGCCGCGCTGGAAGCCCGCCCGGCGCTGGGCCGCGATCGGGGTGATGACCGCCTCCGTGGCCGTGTTCAAGGTGCTCGTCCCCGGGCTGATCGGCACCATCACGGGCCTGTTCGCGTCCTTCCTGTCCAACTCGGACAGCAGCACCCAGGCCCGCACGGTCAAGTACAGCGCGATCGTGCCCTATCTGAAGGAACACCCGCTGTTCGGGCGGGGCTTCGGCACCTTCACCCCGGACCTGTACTTCTTCACCGACAACCAGTACATGCTGACCCTGGCCGAGATGGGGGTGCTCGGACTCGTCGCCCTGCTCGTCCTGTTCGTCACCGGCATCCACCACGGCGGCGCGATCCGCAGGCTCGCCCGCACCGGGTCCGACCGCGAGCTCGGGCAGGCGTTCTTCGCCTCCTCACTGGTCGCCCTGGTCAGCAGCGCCACCTTCGACTCGCTCAGCTTCCCCATGTTCGCCGGCATGTTCTTCCTGGTGCTGGGGGCGGGGGGCAGCTACCTCGGGTTCATCCGGCGCGAGGCGACGGCCGCCGCTGCCCCCGCCGTACCCGCCGAGACCGCCGAAGACCGGCTTCCCCAACTCGTGGAGTCCCGTTGAGCCCCGTCGCCGTCATCGTCGTCACCTGGAACAGCGCCGAAGTGCTGCCCGGCTTCCTCGCCGCCCTCCCGGACGGCATGGCCGGCCTCGACTGGCGGCTGGTCGTCGCCGACAACGACTCCGCCGACGACACCGTGGAGGTCCTCGCCAGGCTGGCCCCCTACGCGACCGTCGTGCAGACCGGCCGCAACGCCGGGTACGCGGCCGGGGTCAACGCGGCGTTGCGGGCCGCCGGTGACCTGGGGGCGGCCCTGATCTGCAACCCCGACATCCGGATGCGCCAGGGCTGCGCCAAACGTCTCGTCGACAGCCTCGGCGACGGCGTAGGGATCGCCGTACCCCTGCTGTACGAGGAGGGCCGGGACACGCCCCACCACTCGCTGCGGCGGGAGTCGAGCGTGCTGCGGGCCCTGGGGGAGGCCGTGATCGGCAACCGGCGGGCCGGGCGGTTCCCGCGGCTGAGCGAACTGGTCACCGACCCCGGGGCGTACGAGCGGCCCACGCGCGCGGACTGGGCCACGGGTGCGCTCATGGCCGTGTCGGCCGAGTGCCGGGCCGCCTGCGGGCCCTGGGACGAGTCCTTCTTCCTCTACTCCGAGGAGACCGAGTACTGCCTGCGGGCCCGGGACCTGGGCTGGGCCACCCAGCTGGAGCCGTCCGCCGAGGCGGTCCACCTCGGCGGCGACTCACAGGTCTCGCCCCGGCTGTGGTCCCTGCTCACGGTCAACCGGGTGCGGTTGTACCGGCGGCGCCACGGAGCCGTCGCGACCGCCTGCTTCCGGGCCGCCGTGCTGCTGAGGGAGACGTCACGGGCCGCCCTGGGCCGACCCGCCAGCAGGGCCGCGGTCGCCGCGCTGCTCCGGCCGGGAGCGCTCAGCTAGACCACGTCGTCCAGAAGCTCCCGGGGTTCACCAGATACCGCACGGTGGCGTGCGGGACATGCCGGACGGTGTGCCCGCGGCTGTAGCGGTACACGAGCTCCCAGTCCTCGCGCGGCAGCACCTGGGGGGTGCGGCGCAGCCGGCTGAAGCGCAGGGAGCCGTCGCGCCGGGCGACGAACGCGTTGGTGTCCAGGAAGGACTCCCGGGCGGCCCGGCGCCGGTCGAACTCCACCGACAGCACGTCCCGTTCGGTGCCGTCCGGGAGGACCCGGCGCAGCGCGGTGTAGACGCCGTCGGGACCGCCGGGCGCCTCCAGGACCGCCAACGCCCGTTCCAGGTGGTCGGGTTCCCACAGGTTGTCGTCGTCCAGGAACGCCACGTACCGCGAGCGGGTCAGACGGATGCCGACATTGCGCACCACGCCCGCCACGGCGGTGTTGCGGGCCAGGGAGACGGCGAACAGGCGTGGGTCCTCCGGGAGTCCGGGGAGGCCCGCGCCGTCGTCGACGACGATGACGACCTGGTCGCGCACGGTCTGGGCCAGTGCCGAGGCGACCGCGGCCCGCAGTGCCTCGGGGCGCCGGTGGGTCGCGATGACGGTGGCGACAAGGGCCTCCGGCACGGGCCCGACGACAGCGGTCAGACGGCGGGTCTCGGCGTCCTCCAGGCGGCGCAGCCGCACCGCGGAGGGCAGCAGCAGGACCTTGTTGCGCAGCTCGAAGAGGACGAGCCAGCCGAAGGCGCGCTTGAGGAGCTCCCAGGGGGCGCGGGCGATGCGTCGCATGATCCTCTTCCTCAGCCTGCCGGTTCGGGCGTGATGGGGGTGCCGTCGGAGAACCGGTTGCCGCGCCAGACGTTGCCCGCGCCGCCCGCGTTCCAGGCGGTGACCGCTCCGTAGGCGCCGGAGTAGCGGTGGTACCGGGTGGAGAACACGTTGTTCGTGACGGTGATCCCGGTGGCGCCGTCGCCGCCGCCGTACAGGGCGTAGGCACCGCCGGCCAGCAGGTTGCCGTCGATGACGGTGTTGGAGACGTGCCCGGTGTCCGCGAACAGGCCCACGGCGGCCGACGCGCCCTGGTCGACGGGGACGGGGTTGAGCAGGGTGTTGTGCCGGACGACCAGCGTGCCCTTGCTGCCGCCGCCGCTGATCACCGCGTCGGTGTGCTGCCACTCGCCGCCGTTGTTGCGGAAGGGGACCAGGCCGTGGACGTAGTTGTCGTGGAGGTTCCCCTGGCCCATGGAGAGGGCGTTGCCGAACACCGAGATGTCGCACCAGCCGACCTCGATGGAGCTGCTGCCCATGTTGGAGACGGCGTAGTTCACCCCGCCGTTGTCGGGACCCTTGCCCGGCACCGCGGTGATCGTGGTGTGCAGGACCCGCAGCCCGCTGTAGCCGGGACGCAGGTTGATCCCCCACCAGTTGGTGGAGGTGATCCTGCTGTCCACGACCGTCACGTCGTTCGCGTAGACGTCGAGCGAGCCGGTGATGTCCTGGCCCCTGATCACGGCCCCGTCGGTCCTGACGCTGATGTTCCCGGCGGCCCGGGGCTTGAGCCGGACGCGGGGGCCGGTGTTGCCGGCGTTCGGGAAACCGGCTTCCGCGCCTCCGGCGGTGGGGGCCGGGGCGGTGCCGGGAGAACGGGCGGGCGCGGACGGCCTGGGCC
>NZ_LJBR01000258.1 GCF_001282115.1 Streptomyces sp. NRRL B-24085 | reverse complement strand
CCCCTAGGGGGGTGGGGTGTGCCGGGGTTCGGTGCTTGCCGTGTGTGCTGTGGCCCTGCGGCCCCCTGCGGGCCTCCGACCTCTGGCGCCGAGGGGGCGGGCGCCGTGTGCGAGGATCGAACGTATGGGTGCGACAGGTGGGGCCGCGGACACCGGGCGGCGGGTCGGGCGGCCGCGGGCGGACCGGCGGCCGGAGAGCGGGCTGGCGCCGCGGGACGAACTCCTCGTCGCGGCGGCCGAGTTGTTCACCACCCTGGGGTACGCCGCCACCAGTACCCGGGCCGTGGCCGAGCGGGCGGGCATGCGGCAGGCGTCCATGTACCACTACGTCTCCGGCAAGGAGGAACTCCTCGCCGAGCTCCTGGAGTCCACCGTCACGCCCTCGTTGGCGTACGCCCGTGAGCTGCTCGCCGACGACACGGCACCGGCCGGGAGCCGGCTGTGGGAGCTGTGCCGCGCGGACGTCGAGGTGCTGTGCGGGGGGCCGTACAACCTCGGCGGGCTCTACCTGCTGCCCGAGGTGCGCGCCGAGCGGTTTGCCGGCTTCCATGCCGTGCGGGCCGAACTCAAGGACGCCTACCGGCAGTTGCTCGCCGCGACGGCCGAGGGGAGCGCGCTCGCCAAGAGTGAGCTGGAGCTCCGTACCGACCTGCTGTTCGGCCTGATCGAGGGCGTGATCCTCGTCCGCCGCTCCGACCCCGAGCGGCCCGTCCCCGCCTTCGCGGCGGCCACCGCGGACGCGGCTCTGCGCATCGCCGGAGTCCAGGACCGGCATCCGGCCGGAAGCTGACCTTCACCCCTCGCAGTGAGGGACTTTCGCATGCCCGTACGCCATGACTCGCCGTGTTCGATTGGTGCCGGAGCGTGTAAATGAGCCGAGGGTACTCCAGTCGCAATGCCCGTTTCAGGCGCTTGCTGAATATGACACGGCGATGATCCGGTCGGACTAAGCTCGCCCGCAGCGCACCGAGTTGATGTGTATTCGTGCGCTTGTTCCCTATATGTGCGACTCCCCGTCGATACGTCTCAGAGGGCCCACATGGTGAGTGTTCAAACCCCCCCAGGACGCCGTGAACTGCCGTATGCGCGCGTGCTGTTGCTCCCCGCCATAGTCATGGCCGCGGTGACCGGGACCGGTGTCGCGCTCGTGCAGCAGCCCGCCAGGGCCGCGGTCGGCTGGTGCGGTGCCGTCGCCACGCTGCTGGTGATCGCGGTGGCGGCCGAAGCCGTCCGGCGCGGTCGTGAACTGCGTGAGCAACGGCAGGAGCACCTCCGTCAGACGGCTGATCTGAAGCAGCGCATCGCCGAGCACGACCAGGACCTGATCCGGTTCGCCAAGGAGATCGCGCCCACCGCACTGGACTGGCTGCGCCGCGGAAGTTCCCCCGGAGAGGTGATTCGCCGGCTCGGCGAGTTCGACCCCGCGTGGGGGAACCTGCCCGAACCGCAGATCCGGCTGCTCAAGACGGTGCTCACCATCGTCGACACCGAGGAGATCATGCGTGACGCCGCGCAGCGCTCCTTCGTGAACATCGCCCGGCGCGTGCAGGCCATCGTGCACCAGCAGGCCAACGAACTGCGGGAGATGGAGGAGGACCACGGCCGCAACCCCGAGGTCTTCGACGACCTCCTGCGCATCGACCACGGCACCGCCCTGATCGGCCGGCTCGCCGACTCCATCTCCGTCCTCGGCGGCGGCCGCCCCGGTCGCCAGTGGCCCGAGCCCGTCGCGCTGTACAGCGTGCTGCGCGGTGCCATGTCCCGGATCCTGGAGTACCGGCGCATCGACCTCTCCTCGATCGCCAAGGTCAACGTCAAGGGCACCGCCGTGGAGCCGGTCATCCACGCCGCGGCCGAGCTCCTCGACAACGCCACGCGCTACTCGCCGCCCCAGAGCAAGGTGCACGTCACCGCCACCGAGGTGCAGACCGGCGTCTGCATCGAGATCGAGGACGCCGGCGTCAGCCTCAGCGAGGAGGCCCGCCTGCGGGCCGAGGGCATGCTGGAACGGGCCAAGGCCGGCGTGGACTTCCAGGACCTGGGCGAGTCGCCGCGCCTCGGCCTCGCCGTCGTGGGCCGCCTCTGCCAGGCGTACGACATGCAGGTCTCGCTGCGTGCCTCCGCGTACGGCGGCGTCCGCGCGATCCTCGTCGTGCCCAGCGACATGCTCACCGACGAGCCCGGCGTCGGACTCGCCCACGGCATCGGCGCCACCGCCGTGCCCAAGGCCGAACTCGGAGCGCTGCCGGGCCCCAAGCGCACGATCAAGAAGCGCCGCCCCACCAGCCCCAAGTTCACGACGCCGGTGTCCATGGAGGACGACGTCCCCGAGGTCACCGAGTGGACGGCCAACGGGCTGCCGCAGCGCCGCAGCCGGGTCAAGACCTCGCTCACCCAGCGCTACGCCGAGCAGGCCGAGATCGAACGCGCCGAGCGGGAGGGCCGCCCGACCATCTGGTCGACGGCCCGGCGCGAGCCCGAGCCGGAGCCCAAGCCGGACGACACCCCGCCGGGCCTGTGGGTCCAGGCGTTCATGGACGGCCTCAAGCGCCCCACCTCTTCCGCAGTCACCCAGCCGACCGACGAACCGGCCCGTACCGAGGCCGAAGACGAGGGGAACCTCAAGTGATCCAGCAGCGAGGCAACTTCGACTGGATGCTCCAGGACCTCGCCAAAGGCGTACCGGGCATCCAGATGATCGTGGTGCTCTCCGCCGACGGCCTGCGCATCGCCCGGCACGGCGGTGACCCGGACACCGCCGACCGCGTCGCCGCCGCCTGCGCCGGCCTGCAGAGCCTGGCAGGCGCTGTGGCAGGCGAGATCCCGGGCAGCGACGGCAAGATGAAGATGGTCCTGATCGAGATCCACGGCGGCTACTTCTACCTGATGGCCGCCGGCCCCAACGCCTATCTCGCGGTGCTCTCCGACATCATCACCGAACCCGGCCACATGAGCGCCCGCATGAGCGATCTGGTCGTCCGCATCGGCGCGCACCTCACCAGCCCGCCCCGGCGCAACGGGCAGACCGTATGACTCCTCCGCAACGCCGACGGCGATTCCCCAAGGCCAGTCCCGAACCGACCCCGCAGGCCCCGCAGCCCCCACAGGAGGGCCAGGACCCACCCGAGGGACCGAAGAAGAACCCCGAGCGGCTGTACGTCATCACCGGCCCCGACGGGGCCGAGCGCTCGGAGCTCGACCTGGTCACCTTAATCGTGGCGCACGCCGACCCACCGCCCTCCGCCACGCCCGAACAGGCGGCGCTGCTCAGGCTCTGCACGGCCCCCCTGTCCGTGGCCGAGCTGTCCGCCTACCTCAGCCTGCCGTTCAGCGTGGTGACCGTCCTGCTCACCGAGCTGCTGACGGCCGAACTGGTGACGGCGCGCGCCCCTGTGATCCGGCAGGCGCTGGCCGACCGTTCCCTCCTCGAAGCGGTGATGCATGGACTTCAAAGGCTCTGACACCATCCCCGGTCCGCGAACAGAGGACCACCTTCCGCAGACCGCCGAGGCCGCGGTCAAGATCGTCATCGTCGGCGGCTTCGGCGTCGGCAAGACGACCATGGTCGGCTCGGTCAGCGAGATCAAACCGCTGACCACCGAGGAGACCATGACCCAGGCCGGCATCGGGGTCGACGACAACTACGGCTCCGAGACCAAGACGGCCACCACCGTGGCCATGGACTTCGGCCGCATCAGCATCACCGAGCAACTGGTGCTGTACCTCTTCGGCACCCCCGGCCAGGAGCGCTTCTGGTTCCTGTGGAACGGCCTGTTCGAAGGCGCACTCGGCGCGGTGGTCCTCGTGGACACCCGACGCCTCGAGGTCAGCTTCGACGTCATGGACCGCCTGGAGGAACGGGGCGTGCCCTTCGTCGTGGCCGTCAACACCTTCCCGGACGGCCCCCGCCACGCCATCGACGACCTGCGCTCCGCGCTCGACCTCAGCGAGGACATCCCCATCGTGGAGTGCGACGCCCGCCGACGGGCGTCCAGCCGGGACGTCCTGATGACCTTGATGCGATTCCTTCATTCACTGGCGGTGGAGAAGGCGCCTGTGTAAGGCGAGACCTGGCAGAGCCGCACGCCCCTCTCCTACGCTCCCGGCCTCGTTCGCCCGGGCCGGTGCAGCCCATGACTGCCCCCAGACCAGATCGACCTCAGCTCCGGAGCGACCATCGTGACGCCTGAACCCTTTACCCCGGCCGGTACGTACGACCCCGCGGGCCCCCCGCCCGGCTGCCCCGCGCACGGCATCGGCCCCGGCGGACTGCGTCGGCTGTACGGCCCCGGGGCGGAGGACCTGGAGGCCCTCTACGAGGAACTGCGCACCGAACACGGAACCGTGGCTCCGGCGCTGCTCCACGAGGACGTGCCGATCTGGGTGGTGCTCGGACACAGCGAGAACATGCACATGGTGCGCACCCCCTCGCACTTCAGCCGTGACACCCGGCTGTGGGGCCCCATGCAGGACGGCACCGTCAAGCCGGACCACCCCCTCATGCCGCACCTCGCCTGGCAGCCCCTCTGCTCCCACGCCGAGGGCGACGAGCACCTGCGACTGCGCGGCGCGGTCACCGGTGCCATCTCGACCATCGACCACCGGGGCATCCGCCGTCACATCAACCGCGCGACCCAGCATCTCGTCAACAAGTTCTGCGAGCAGGGGAAGGCCGACCTGGTCAGCCAGTTCGCCGAACGCCTGCCGATGATGGTGATGTGCGAGATCTTCGGCATGCCCGACGAGTACAACGACCGCCTCGTGGCGGCCGCCCGCGACCTGCCCAGGGGCACCGAGACGGCCATCGAGAGCAACGCGTACATCATGGACGTCCTCACCCGGCTCACCGTCCGCCGCCGGGCCGCACCCGAGGACGACTTCACCAGCCACCTCATCAACCACCCGGCACGCCTCACCGACGAAGAGGTCAGCCAGCACCTGCGGCTGATCCTCATCGTGGCGTACGAGAGCACCGCCAACCTCCTCGCCAACGTACTGCGGGTGGTGCTCACCGACCCGCGGTTCCGCGCCCAGCTCAACGGCGGCCAGATGACGGTGCCGCAGGCGGTCGAGCAGTCCATGTGGGACGAGCCGCCGTTCAGCGCCGTCCTGGGCTATTTCGCCAAGCAGGACACCGAGTTGGGCGGCCAGCGCATCCGCAGGGGCGACGGCCTCGTCATGGGCATCGCGCCGGGCAACGTCGATCCGCGCGTCCGTCCCGACACCAAGGCCAACATGCAGGGCAACCGCTCCCACCTGGCCTTCAGTGGAGGCCCTCACGAGTGCCCGGGTCAGGACCTCGGCCGTGCCATCGCCGACGTGGGCGTCGACGCGCTGCTGACCCGGCTTCCGGACGCGGAACTGGCCTGCGACGAGGACGAGCTGGAGTGGGAGGAGACCATCTCCAACCGCCATCTGGTCGACCTGCCGGTGCAGTTCGCCCCCAAGCCCCAGCAGGACGTCATGGCGCGCCCGGCGCACCGGATGCCGTCGCAGCGCGCCACGGACTGGCAGGTCAGCACCCCACTGCCGCAGGCAGCCACTCCCGAGCCCAGCGTGTCGGCCCCCGCCCCCACGCCCGAGCCGACCGGACGTCCGGGGGTCCTTCAGCGTCTCCTGCGCTGGTGGCGTGGCGAGTGAGCCGGGGGCACCGGGGCTACCCGGCCGCCCACTCCTCGTAGGAGGACCAGGCCCGCAGCTCGTGCGCACTGACGAACCGATGCTCGCGTCCCGAGATCGGATCGGTGAACTCCAGTACACGTGCCAGCAGTTGCAGCGGACGCCGGAAGTCGCCGGCCGCCACGGGGGCGGTGACCACCGGATAGAGGGGGTCGCCGAGGATCGGCACGCCGAGAGCGCTCATGTGCACCCTCAGTTGGTGTGTCTGCCCGGTACTCGGCGTCAGCCGGTACCGGGCCAGCCCGCCCCGGTGCTCCAGCAACTCGATCCGGCTGACGGCGTTGGGCTCCCCCTCGACTTCGCGGGCCGCCAGGACCCCGCGCTCCTTGACGATGCGGCTGCGCACGGTGAGCGGCAGGGGCAGAGCCGGGTCGTACGGGGCCACAGCCTCGTACTCCTTGACCACCCGCCGGTCCCGGAACAGCGACTGGTAGGCGCCGCGCTCCTCGGGCCGCACGGTGAACATCACCAGGCCGGCCGTCAGCCGGTCCAACCGGTGCGCGGCGCCCAGCGTCGGGACGGCGAGCTCCCGGCGCAGCCGTGCCAGAGCCGTCTCGGCGACATGGCTGCCCCGCGGGGTGGTGGCGAGGAAGTGCGGTTTGTCGGCCACCACCAGGTGTTCGTCACGGTGGACGATATCGATCGGGAAGGGCACCCGCTCCTCGTCGGGCAGTTCCCGGTGGAACCACACGGACGTCCCCGGTACGTACGCCGAGTCACGTGCGACCGGACGTCCCGTGGCGTCCACGATCTGCCCCGTCTCCAGCATCCCGTCGATCACCTCGGCCCCGGCCGCGAGTCGTGCCACGAGATGATCCCGCACGGTCGCCCAGGCGTCCCCGGGCGGCAGCCGTACCCGCACCGGATCGACCCCGTCGCGCTGCGGCAGGGGAGGGGGCGGGGGCGGCGTACGGCGTCTCATCACGATCAAGCGTACGACCGGGCACCGAGGGGGGAGTGCCGTGCGGGTGCACCTCGCGGGCCCATCCCCGGCAGTACCGGCGGACCGGCCTCATGGAATCACTTCGGCTCCGTTCCGGCCGGAGAACAACGGGTTCCTGGTGCGCACGGCTGACGCGCAGGCCAGTGCCAGCCGCTGGAGATACGTCACGTCGAAGTGAGCGTCCCAGCGGTCACGCAACCAGCCCTGCACGATCGTCGAGCTGTCGGCGTACAACCTGTCGAGTTCCGGGCCGACGTTGACGGGGTCTGCCCGGTCCGTGCAGGTGCATCCGCCGCGTGAGAAGTACTCGGCCAGCTTCGGCGCGTACGTCCACTCCGTGCTGGGGCGCAGCTTCTTGCGCACCGCCGTCTCGGTGCCGTCGTGCATCCGTTCGCGGCCGCCTCGGGCGTACAGGCACGTTCCCACCACGAAACCTGCGACGACACGCTGCCACTGCTCTCCGCCGACAGCACAGGTGTGGCTCAGGCAGACCTCCAGAATGTCCCAGAGTTGGTTGCTGTCGGGCAGCCGCAGCGCCAGATTGTTGCGGTTGCCGTTCTCGGTGTCGCGACCGTGGTCGATCAGATCGTGCGCGAGCACGGCCACCATCGTGGTCTCGTCGGCGATGTCCCGGTAACGCTCCGAGCGGTCGTCCTGGACGGTGTAGATGTGCACCCCGATGTCCGCGCCCCGGATCCGGATGTACTCCTCGGTCCCGAAGAGATCGGGAAGTTGGAGGATTCCGGTCAGATTGTCGACGAGTTGAACGGCACCGCACTCCACTTGGGCAGCGACCACCAGTTCACCCTCGCGCCCGTGCATCCGCACGCAGTGCCGGGAGGCGACCACCGCCTCCCGCGCGAGTCGGCTGATCTCCAACACCTGGGGCGTGGTTCCCGCGTAGTACTCGCTGATTCCCGCCAGAACGCCCCACAGGAAGGTGGTCCTGGCTTCGAGAGCACTGCTCGATTCGGGTGCGGTGCACAGAGCGGTGAAGAGACCCGCCATCTCCATCGCGAAGGAGTACTGGGCCGTGTGGCCCACAGCGCGTCGGCACCACTGCTGGGCTCGGTCGACGGAGAGCTCACCCCGCACGCCGATCAGCGGCGGGCCCTCCGGGCTGCGCATCAGCCGGTCGCAGGCGGCGGTCAGCAGCCGGCCCGTGTCCCTGCCGAGAAGGGCCTGCCAGTTCACCGGCCGCTGATCACGGCGCAGCAGGGTGCGCACGGCCCGCAGCCCGGGGGACCGGACCGCGTCGACATACGAACCGGGCGACCGCAGCACCGATCGACTGCCGTTGGCGGTGTCCGCCTCTATCGCATGGCACAGCATTCCGGACAATGCCGTGGCACGGGGATCGGAAAGGAGGGAGTCAATCGAATTCCGCCACAGCGCGGGTTCCAGACCCGGTATGACCTGACCGTGGGTTCCGGGGCTCAGGGCGCCCGCCAGGCCCGCCAGGTCACTCACCTGACGCTCCCTCTGCGCGGAGCCCGCCTCCCCTGGTACGCACGTGTTTGTGAATCGCCTTGTTCCACGAAAGGCCGGAAAGGGGCCCCCTGTTGTACGTCCACGCGTAAGATACCGAGGACGAGGTAATACTCATCGTGCTGATCTCCCGTCGCGTATTCAAGACCTGGAATGGCCAGTCCTTCTCAGGTCCTTCGGCTTGGGTAGAACACGGAATCGAAAGGCGTTCCGGGGGTATACGGGACGCGAGGGGGCGCGGGTCACGGCCAGGGTGACGTGCGCCGAGCGAGGTCTGCGTGCCCGATCAGTGGAACGGCTCGGGCGACTCGCCTGGAGCAGAGCCATTCATGATGCCCTCCGGGTGGCGGAGTCGACGAAGTCCATGAACTACGCGTTGTGTTCCATACGCTGCGACCGCAGCGTGGCTGAACTCGTGCACGAACCCGGCCTCGTCAACTGCGTGCCCGGAGGCCGTTGTCCTCGCGGCGGCAGCCGGACGGTGCGGAGAATCGGTGGCCACCACCGCCGCGACAGCGTTGTCGGCAGCGAGGTCGTGGATCATCCCTACCTTCCAGTGCCACCGTGGGTTTCGTCAACTGTGCGGGGCGAGTTGACGCTGGTGCCAGGCGCCGCGGCGGGCCGCCGCGAAGGGTCCGTCGAGGGACTCCCGGTCCGCTGTTCTCGGCGCCGTTCCGGACGGGCCGGGCGGTAAAGGGCGGGCGCTCTTCCCGGGCGGATTCGCACTGGTACACGACTCAACCGATCGTATCCGTGCCTCACGCGCACCACGTACCCGATGCCCCCAGCCGACCGTCGCAGGCATTCGGCCACCACCCTCACGGGCCCGGGTGCGACACCGCTCATGTACGCAATTCGCCCTGACAGCCCACCACTTCGCACCATGCGACGATTTCCGGCCGCGGGAAAGGGGGCGCAGCCCCGGCGCACGGAGCGGATCCCCTGGCCGCCGGATGCACGGCCGCGCATTCCAGCCCGCCGCTGCGCCACGGGTACCACCCCCGTTTGCGGCAGTTGGGAAGCAAGTTCGGCCGGTGACGGCGAGTTCAGTCAAGGACAGCAGGGTGCGGACGGTGATCGTCCGGGGCGGGGGCACGGGCCTCGGTGTCCCGTCGCCGGCAAGAGTAAAACCCGTTGGGATGCGTGTCGCGCGATTGGCAGGATGCGGGTCATGCCGTACCTCACCGCCCCGGTGCTCGCACCCGGCACCCTCTCCAGCACCGCCCAGCCCACCCTCCCCACCGGCGACGGGCTGCTCCTGCGCCCCTGGCGCGCCGAGGACGCCCCCGCGGTGCACGCCGCCTTCCAGGACCCGGTGATGCAGCAGTGGCACGCCCGTGCCGCCGACTCCGTGGACGAGGTCGGCGGCTGGATCGAGGAGTGGCGCAAGGCCTGGACGCAGGAGCAGACCGCTCAGTGGGCCGTGGTGGACGGGGGCACCGACCTCCTGCTCGGCCGGGTGGCCCTGCGGGAGGT
>NZ_LJBR01000257.1 GCF_001282115.1 Streptomyces sp. NRRL B-24085 | reverse complement strand
GGGGACCCGGGGGCGGAGGAGTGCCGTAGGCGTGGCGGCATCGGCCGGAGTCGCGGACCCGCCGGGTCGGCTCGCGCCCCTGACCTCGTACGCTTCCCGCCATGTCCCCGCACATCCTGATCCTCGGCGGCACCACCGAGGCCCGTGAACTGGCAGCCGCCCTCGCTGCACGGCCGGGAGTGCGCGTCACCACCTCCCTCGCCGGGCGGGTGACCCGGCCGGGCACGGTCGCGGGGGAGGTACGGATCGGAGGGTTCGGCGGGGCGGAGGGCCTGGCCGACTGGCTCCGGCAGGAGCACGTCGACGCACTGGTCGACGCCACGCACCCCTTCGCCCGGGCCATCACTGCCCACGCGGGCCGGGCGGCCGCGGCGACCGGAGTGCCCTCCGTGGTGCTGCGCCGCCCGGGCTGGCGGCCGGGGCCGGGTGACCGCTGGCATCCCGTCGACTCCCTCGACGAGGCCGCCCGGCTGCTGCCGAGCCTCGGCCGACGGGTGTTCCTGACCACCGGCCGCATGGAGCTCGCCGCCTTCGCCCACCTCACCGAACTGCACTTCGTCGTACGGTCGGTGGAGCTGCCCGAGCCGCCCATGCCCCCGCACACCGAAGTCCTGCTGGCCCGCGGCCCGTTCACGGCGGCCGACGAGTCGAGGCTCCTCCACGACCACTGCATCGACGTCCTGGTCACCAAGGACAGCGGGGGGACGGCCACCTCCGCCAAACTCACGGCCGCACGCGAACTCGCCCTGCCCGTGGTGGTCGTACGCCGACCGGCCCTCCCGGACGGGGTGACGGCGGTGCCGGACGTGGCGGGCGTCGTGAGGTGGCTGGAGCTCAACCGGGCCTGACGGAGTCCCGCATGCGGTCGATCACACGGAGCACCTCGTCACGGTTCCTGGCACGTTTGACCCAGGCGGGCAGCCTGGCGACGCAGGTCATCTTCCGGCCGTGCTCGTACCACGGTGCCCGCTCCCGCAGGGAGGCGGCCACGAACCGTCTGATCAGGTCCAGATGGGCGAGGTTGTACGCCCACAGCTCGCCGTGCCTGGTCCCGGCGCGCAACCACAGGGCGGGCGGGCCGCACCTGGCGACCGGCCCGCACAGGCCGCACGAGCGGCAGATCACGCGGGGTTCCGGGGGCGTCCTCCGCTCGAAGCGGGCGACGCCGTCGCAGCGCGGGCAGCGCACGAGCACAGAGTCGCTGAAGTGGCAGGCAGTCGAACCGGGGTCGTAGAAGCGCACGGGCGCAGGGGACATGCCCCGAGTATGGTGCCCGCCCGTCCAGCCCGGCACACGGTTTTTCAGCGGCGGCGCCGCTGGCCGACCCGGCGACCGCTGCGGCAGTCCGTTGCCGAGGTCTGCCACGAGGAGCCGCTCGGCGATCGTGTCGACCGCGGCCCGCGGGTCCGTGTCCGACGGGCGGCCGCGGTACCGCTGCCGGTGATCCATCCCTGAATGCGGGACGGTCCGCCGGTTCCGCCAGGGTGCCTGCCCTCGCCGCGGTGCCTACCGCTCCTTCGGCCGGCGGCGCAGCAGGTACGTGTCCATGATCCAGCCCTTGCGCTCCCGCGCCTCGGCACGCAGCCGCTCGATCCGGGGCGCGGCCTCGGCGATCGGACCGGAGGCGAGGATCTCGTCCGGCGTGCCGATGTAGGCACCCCAGTAGATGTCGATGTCCTGGTCGGCGTACGCGCGGAAGGCCTGGTGGGCGTCGAGCATCACGACCACGTCGTCCACCCCGTCCGGGAACCCCTCGGCCAGGCGCCGCCCGGTGGTGATCTGGACGGGCCGCGCGACCCGGTTCAGCCCGGTGCGATGCCGGGCCACCAGCGCCGACACACTGCTGATGCCGGGCACGACGTCGTACTCGAAGGACACCGAGCCCCGCTCCAGGATCTCCTCCAGGATGCCGAGCGTGCTGTCGTACAGCGCCGGATCCCCCCACACCAGGAACGCGCCGCTCTCCTCCTCGCCCAGCTCCTCGGCGATCAGCCGCTCGTAGATGTCGGCACGGGCACTGCGCCAGTCACCGACGGCGGGGGAGTAGGCAGAGCCGCCCGCGGCACGGTCCCGCTCCGGGTCCCGGGCCTCCACCACCCGGTACGACCCCTCCGGTACGTGCGCGTCCAGCATGTCCCGGCGCAGTCGCGTGAGATCGCCCTTCACCTCGCCCTTGTCCAGGACGAAGAACACGTCCGTGCTCCGCAGCGCCCTGACCGCCTGGAGGGTGAGCTGCTCGGGGTCGCCCGCGCCGATACCGATGACATGAATCTTTCGCACACCCCGAGTCTGCCCCACGCCACTGACAGCGACGGCACCGCGTCCGGTTCGGGGCGCGGGGGCGGGTGCCGGACCGGTGCCCGGGGCGCTGGAGAGCGAGGCGGAGGCCGGGTGCCGGGCCGGATCAGCGGCCGTGCGCTCGGGGCCTCACCCCCGCAGCCGGGGACTGCACCTCCGCGCGTCCACCGCCGAGCCGCTCCCCTCCACGTCTCGCGCCAGCCCACGTGCCCACTCGACGAGCCCGGTCAGATCCATCCCGTACGGCCGCTCCTGCCCGCTGCCCGACGCGGACCACTCCTCCACCGCCCCGGCGCCCCGGCGCAGCAGTCTGGCGCCGCCCGTGACGTTGCCGCGGGCCGCGTGGGTCAGGCCGACCGCGAGCTGGGCGAGGCCGCGCCACAGGGCCCGTTCCTCGTCGGGACCGGACTTCCAGGCGTCCTCGAAGACCTCGTGGGCATGGAACGGTCGCCCCGCGTCCAGGAGTTCCTGCGCCTCGGCCACGGTCTCCGGAGGGGTGCGGACCACGCCCTCCGGCTGCCGGGCGACGCCGTCCGCGCCGTACGGAAGCGGCCGGCCGAGCCCGTCCCGAGGCCGGGCGTTGCGTGCCCGCCCCTCGCCGTCCCGGTCCCGCCCGCCCGTCTGCCGTCCTGAGGATGTACTGGCCATACGTCGATTGTCCCGCGCCCGGTGCCGGCTTCGGCCCGGGCCCCGACGTGGGGTAAAGTTCTGTACGCGCGCGTTCCCGCGGTCATCGCGGGGCAGCGCACCGGGACGTGGCGCAGCTTGGTAGCGCACTTGACTGGGGGTCAAGGGGTCGCAGGTTCAAATCCTGTCGTCCCGACGGTGCGGAGGGTCTTCGCAGGCGAGAGCCTGGAGGGCCCTTTTCGCGTTCCGGCCGCTGCGGACGGCGTCGGCGGCACCCGCGGAAGGGGCGCCGTGCGCGACTCCGGCCGGCCCGGAATGGTAGAAGCGGTCATGACCAACTCGCACCAAGACCGCTCCCACCGCTCCTCCCGTTCCTCTCGCTCCTCTCGTTCCTTCCGCTCCGCCTCCCGGACGCCGGGTGTCCGATGACCGAGGGCGTCGACATCCCCGACCGCCGCGGCCGCACCGGACTCGACCGCACCGGCCTGGACCTGACCGGCAACCCGCGTGTCAGGGTCCGGGAGGTGAAACTGCTGTCCAGCCACTGGTACGTCGAGCGGGCCACCACCTTCGACCTCCAGCGCGCCGACGGCACCTGGAGCACCCAGCAGCGCGAGACCCACGACCGCGGCAACGGCGCGACCATGCTGCTGTACGACGCGGAACGCGAAACCGTCCTGCTCACCCGCCAGTTCCGCTTCCCGGTGTACGTCAACGGACACCCCGACGGACTGCTGATCGAGACCCCCGGCGGTCTGCTCGACGACGAGGACGAGCACCCCGAGATCGCGGTCCGGCGTGAGGTGGTCGAGGAGACCGGGCACACCATCGGCGAGGTCCAGCACGTCTTCGACGTCTACATGAGCCCCGGTTCGGTCACCGAGCGCGTCAGTTTCTACGCCGCCGAGTACACCGCGTCGACCCGTACTCACGCGGGAGGCGGTCTCGACGAGGAGGGCGAGGACATCGAGATCCTCGAACTGCCCTTCCGCAGGGCCCTGGAGATGATCCGTACCGGGGAGATCGCCGACGCCAAGACCATCATGCTGCTCCAGTGGGCGGCGCTGGAGGGCCCGTTCGCCAAGTGAGCGCGTGAGTCCTTGACTTGAAGTGCGCTCCAGCATGAAGACTCCCGTGTGCACCCGTCCTCGGGGCACACACGGGAGGAAATCACCATGCGATACCGCACCATCGGCACCGACCCGGCGAACCGCCGGGAGGTCAGCGTCCTCGCGCTCGGCGCGATGCTGTTCGGGTCACGGACCGACGAGGAGACCGCCTTCGCCGTACTCGACCGCTATGTCGAGGCCGGTGGCAACTTCATCGACACGTCCGACAACTACGCCTTCTGGGAGGACGGCGGCCAGGGCGGCCAGAGCGAGGAACTGCTCGGCCGGTGGCGGCGCAGCCGCGGCATCGGCGACGAGGTCGTCATCGCCACCAAGCTCGGCGCCCGCCCCCTGGCCCCCGGCACCAGTTACGTCGACAACGCGGAGGGCCTGTCGGCCAAGGTGATCCGGGAGTCGGCGGAACGCAGCCGGGAACGCCTCGGCGTGGCCAAGCTGGACCTGCTCTACGCGCACATAGAGGACCACAGGGTCCCGCTCCAGGAGACGGTGGAGGGCTTCGCCGAGCTGGTCGCCGAGGGCACGGTGGGGCTGCTGGGCGTGAGTAACCACGCGGTGTGGCGGGTGGAGCGGGCCCGCGCCCTCGCGGCGGCGGCCGGCCTGCCCGCGTACGAGGTCCTCCAGTACGCCCACAGCCATCTGCGCCCCCGCACCGACGTCCCGGAACCCCTCTTCCCCGACGGCAGCCTCGGCCACGCGGGCCCGGACCTGCTGAGCTACCTGCGCGCGGAGCCCGCCCTGACCCTGGTCGCGTACTCGCCCCTCCTGAAGGGCGCCTACACCCACCCGGACCGCCTCCCGGCCGACTTCGACCACCCGGGCACGCCGGCCCGCCTGAAGGCCCTGACCGAGGTGGCGAAGGAAACGGGCGCCACCGTCAACCAGGTGGTCCTCTCCTGGCAGATCGGCTCCGACCTCCCGATCGTCCCGCTCGCGGGCGTCTCGTCCCTGGCGCAGTTGGAGGAGAACCTGGAGGCGGTGGACCTGGAGCTGACGGGGGAGCAGCGGGCACGGTTGGACGGGGTCCACTGAGCCTGTCCAACCACCGGATCAGCCCTCGCCGGCGAACCGGTCGAGGAGGGCGTCCAGCCCCGCCGCCAGCCCCTCCGGCCCCCCGCGCCCGGCGAGCGCGGGGGCGATCTCCCGGAGAACGGGCAGCTCCTGCGGCGGCATCCGATGCAGCCCCAGACGGAACGCCGGCTCCGACTCGTCGGGGTTGTCGACCATCGGACGGAGTTCGACGGACACGTAACCGAGCAGCCAGGCGGTGACGGCCTGGAAGACGGCGACGACACGACCGTCGTCCAGCCCGCCGTCCCTGAGCAGCGCGAGCACCCGCTCGTGGCCCTTCAGCACCGCGAGCGGTCGGCGGGCCAGCGGCACCGCGAGCATGCGGGTGGTGAGGAGCGGGACGGCCCGGGGGTGGGCGAGACAGACGTCGTACATCGCCCGCGCGACACGATGGACTCCCGCGCGCCAGTCACCGCCGCCGGACTCGGCCTCCAGGCGTTCCTCCAGTTGGAGGAAAAGAGCCTCGACCAGGCCGTCCAGGAGTTCTTCCTTACTGGCCGCGTACCGGTACAGCGCCATCGCCTCGACGCCGAGCTCGGCGCCCAGACGACGCATGCTCAACGCGGAGAGACCTTCGAGGTCGACCAGCTCCAGGGCGGCCGACAGCACCCGCTCCCGGCTGAGCCTGCCGTGCCGCCCGCGGTCACTCGCGCGCCGGGCCGGGGCTGCCCCCGAGTCATTCGCCACTCCCTGCCTCCTCGATGACGATGTCCTTGAACTCGGCGACGGCGTCCTCCGTGTAGAGGCCGACGGAGCCGTTGGTGTACGGACCGTGACGGTCGGTGTACGTGGTCAACGGCTCGGAGTCCACCTCGATGGTCATCGTGGGGCCGGTCTGGCGCACCTCGATCCGGTGCCAGGAGTCGACCGGGTGGGGGGTGCCGTCCCCGGTGGCGAGGAAACACTGCGTCTCGGCGCATTCGGGGGCCACCTTGCCCAACTCCCAGCCATTGGTCTTGAGGGTGAAGTAGTAGAAGTGCGAGTCGTCGCGGTAGTGCCACACCGCCCAGGCGGTCTCCCAGGGGTTCGGCCCGGACCGGCGCACCTGTGCCCGGGTGCGCATGGTCAAGCGGTACGTGAAGTCGCTGTAGGAAGCTGTCGAGAGGACCAGAGCGGCGTGCGTCTCGTCCTCGTGCCGGGCCGGGAGCGGAGCGAGAATCACGCTGTCCCCCCGTGCCGTGACGGAACCGGCGCCGTTGTACTGGGTTCGCCAGCGGCCGTGCACACTGCCTTCCGACCACTCCACCTCGCGTACCCGCTCCACCGGACGGGTTTCGCACGAGGGCAGGAGGACCGCGAGGACGAGCAGGACGGTCGTACGCTCCACCCATCGTGTTCGCACGGCCCTCACGCTGCGACGATCCTCGGGGTCGGCGTCGGATTCATGTCCAGTCCGAAGTCTTCGGCCAGGCGCCGGAGAATGCGGGCGGACGCGTGACCGTCGCCGAACGGATTGCTCGCTTCCGCCATGCGGTCGTACTGCGTGCGGTCGTCCAGCAGGGAAGTGACCGCGGCCTGGACCGCAAGAGGGTCCGTCCCGATGAGTCTCGCGGCCCCGGCCCGGACCACCTCCGGCCGTTCGGTCGTGTTGCGCAGGACCAGAACCGGTTTGTCGAAGCTCGGTGCCTCTTCCTGAACGCCTCCGGAGTCGGTGAGCACGAGCTCGCAGTCGTCGAGGGTCGAGATGAAGTCGAAGTAGTCCAACGGCTCCGTCAGCGTGATCCGTGGGCATCCGGAGAGGACCGGCAGGAGGGCATCGCGGACGGCCGGGCTCTTGTGGACGGGCACCAGGAGTTCGACGTCCCGGCGCTCGGCCAGTCGCAGCAGTGCGGAAGCGAGGGCGCGCATCGTGCCGCCCTGGTTCTCCCGCCGGTGCAGGGTCACGATCACCCCCCGTCCGTGTGTGCGGAAGGCCGATCTGCCCGTCGCGCGCTCACGGGCCCAGAGCAGGTTGTCGATGACCGTGTTCCCGGTGACGACGACCTGTTCGGCGGGAACGGCCTCCGCCGCCAGAGCCGCGGCGGCCCCTGGTGTCGGCGCGAAGTGCCAGCGTGTCATCCGGGTCACCAGCCGCCGATTCATCTCCTCGGGGAAGGGGTCGTCGATCACACCGCTGCGCAGCCCCGCTTCCACATGGGCCACCGGGATGTGCTCGTAGAACGCCGCCAGGGCACCGCACAGCGTGCTGCTCGTGTCACCCTGCACCACGAGAAGATCCGGTCGCGCCGCGCGGAGGACATCGCCCAACCCGCCCACCAGGCGGGCGGTGAGAGAGGACAACTGCTGGCAAGGACGCATCACGGAGAGGTCATGGGTCGCCGTGAGCCGCAGTCGTCCGAGCAGCGCCTCCAGCATCTCCCGGTGCTGCCCCGTGTTGACGAGCACGGGTGAGAACAGCGAGGACGACTGCATGGCCCGGAAGACCGGGGCGAGTTTGACGGCCTCGGGCCTGGTGCCGAGAACGATCGCCACGTTCAGCACGCGGCCCGAGGCCGTGTCACGGCGGGTGACGTCGGAGGACGGGAAGTCGGTGTGGAACACGTGATCACCATCAAGACGCTAGCTGGGGTGTTCGGGAAGACGCCGGCTTTTCGACCAGGTCCTGCGGCGTGACAACTGCCGCCACACGGCCAGCCATCCGACGGGCAGCCAGTGGTAGCAGTAGAAGCTGTACAGGAATGCGTAGGTCACGCCCTTGAGGAGGCCGGTCCGCGTGTCGGCCCTCATGTACACGTACGCGCACACAGGTGCCACGCCGAACGAGACGAGGCACCACAGGATCAGGACCGTGCCGTTGTTCGCGGTCAGCGGTGCCAGGACGTTCGCCGCCCCGTCGTCGCGCAAGGCGCTGAACGCGATGGCGTAGAAGGCGACCACCGAGAAGGTCGTCAGCAGGATCAACAGCGGCAGCGTCAGGGTGATGAGCAGGTTCGCGGCGGTGGCCGCGGTGAGCTGCGCTCGCAGAATGCCGGGGATCTCTCGACCGCACTGGAGATGCCCCTGGAACCACCGGGTGCGTTGACGCAGGAAGGGGCGTAGCCGGGTCAGTGCCTGCTGGGAGACACAGGTGCGGGCGGTGAAGCGGGTCCGCCATCCCTGGCAGACCATGCGGACGCCGAGGTCCAGGTCCTCGGTGAGACAGCGGCTCCAGGGAGACTCGCCCAGGTCGTCGAGAGCGGAAAGCCGGGTGAACTGTCCGTTGCCGCCCAGGCCGGCACTGCCGATCCGGCTCCTCGCGCGTTGGAAGATCTCGGTGAAGACGACGAACTCCATGTCCTGGAGCCGGGCCAGAAGTCCGGACGCCGCGTTGTGGATCCGCACGGCGATCTGCACGCCACCGACCCGTGCGTCCCGGAACAGGGGAGCCACCGTCGACAACACGTCCGGCGCCACCCGGCCGTCGGCGTCGAGAACGACGAGGATGATCCGGTCCCGGGTGTACCCGTGTATCCGCCACGCTCGCGCCAGTTCGCCGCCGATGTGGCGGTAGGCCGTGTTGAGTGCCTCGCCCTTGCCCTGACGAGCCAGCGGCGCGTGTCGGCGCAGCAGCATGACGCGCGGATCGGGGTGACGCTCGACGATCTCCGCGGTCCGGTCGTGCGAATCGTCGTCCACGACGAGGGCCATCCACTGCCGGTCGGGCAGGGCCGACAGCCGGTCGAGGCTCGCGCGGATCACGAGTTCCTCGTCGAGACACGGCAGCACGAAGACGAAGAGGAACCGCGACGCCTCGTCGGAGGCCGGATCGTCCGGCTCGCGCCCGCCCTCGATCCGGCCGAAGGCGAACATCCCCAGGACGTAGAGCAGAAAGCCGAGCAGGACGGCCGACGCCATCGGAATCATGTCTGTCGTGCCTCTCCGGCCCGTAGGTGTGGAGCCACCGGGTGCGTCTGGGACCGCGCCCCGGGCAGCGTGGAGCCGCGCTGCCCGGGCGGCGTCACATGCGTGACCTCACGAGGCGTCACGGGACATCACCTCGTGGGGGCGGACGAACTCGTAACCGAGACCACGCAGGTGCTGCACGATTTCCCGGACCTTTCCGGTCCCCAGCGGCGGGTGGTAGAAGAAGCTCGCCACGCCGTCACGGACGACCAGGGCGCGCCGGGCCTCGTCGATGATGTCCGCCGGGCCGCGCTCGGCACGCCGGTCGGGGCCGGGCGCGTCGACATTGCCGAGGTTCTCCGGGACGACCGCCGTTCCGTAGCTGTCCCGGACGCCGTACGGATAGAACTGGTCGACTCGTCTGTGCGGGTCGGCGGGTGACGCGTCGGCGTACGTCATCGTCTCGTCGTAGCGGTAGCCGAAGCGCAGCGCGACCGCCTCGTAGTCGTCGGGACCCGCCGCGTAATGGGGGAACTCGAAGACCTGCGGTCGGGGAAGGCCCGCGGCCCTGAACTCGGCCAGGCCTCGGTCGAGACGGTGCAGGGTGCGGGCACGGGAGTGGCCCGGCACGAGCCCGTCGAGGACGACGCGGTGCGCGGAGTCCTGGTGTGCGACGAAGAACTCGTAGTCCTCGCCGGTGACACCGCTGTACGGGTTGTCCTTCTTGCCGAGTTGATGCGTCACGCCGTGCATCACCATCGTGCCGCCATGGCTGGTCATGTAGCGCAGGGCCTTGACCACTTCGGGCCGGTCCCGGAGACCGAAGGTGGTCGGTTCGCCGTCGTGACTCCTGCCGCGCGGGTCCGTGTACACGGGGATGACGCCGAAACTGAAGGGCACCCGAGCCTGGTGGAGGCAGGTCGCGACGGCCATGAGCTGGTCCGGGTCGGCGTCGGGGGAGATGTCCTCCAACCGGAGCAGGGCGCGGTGGCGTTCCGGTGTTCCGGGGGCGAGCACGTCGAAGAGCACGTCAGTGAAGGCCAGGTAACGGTCGGTCGCCGTCGTGTAGTCGAGGGGGCTCTCGGCGACGTACCAGAGGTTCGAGGCGTGTACCAGCCAGGGAAAGGCGCCGCCGTCCGGGCGTTGCCCGTGGGCCAGCACCTTCGCCGCGGCCGGATCCGTGATCCGTAGCCGCCTGACGCCCTCACCCTCGGCCTGACGGGTCAGCGTGACGCCCCGGTACGTGATGCTGTCGATGCCTTCGACATCCGGCCCCGACGCTGCGAAGGCGTACCGCGACCGCCAGACCTCAGGGTCACGACGGGCCAGCTGCTCCACGTTCTCGTCGACCCAGAGGACCGGCACCCGGGCCCGCAGCACGTCGTCCAGGAAGGCGGCCGGAAGCACGGCGGACGGCGCCGACCCCAGGTACACGACCGCGCGGTACGTGTGCGCTTCCTGCGCCCTGTACGCAGACATGCCCTGGACGGTCCAGGGGCCGAAGTGCGAGACGAGGACGGCCGTCTGACGGGCGGCCAGCTCGCCCGACCAGTCATGCCCGCCGTCGTCGAAGAGGATCAGCGTGCGTGCCGCGTCCCGCCGGGCCGTCGGTGCCGCCCGACCGGAGAGGGCCCCGGTCTCCGTCGACGTGGGAGGGGTGCTGACCGCGGAGAAGTCGGCGGCTGAACGGGTGTGCTGCCCTCCCGCCGCTCGGGCGGGTGCGGTGGACGCGCAGGTGGGGCCGTCGCCGGCGAGTCTGGGAGCGACCACGCGGGGCCAGACCGCCACGGCCGCTCCCAGCACGATCACCAGCCCTGCGGCTACCAGACCCCGTGCGCCCCGGGTCAGGCCGGTGAACCACCGATGGACGCGGTGGCCGCCGAAAGCCGCTATGAGAATCCCGAGGATCAGCGGATAGGCGATGAGCGCGACGGTACCGAGGGTGATGATGCTCGTCATGCCCGAGGCTGTGCCGGTCATCAAATCCTCCGGAGCCGTAAATATACGACGTACACATACATACGCTCTTTCTGGGTACTTATCAATAGATGTCTGGTTTCAGTGCCGTTCTGGAGGGTGCGGCACGGCCCGGGGCGCCATATCCTGGAACGACGGCGAAGCGCACGACGGCGTGGTCCGGGATCATGAGTACGCCCATCGAGGATTACGCCCTCATCAGCGACCTGGAGACCGCCGCCATGGTCGGTCGGAACGGGTCCATAGACTGGCTGTGCCTGCCCCGCTTCGACTCGTCGGCCTGTCTGGCCGCGCTGCTCGGCACGGCGGACAACGGCTTCTGGCGGGTGGCCCCCGCTGCGGGCCGTTCCGCCACGCGCCGCGCCTACCGGCGGGACACCCTGGTCCTGGAGACGCGGTGGGACGGGCGGGACGGCGCGGTGCGCGTCACCGACTTCATGCCGCCCCGAACCGAACTGCCTTGCCTGGTCCGGTTGATCGAAGGGCTGGCAGGATCCGTCGACATGCGCAGCGAACTGCGGCTGCGCTTCCACCAGGGCCGTGTGGTGCCCTGGATCAGGGCCGTCGAACCCGGCACCGTGGCGGTCGCCGGCCCCGACGCCGTGTGGCTCCACGCCGACGGACTCGTACGGGCACCCGGGCAGCAGGACTCCACCGTGCTCGACTTCACCGTCCACGCCGGCCGGCGACTGGCCCTGACGCTGGTCTGGTCGCCCTCGCACCTGCCCGGCCCGCCGGCGCCGCTGGCCGTGCCCGCGGACACGGCCCTCAAGGAGACCTGCGACTTCTGGCGGTGCTGGGCCGGACGCTGCCGTTACCGGGGTCCGTGGCGTGACGCGGTGCTGCGCTCCCTCATCACCCTCAAGGCGCTCACCTACACACCCACGGGCGGCATCGTCGCGGCCGCGACGACCTCGCTGCCCGGCTGCATCGGAGGGGAACGCAACTGGGACCACCGGTACTGCTGGCTGCGGGACTCCACTCTCGCCCTGTCCTGTCTGCTGCGCAGCGGCTACCGGGAGGAGGCCACGGCGTGGCTGGACTGGCTGGTGCGGGCCGTCGCGGGCGATCCCGCGGACCTCCAGACCGTGTACGGCGTCGGCGGGCAGCGGCTGTTGCCGGAGACGGAGGCGCCCTGGTTGTCGGGCTACGCGGGTTCACGTCCGGTGCGGTTCGGGAACTCCACGGCGAGCCAGTTCCAGCTGGACGTCTACGGCGAGGTCCTCGACACGCTCTGGCTGTCCCTGCGGGCGGGGATACCCATACCTCCTCATGTGTGGAACCTCGTCGAGGCGCTCATGGACCACCTCCACCGGCACTGGCGCGAGCCGGACCACGGACTGTGGCAGGTCCCCGGCCCGGGCCGGCGGTTCGTGCACTCCAAGGTCATGGCGTGGGTGGCCGCCGACCGGGCTCTGCGCATGGCGGAGATGCTCGGCAGGAGAGGCGCCTCGGGCCGGTGGCGGGCGATGCGCGACGAGGTGCACCGAGAGGTCTGCCGGCAGGGCTGGGACCCACGACAGCGATCCTTCGTGCAGTCCTACGGTTCTTCGGCGCTCGACGCGTCGGCCCTGCTGATCCCGCGGCTCGGCTTCCTGCCCGCCACGGACGGCCGGGTGCTGGACACCGTGCGGGCGATGAGGCGACTGGAACACGGGGGATTCCTGCGGCGGTACGGCTACGGCCGGGCCGGAGAAGGCGGGCCGGACCTGGACGGCCTGGGCGGAACCGAGGGCACCTTCGTCGCGTGCTCCCTGTGGTACGCCGACGCCCTCGCCGCCACCGGGGAGCCGGAACGTGCCCGGGAGCTCTTCGAGCGCGTTCTCGCCGTGCGCAACGACGTCGGCCTGCTGGCCGAGCAGTGGGACCCGGAGGCGGGGCGCCAACTGGGGAACGCTCCGCAGGCGTCGAGCCACATAGCCCTGGTCGAGACGGCCTTCGCGCTGACACCCGCACCCTGATGAGGGCCGGCGGTGTCGTCACTCGTGCGTGTCCGGCCGGCGGGCGGACTCGGCATATCCGTGCGGGTTGAGCTGCCTGAAGTGCCAGGCGTCCCGGCACATGTCGACGAGGGTCCGGGTGGCGCGCCAGCCCCAGTCCCGGGCCACCGCACTCGGGTCCGCGACGAGTTCGGGGACGTCGTACGGACGGCGTGGCGTGATGTCGTAGGGCAGCGGGCTGCCGCAGGTCCGTGAGAACACGGCGATCGTCTCCAGGGTCGAACTCCCCCTGCCCGTACCGAGGTTGTACACCCTCATGCCGGGCCGGCCGGTGAGGTGGTCGAGCGCGATGCGGTGTGCCTCGGCTGTGTCCATGACGTGGAGGTAGTCGCGGACCGACGTTCCGTCCGGGGTGGGGTGGTCGGCGCCGAAGACCCGCAACCGGTCCGGCCGGCCCCCCGCCACCTTGGCCAGCGCCTGCACGAGGCTGTCGGGGGCGGCGTCCGGGTCCTCGCCCAGCAGCCCGCTGGGGTGGGCCCCGGCCGGAGTGGCGTGGCGCAGGCACAGGACCGTGAAGTCGTCCCGATGGCGGCAGACGTCCGCGAGGATCTGCTCACAGAGCCACTTGGACCTCGCGTACAGGCTGACCGGGCGGGCCGGGGTGGTCTCGTCCAGCGGTCGGGGACCGGCGTCGCCGTAGACCGCGTAGGTGGAGGCGTAGACGAGGCGGTGCACGTGGTGTTCCTGCATGGTGTGCAGCAGCGCGGTCGTGCCGCCTACGTTGACGTCGTAGTACGGGACGGGCATCCGGGCCGACGCGCCCCCGGCGTTGTGCGCGGCGAAGTGCACGACGGCGTCCACGGAGTGTCGGTCGAAGACCGCCGAGAGGGCGCGCCGGTCGCGGATGTCCAGTTCGTACACGGCGCCGACGAAACGGCCGGCGATGCGTTCCACACGGGTGAGGACCTGCGGGGTGCTGTGGGAGTAGTCGTCGACCACGACGACCTCGTAGCCGTGGTCGAGGAACTCCACACAGGCGTGGCTGCCGAGGAATCCCGCCCCGCCGGTGACGAGGACGGTGGCCGGAACAGGCTCGGTGCGTGCCATGTCACCAGAACGCTCCCACGCGGATGTCTACGCCATATGTTTACGGCGTATATGTACGACTTTGCGCCCTTATGTCTTCTCCGTCAAGGCCGCACCAACAACCGGAAGTCGAACGCGTACCGCGAAGCCCGGTAGATGTGGCTGCCGTACTCGACCGGGCGGCCGGTGTCGTCGTAGGCCGTGCGTTGCATGGTCAGGACCGCCGCGCCCTGCTGTTCGTCGAGGCGGGCCGCCTCCTCGGCGGTGGCGGAGCGGGCGCCGATGGTCTGGCGGGCGCTGTGCAGGGTGATCCCGGCCGCGCGCAGCATGCGGTAGAGGCCGGTGGACTCCAGGCGGGCGCTGTCGAGGTCGAGGAGGTCGGTGGGCAGGTGGTTGCAGAGGAGGGCCACCGGCTGGCCGTGGGCCAGGCGCAGCCGTTCCAGGACCGTGACCGTGCTGCCCTCCGGGACGGACAGCGCGGCCGCCACGTCGGCGGACGCCGGCACGGTCTCGTTGCGCACGACCCGGGTCGCCGGGCCCTGTCCGGCCGCCTCCAGGTCGTCGTAGAGGCTGCTGAGCTCCAGGGGGCGCTTGACCTGGCTGTGCACCACCTGCGTGCCCACCCCGCGCCGGCGGACCAGCAGGCCCTTCTCCACCAGGGTCTGGATGGCCTGGCGGACGGTCGGGCGGGACAGGCCGAGGCGGATCGAGAGGTCGATCTCGTTGCCCAGGAGGTTGCCCGGCGCGAGCGCGCCGTGCTCGATCGCCTCCTCCAGCTGCCGGGCGAGCTGGTAGTACAGCGGCACCGGACTGCCCCGGTCCAGGGCGAAGTCCAGGGAGTCGAGCGCGGGGGTGGTCGCGGCACGTGACGTGCCGCCGGGCTTCGCCATGGGGTACCTCCCTCGAAGGTCCGGGTGATCAGAGGTGGGTGCGTCGGGCGGCCGCCTGGCGGTCGTACTCCGTCCTCGCCTCCACCGCGGCCGTGCGGGACGCCGTCTCCGCCACCGGCACGTCCCACCAGGCCTCGGCCGGGGGAGCGGCCGCGCCGGCCGGGTCCGTCTCGACGTAGACGCACGTCGGACGGTCCGAGGCGCGGGCCGCGGCCAGGGCCTCCCGCAGCTCCCGTACCGTCTTGGCGCGCAGCACGTCCATGCCGAGGCTCGCCGCGTTGGCCGCCAGGTCGACCGGGAGCGGGGCCCCGCTGAAGGTGCCGTCGGCGGCCCGGTACCGGTACGCCGTGCCGAACCGTTCGCCGCCCACCGACTCCGACAGGCCGCCGATCGAGGCGTAGCCGTGGTTCTGGACGAGCACCAGGTTGATCGGCAGGCCCTCCTGGACCGCGGTGACCAGCTCCGTCGGCATCATCAGATACGTGCCGTCGCCGACCAGCGCCCACACCGGGGTGTCCGGGGCCGCCTGCTGGACGCCGATCGCGGCCGGGATCTCGTAGCCCATGCACGAGTAGCCGTACTCCAGGTGGTACTGGCGAGGGCTGCGGGCCCGCCACAGCTTGTGCAGGTCGCCGGGGAGCGAGCCCGCCGCGTTGATCACCACGTCCTCGTCCCCGACGACCGCGTCCAGCGCCCCCAGCAACTGGGTCTGGGTCGGCACGGCGTTCTCGTCGGGGGCCTCGTAGGCGCGCGTCACGACCTGCTCCCAGCGCTCCTTGCCGGTGCCGTACTCGGCCTCGTAGGCGGCGCTCACGCGGTGGCCCGCCAGTGCCGACGCGAGCGCCTCCAGACCGGCCCGCGCATCGCACACCACCGTCCGCGCGGCCAGCTTGTGGGCGTCGAAAGCGGTGATGTTGAGGTTGAGGAAGCGCACGTCCGGGTTCTGGAAGAGGGTGCCGGAGGCGGTGGTGAAGTCGGAGTAGCGCGTGCCCACGCCGATGACCAGGTCCGCGGTGCGCGCGAGGTCGTCGGCGACCGCCGTGCCGGTGTGACCGATGGCGCCGACGTCGGCGGGGTGGTCGTGGCGCAGGGAGCCCTTGCCCGCCTGGGTGGAGGCGACCGGGATGCCGGTGGCGCCCACCAGCGCCCGCAGCGCCTCCTCCGCCTCGCTGTGGTGGATCCCGCCGCCCGCCACGATCAGGGGGCGGCGGGCGGACCGGATCGCCCCGACCGCCTCCGCCAGCTCCGCCGGGTCCGGCGCGGGCCGCCGCACCCGCCACACCCGCTCCGCGAAGAACTCCTCCGGCCAGTCGTACGCCTCCGCCTGCACGTCCTGGGGGAGGGCGAGGGTGACCGCGCCGGTCTCGGCCGGGTCCGACAGGACGCGCATGGCCTGGAGGGCGGAGGGGATGAGGGCCTCGGGGCGGTGGATCCGGTCGAACCAGCGGGAGACCGGGCGCAGGGTGTCGTTCACCGAGACGTCCGCCTCGGTGGGGTGCTCGAGCTGCTGGAGGAGCGGGTCGGCGGCGCGGGTGGCGAAGTAGTCGCCGGGCAGGAGCAGGACCGGGAGGCGGTTGATCGTCGCCAGGGCCGCGCCGGTCACCAGGTTCGTGGCGCCCGGGCCGATCGACGTGGTGACCGCCTGGGCCGACAGGCGGTTGAGCTGGCGGGCGTGGCCGACGGCGGCGTGGACCATCGCCTGCTCGTTGCGGCCCTGGTGGAAGGGCATCGCGCCCTCGCCCGCCTCCAGGAGTGCCTGTCCGACGCCCGCCACGTTGCCGTGGCCGAAGATGCCCCAGGTCCCGGCGATCAGCCGGTGCCGTACGCCGTCCCGTTCCGTGTACTGCACGGACAGGAACCGCACCAGCGCTTGGGCGACGGTCAGGCGGGTGGTGGTGCTCATCAGGGCTTCTCCGGTGCGGTGTAGAGGGAGATGGGGACGAGGAAGGGCGGGGAAGGCAGGGAGGGTGTGACGACGGGGCGGTGCCGGCCGTCGGTCACGGTGAGACGCCGTTCAGGAGGTCACCGGCCGCCGCCTGTGCCGCCAGCGCGGGGGAACGGGCCGGGCGGGCGGCCCGCGGTGCGCCGCCCGCATGGGCGTACCGGACCGTCCGCTCCGGTTCCCAGCCGGACAGCAGCCCGTGGCACAGGGAGCCGCCGAACGCGTCGCCCGCGCCGGGGCCGTCGGCCGCCTCCACCGGGACCGGCGGGATCTCGACCGTGGTGCCGTCGCGGTGCACGGCGAGGACGCCCGTCGCGCCCTGCCGCACCACGGCCAGTTCCACGCCCGCCGCCAGCAGGGCCTCGGCGCAGGCCCGGGGTCCCCGCGCTCCGGTGACGGTCTCGCACTCGTCGAGGTCGCCGACCGCCACGGTCGCGTGGCGCAGGGCCTCCGCGCAGTACGGCCGGGCTTCCTCCGGGTCGCCCCAGGCCGTGCCGTTCCACTGCGCGGGGCGCCGGTCCAGTTCGAGGACCGTGGTGCCCGTCCTGTCGCGGCACTTCAGGGCGGCGAGCGTGGCGGAGCGGCTCGGCTCCGCGCCCAGGCCGGTGCCGGTGATCCAGAAGAGCCGGGCCGCGCGGATGGCGAAGCAGTCCAGCTCGTCGGTGTGTATCTCCAGGCCGGGTGCCCCGGTGGGGGAAGCGGGGCGGGCCGTCGGCGTCACCCAGCGGTCGTCGACCCCGCACTCCGTGAGGGTCTGATGGAGATACGCGCCGAGCGGGTCGGCTCCGGTCCGGGCTATGACCGCGCTGGAGCGGCCGAGCCGGGCGGCGGTCACCGCGACATGGGCGGCCGAGCCCCAGAGGGACCGCCCGAGGGGCCGGTCCTGGGCCGTCGGGGCCCCCGGCCGGTGCGGGTAGAGATCAACTCCGATCCGGCCCATACTGATCACGTCGAACTGCTGCACTGGCTCGACCATGCGCGACGCTCCTCGGTCCGGACTGGGGATGCGAGGCCCTCGGGCCCGTTGCATCCCAGGTGTAGGACTCGAAGGGCGACGCTGTCAATAGTTTGTACTTACATTCGGACCTGATCGTGAAATGATGTCTTAACAAAGTATTGACAGCGGCAGCGCCTGGGAGTTGGATCGCGTCCCAACGCAAGTTGGCGCGTTTTCGTAGATCCCACTCCCTTTCCCGACGTTCTCCCCGTCGCACAGTGAGGTGCAAGGAAAGATGGACCGCTCTTCTCTCTCCCGTTCGCGGAGATTCGCTCCCGCCGTGGCCCTGGCTGCGGCCGCGGCCCTGACGCTCGCCGGCTGCTCCAGCAGCTCGGGCGGCAAGAAGTCCGAGGAGAGCGCGGACGGCGCCTCCGCGGGCAAGGCCACCACCCCCCGGATGACCATCGCGCTGGTCACCCACCAGTCGCCCGGCGACACCTTCTGGGACATCGTCCGCAAGGGCGCCCAGGCCGCCGCCGCCAAGGACAACGTCAAGCTGGTCTACTCGGCCGACCCGAGCGCGGCCAACCAGGCCAACCTGGTCCAGAACGCCATCGACCAGAAGGTCGACGGCATCGCGATCACCCTCGCCAAGCCGGACGCCCTCAAGGACGTCGTCGCCAAGGCGAAGAAGGCCGGGATACCCGTCGTCGGCCTGAACTCCGGCGTCAGCGAGTGGCAGAAGCTCGGCCTGATGGAGTTCTTCGGCCAGGACGAGACCGTCGCCGGCGAGGCGCTCGGCAAGCGGCTGAACGAGGAGGGCGCCAAGAGCGCCGTCTGTGTCATCCAGGAGCAGGGCAACATCGGCCTCACCCAGCGCTGCGACGGCGTGAAGAAGACCTTCACCGGCAAGCTCCAGACGCTGAACGTCAACGGCACCGACATGCCGTCCGTGAAGTCGACGATCACCGCCAAGCTGTCCCAGGACAAGTCCATCGACTACGTCGTCGCCCTCGGCGCGCCCTTCGCGCTGACCGCGACCCAGTCGGTGTCCGACGCGGGCAGCAAGGCCAAGGTGGCCACGTTCGACCTCAACAAGGACCTGACGGGCGCCATCAGCAAGGGCACCATCCAGTTCGCCGTCGACCAGCAGCCCTACCTCCAGGGCTACCTGGCGATCGACTCGCTGTGGCTCTACAAGAACAACGGCAACTACATGGGCGGCGGCGAGCAGCCGGTGCTCACCGGTCCGGCCTTCGTCGACAAGTCCAACGTCGAGGCCGTCGCCCAGTACGCCGCGAAGGGCACCAGGTGATGGGGATGACCCAGCACGCCGAGCCGGCGGTGACCACACCGCCGGCCCCCGGCACCGGCAAGGCCAAGGACGGCCGGACTGCCGAACGACCGCTCGCCCTGCGCCTGTTGGCGCGTCCTGACGTGGGTGTGTTCCTGGGCGCGGTGGCGGTGTGGGTGTTCTTCCTGATCGCTGCCCCGCCGGTGCGCGAGGGCAGTGCGATGGCGAACATCCTCTACCAGTCGTCGACGATCGGGATCATGGCGCTGCCGGTCGCGCTGCTGATGATCGGCGGGGAGTTCGACCTGTCGGCGGGTGTCGCGGTGATCACCTCGGCGCTGACCGCGAGCATGTTCGCCTTCCAGCTCACGCTGAACGTGTGGGCGGGCATCTTCGTCGCCCTGCTGGTGTCGCTGGCGATCGGGTTCCTCAACGGCTGGCTGGTCGTCAAGACCGGTCTGCCCAGCTTCCTGATCACCCTCGGCACCTTCCTGATCCTCCAGGGCGTGAACCTGGCGGTGACCAAGCTGGTCACCGGGAACGTGGCCACCGACGACATCTCGAACATGGACGGCTTCGACCAGGCCAAGAAGGTCTTCGCGAACTCCTTCGAAGTGGCCGGCGTCCAGATCAAGATCACGATCGTGTACTGGCTGGTCTTCGCCGCACTGGCGACCTGGGTGCTGCTGCGCACCAGGTACGGCAACTGGACCTTCGCGGTCGGCGGCAACAAGGACTCCGCCCGCGCGGTCGGCGTCCCGGTCAACTTCACCAAGATCAGCCTGTTCATGCTGGTGGGGTTCGCGGCCTGGTTCGTCGGCATGCACAACCTGTTCTCCTTCAACACCGTGCAGTCCGGCGAGGGCGTGGGCCAGGAGCTCATCTACATCTCGGCCGCGGTGATCGGCGGGTGCCTGCTGACCGGCGGTGCCGGCTCGGCGATCGGCCCGGTGTTCGGGGCCTTCATGTTCGGCATGGTCCAGCAGGGCATCGTCTACGCCAACTGGAACCCGGACTGGTTCAAGGCCTTCCTCGGCGTGATGCTGCTGGGCGCCGTCCTGATCAATCTGTGGGTCAGCCGCACCGCGACCCGGAGGTAACCCTGCAATGACCGACTCCCACGAAACCCCCGGCACGCACGGCGCGATCCTCGCCGACGAACCGCAGAGCAGCGACGGGGTGATCGTCGAACTGCGCAACGCCGGCAAGTCCTACGGCAACATCCGCGCCCTGCACGGAGTGAGCCTCCAGGTCCGCCCGAGCCAGGTCACCTGCGTGCTCGGCGACAACGGCGCCGGCAAGTCCACCCTGATCAAGATCATCTCCGGTCTGCACCAGCACACCGAGGGCGAGTTCCTCGTCGACGGGCAGCCCGTACGCTTCACCACCCCGCGCGAGGCGCTGGACAAGGGCATCGCGACCGTCTACCAGGACCTGGCCGTGGTCCCCCTGATGCCGGTGTGGCGCAACTTCTTCCTCGGTTCCGAGATGACCAAGGGCCCCTGGCCGCTGCGCCGTCTGGACATCGAGAAGATGAAGCGGACCGCCGACCACGAGCTGCGCGAGATGGGCATCGTCCTGGACGACCTCGAACAGCCCATCGGCACCCTGTCCGGCGGCCAGCGCCAGTGCGTGGCCATCGCCCGCGCCGTCTACTTCGGCGCCCGCGTCCTGATCCTGGACGAGCCCACCGCCGCCCTGGGCGTCAAGCAGTCCGGAGTGGTCCTCAAGTACGTGGCCGCCGCCCGCGACCGGGGGCTCGGGGTCATCTTCATCACCCACAACCCGCACCACGCCTACATGGTCGGCGACCACTTCAGCGTGCTGCGCCTGGGCACCATGGAACTGTCCGCGTCCCGTGACCGGATCACCCTGGAAGAACTCACCAACCACATGGCCGGCGGTGCCGAACTCGCCGCGCTCAAGCACGAGTTGTCCCAGGTCCGCGGCGTCGACACCGAAGCGCTCCCCGAGGAGCAGGACCTGACGTCACCCGTGGCCGCCACCGGCGAGGGGAAGGCCTGAGATGGCGGCCCCGCTCGACCGCATCCGCGTCGGCTCGGCCCCGGACTCGTGGGGCGTCTGGTTCCCCGACGACCCGGCCCAGGTGCCGTGGGAACGCTTCCTGGACGAGGTCGCCGAGGCGGGCTACTCCTGGATCGAGCTGGGGCCGTACGGCTACCTCCCGACCGACCCGGCCCGCCTGACCGACGAGATCGCCCGGCGTGACCTCCAGGTCTCGGCGGGCACGGTCTTCACCGGACTGCACCGCGGCCCCTCGGTGTGGGAGTCGACCTGGGAGCACGTCAGCCAGGTCGCCGCGCTCACCCAGGCCGTGGGCGCCCGGCACCTCGTCGTCATCCCGTCCTTCTGGCGTGACGACAGGACCGCGGAGATGCTGGAGCCCCCGGAGCTGACCCACGAGCAGTGGGCCCACCTCACCAAGGGCATGGAGCGGCTCGGCCACGAGGTGAAGGAGGCGTACGGGCTCGACATCGTCGTCCACCCGCACGCCGACACCCACCTCGACACCGAGGACCACGTCGAGCACTTCCTGGACTCGACGGACTCCGAACTCGTCAACCTCTGCCTGGACACCGGGCATTACGCCTACTGCGGCGGCGACAGCGTCAAGCTCATCGAGACGTACGGCGAACGCATCGGCTATCTCCACCTCAAGCAGGTCGACCCGGAGATCCTCGCGGACGTCGTGCGCGACGGGGTCCCGTTCGGGCCGGCCGTGCGGCGCGGGGTGATGTGCGAACCGCCCTCCGGTGTACCGGAGCTGGAGCCGGTGCTGGTGGCCGCGCAGAGACTCGGCGTGGAGCTGTTCGCCGTCGTCGAGCAGGACATGTACCCGTGCGAGCCGGACGCGCCGCTGCCGATCGCGATGCGCACCCGAAAGTTCCTGAGGTCCTGCGGCGCCTGAAGGGGGCACCATGACCGAGCGAGGCACCCTCGGTGTCGCCGTCGTCGGCACCGGCAAGATGGGCGCCGACCACGTCCGCCGAATCCACGAGGTCGTCAGCGGCGCCCGGGTGAGCGCCGTCGTGGACCTCGACGCGGAACGCGCCAAGCAGATCGCCGCCCGGGTCGAGGGCTGCACCGCCTACACCGACCCGGCCTCCGCCATGGCGGCGGCCGATGTCGACGCCGTCCTGATCGCCTCGCCGGGCCCCGCCCACGAGGCGGCACTGCTCCAGGCCTTCGAGCACGACCTGCCGGTGCTGTGCGAGAAGCCGCTCACCCCCGACGCGGCCTCGGCGCTGCGGGTTGTGGAGGCCGAGTGCCGACTGGGGCACCGGCGCGCCCAGGTGGGGTTCATGCGGCGCTACGACGCCGAGTACATGAAACTCAAGTCGCTGCTGGAGACGGGCCAGTTGGGGCGGCCGCTGATGCTGCACAACCGGCACCGCAACGCCGCGAGCCCGCCCTTCTTCACCAGCTCCATGCTGATCAGCGACTCCGTGGCCCACGAGACCGACGTGACGCGCTGGCTGCTCGGGCACGAGATCACCGCGGTCACGGTGTGGCGGCCCACCCCGTCGGCGAACGCCCCGGACGACCTCCAGGACCCCCAGTTCGTCGTTTTCGAGACCGACGGCGGTGCCCTCTCCGACGTGGAGATCTTCGTCAACTGCGGCTTCGGCTACCAGGTGCAGGCCGAGGCGGTCTGCGAACGCGGCACCGCCCGCATCGGCGACGGGCACGCCATGGTCACCAGCATGGCGGGACGCTGGGGCGGCACCATCGCCCAGGACTTCGTCGAACGCTTCGCCGACGCCTACGACCGCGAGGTGCAGGCCTGGGTCGACGCCACCCGCCGCGGCGAGGTCACCGGCCCCAGCGTGTGGGACGGCTACGCGGCGGCCGCGGTGTGCGAGGCCGGCGTACGGTCGCTGACCGAGGGCGGCCGGGTACCGGTGGAACTCGCCGAGCGGCCCGCCCTGTACGGCTGACTGCGCGCCGTGCGGGGGGAGTTCGGCGAAGTTCCCCCGTGCTCGCTACGTACTCGGTGAATCGCGGCATCGGCGTGACCCCTTGTGCCACCATGGCGCGGCTGTCCTCGGCGGGGCGGCGAGGGGGTGGTCATGGGACTCGTACGGATATTCCTGCCGTTGCCGCGCGCGGCGGCCAGGCTGGCACCGGAGCGGGGCGCACCGCTGCTCGGGGCGGCCCTGTCGTACTGCGTCACGCCCTCCTGGGCGGGGCTGCGGTCGCCGTCGCCCGAGCGGCGGCTGGCGTGGGCCGAGGAGGCGGTGGCCGTCTACCGGGCGACGGCCGACGCGGACGGGCTCAGCCGAGCCCTGGCGCTGCGCGCCCACGCGCTGCTGCTGTCCGGCCGGTTCGAGGAGGCGTGCGCGGCCGCGGACGCCGTGCCGGGCGAGCCGTTCGCGGCGCTGACCGCCTTCACCGCGGACGTGCGGGCACAGGCCCTCGCGAGCCTCGGCCGGGCCGAGGAGGCTCTGCCGGTGGCCCGGGCGAGCGTGGCGGCCTACCGCGGCCTGCCCGCCCCCGACCGCAGGGACCGGGCGCTCGGCAGCCTGCCCGGCGCGCTGCGGACCTACGGGATGCTGCTCGCCGCGGCCGGCCGCAGCGAGGAGTCCGTGGCCGTCTACGAGGAGTGCGCCGCGCTCCTGGCCGCCATGTCGCTCCGCGAGCTGGCCCACGTCGACCTGGTGCGCCCGCAGGTCCTCGCCGAACTGGTCGGTGTCCTCCGGGGGTTGGGGCGGTACGAGGACGCTCTGGGGGTGGGCCCCGAGGCCCGGGAGGCGCTGCGGGGCCCCCTCGCGTGGACCGCCCCCGAGATCGTGCTGCCGCTGCGGGTACGCCTCCTGATCGACCTGGCCCGCTGCCATACCGCCGTCGGCGACCCTGCCGAGGCCGGCGCCTGTGCCGCGGCGGCGGTGGCCGAGGCCCGCAAGCCGCACGGCGCCGGCGAGTTGGCCCCGGCGCTGGACTGCCTCGCCGACGTACTCGGTGCACTGGGCCGGACCGAGAAGGAGTCGCTCACCCGGAGCGAACTGGCCGAGCTGCGGGACCCCTAGGACATGCGCGGCCGCGGCTCGAAGCCCGCCGCCCGGTAGGCCTCGTCGATCAGCGTCATCGTCGACACCGCGTCGTCCGCGTCCAGCGGCAGCGGGGCGCCCCCGCGGACCCGGTCCGCGAACGCCTCCAGCTGGTAGGTGTACGACGACCGGGTGCCGAGCCGCTCGGTGCGCTCGCCGTCCGCCGTGCGCACCACGATCCGGTCGTCGGTGTGCGGCAGCACGAAGTTCGGCGCGAGGACCTCGCCCCGCGAACCGACGACCCGGCAGCTCATCTCCAGCCGGTCGTACGCCATGTGGCAGCGCGCGGAGCCGGTCGCCCCGCCCGGGAAGGCCAGGTCGGCGTCCAGCCACTCGTCTACACCGGGGGCGCCGGCCCGCTCCCCGCCGCGCGCGGACACCAGCCGCGGCGCGCCGCCCGCCCAGGGGGCCAGCACGCGCAGCGCGTGCAGGCTGTAGCAGCCGAGGTCCATCACCGCGCCGCCGGCCAGCGGCAGCGACCAGCGCGGGTCGGAGTCCGCCGGGGCCGGGATCGCCACCATGGCCTCGACGTGCCGCAGCTCGCCGATCTCCCCGCTTGCGAGGACCTCGTGCAGGCGCCGGGTGACCGGGTGGAACAGGTAGTGGAAGGCCTCCATGAAGACCGTCCCGGCCTTCGCGGCGGCCTCCCGCACCTCCGCGGCCTCCTCGGCGTTGCTCGCCGACGGCTTCTCGCTCAGCACGTGCTTTCCGGCGGCGAGCGCCGCCAGGTTCCACGGCCCGTGCAGCCCGTTGGCGAGCGGGTTGTAGACGACCTCGACCTCGGGGTCGGCGATCAGCTCGGCGTACGACCCGGCGACCCGCTCCACACCGTGCTCGGCCGCGTAGGCCTCGGCGCGGGCCCGGTCGCGCGCGGCCACCGCCACGACCCGGTGGCCGGTCGCCCGGGCCGGTCCGATCAGTGAGGACGCGCTGATCCGCGCGGCTCCCAGCACTCCGATGCGCAGCGGTTCGCTCATGTCTGCCGTTCCTCCTCGTTCAGGGCGGGGCCGTGGGCCCGCCGGGTCAGTGTGCCCGGTGCGGGCGGGAAGTGGCGGCGCGCGAGGTCCTGGGCGTGCGCCACCGTGCACTCGACGAGCTCGAAGGCCGGCAGCCCGCCGACGAACCAGGTGTGGTCGCGTCCTTGCAGCGCGTCGAGCCGGTCCAGCGCGCCGTCCGCCAGGTCGGCGCTGCCGAAGTGCGGCATGAACGCCCACTCGCGCCGCAGACGCACCTCCTCCAGATGCCCGCCGAGGGCCGTGACGTCCTCCCGGAGCAGCGCGGTGACGTCGTCGGGGCGGCCGTAGGAGTAGAAGGTCCGCACCTGGCTGCCGGGGTATCGGTGGTGGTACGAGACGCAGTGGCCGGCCGTCGCACGGCTGGTCGTGTGGGCGGCGAGGAAGTAGAACCCGTCCTCGGGGAGGCCGGACGCGGCGGCGAGGGTGGTGTGGTAGGCGTTGCTGCGGATCCGCGCGGTGAGGTCGCGTTCCTCGTCGGTGGCGTCCAGGGCTGGCAGGAACCGGTCCGGCGCGACCGCGAGCACCACGTCGTCCGCCTCGACCGGGCCCGAGTCGGTGTGCACCCGCACTCCGCCGGCGCGGCGCCGCACCGCCGTCACCCGTACCCCGCACCGGACGTCCTTCAGCTCCGCCGCGACCCGCTCCCACAGCGTGGCGAACCCGCCCACCACGGTGAAGTCGCCCGGGTGGCTGAGGAGTTCGGGACCGGGGTCCAGCAGGCCGGTCATCTCCGCGTACTTCACGAAGTACAGGGCGGGTATGTCGTCGTCGAGGTGGCCGTACCCGGCGGCCGTGAACCGGTGCCGAAGGACTCGGCCATGGAGTTCAGGCCCTGCTCGGCGATCCAGCGGCCGACGGGGGCGGCGAGGGCTCGCGCGGAGTGGGCGAGGCCGGGTTCGGCGATGCGGGGGAACTCCCGTGCCCGCAGCGCGCGGTAGCGCTGGAGGGAGCCGTCGTGCAGGAACGCCATCGGCTGGCGGAGGGCACGTCCCGCGGCGTCGAGGACGCGGTAGCGGCTGGTGCGCTCCGTCTCCACGTCCAGTTCGGTGAGCAACTCGGCGATCCGTTCGTACCTGTTGGTGCAGATGTGACCGCCGAGGTCGAAGGCGCGCCCGTCGACCCGTACGCTCTGGCACTTCCCGGCCACCGTGTCCTGTTCCTCCAGCACCGTCACCCGGTGCCCGGCGCGTTCCAGTTCGCGGGCGACGGCCAGGCCGCTCGGCCCTGCGCCCACGACGGCCACGGTTCGGGGGCCTGCGGTGCCGCGTAACTCCTGCATGCTCGTGACTCCTGGGTCGGTCGGACGTGGGAGGCTCTCATGGTCGTACGGAGAGATCACGTGACCGTAAACGGGCGTCGCGGGCGGAACGTTCAGCCCCGGTGTCCCGGGCTCGGGGGCCCGGGACACGGCAGCGGGGTCAGGCGGCGCGGACCTCGGCGATCGTCACCGGGCGGTGCTCGTGCAGGGACAGCGTGCACGCCTCGGCGATCCAGCCCGCCTCCAGGGCGTCCGCGACGGTGCACGGCGAGGGCCGGGTGCCGGCCACGACCTCGGTGAACGCGGTGAGTTCGGCCCGGTAGGCAGCGGTGAAGCGGTCCATGAAGAAGTCGTGCGGGGTGCCCGCCGGGAAGGTCACCCCGGGCTCGACCGAGCGCAGCGGGAGCTTGTCCTCCAGGCCCACCGCGATGGAGTCCTGGAAGCCGTGGATCTCCATGCGGACGTCGTAACCCCGGGCGTTGTGGCGGGAGTTGGAGACCACCGCGATCGTGCCGTCGTCGAGGGTGAGGATCGCGCCTGTGGTGTCGGCGTCGCCCGCCTCCTTGATGTAGTCGGCACCCCGGTTGCCGCCGACGGCGTACACCTCGACGACCTCGCGGCCGGTCACCCAGCGGATGATGTCGAAGTCGTGCACCGAGCAGTCCCGGAAGATGCCCCCCGACGCGGCGACGTACGCGGCGGGCGGCGGGGCCGGGTCCAGGGTGGTCGAGCGCACGGTGTGCAGCTTGCCCAGCTCACCCGACCGGACGGCGGCACGCGCGTTCACGAAACCGGTGTCGAAGCGCCGGTTGTAGCCGATCTGGATCGGTACCGCACTGCCCTGCACGGCCCGGAGGACCTCGACGCCCTCGCTCATGTGCTTGGCGACGGGCTTCTCGCAGAAGACGGGGACGCCGGCCTCGACACCCGCCAGGATCAGCCCCGGGTGGGCGTCGGTCGCCGCCGCGATCACGATGCCGTCCACACCGGCGGCCAGCAGGGCCTCGGGCGAGTCCACGACCTCGCCGCCGAAGCGCTCGGCGGCGGACTTGGCGGCCTCGGCGAAGGGGTCGGTGAGGACGAGGGACTCGACCGCGTCGAGTCCGGAGAGGGTCTCGGCGTGGAAGGCGCCGATGCGGCCGAGGCCGAGGATTCCGATACGCATGGGGGTGCAGCTCCTTGAGGGTGTTTCGGTGAGCGGTGTTTCTCAGGCGGCGTTTCCCGAGGGGGAGGGGAGGTCAGTCGAGTCCGCCCAGGACGTTCTGGTCCCAGTCGATCACCGATCCGGTGACCACGCCCGACCGGTCGGACAGCAGCAGGACCACGAAGTCGGCGATCTCGTCGGGCTGGCCGAGCTTGCCCATCGGGAGCCTGGCCGCGGCCTCCTCGCGCCAGTCGTCGCCGGCGCCGTGGAAGGCCTTCTGGGTGGCGTCCTCGCCCTCGGTCGCCGTCCAGCCGATGTTCAGCCCGTTGATCCGCACCCGGTCCCAGCGGTGGGCGTGCGCCGCGTTGCGGGTGAGGCCGACGAGTCCGGCCTTCGCGGCCACGTAGGGCGCGAGGAAGGGCTGTCCGCCGTGCGCCGAGGACGTGATGATGTTGACGACGGTGCCGGGTGCCTTGCGGCCGACCATGTCGGCGACGGCTGCCTGCATGGCGAAGAACGGTGCCTTCAGGTTGATCGCGATGTGCTGGTCGAACAGCTCGGGCGTGGTGTCGAGGAGCGTGCCCCGCGAGGTCAGCCCGGCGGAGTTGACCAGGCAGTCGACCCGGCCGTACGCCTCGACGACCCGGGCGACGGAGGCCTTGGCCTGTTCGGCGTCGGCGAGGTCGGCGCGGACGAACAGCGCCTTGCCGCCGGCCGCCGCCAGCTCCGCCACCAGCGCCTCACCGGGCTCCGGCCTGCGGCCGGTGACGGCCACGACCGCCCCCTCCCGGACGGCGGCCCGGGCGACGGCGGCACCGATGCCCTGGCTGCCGCCGTTGACGAGGACGACCTTGTCGTCGAGTAGTCCCATGGATGTGCCGGTGCCTTTCAGTCGGTGCGCTCAGCTCGTGCGCCGGTCGGCGCACGCCCGCAGTTCGTCCCGGAGCGTCCGCGGGGTCCAGCCCTCGGCCAGCGCCCGTCGTACGAGGTCCGCCTGCGAGGGTGGGGCCAGTCCGTCGACCGGCGGATCGCTGTCGAGGTTGGTGGGGAAGGGGTAGCCCTCGGCGCTCGCGGCGATCACGTTGTCCAGCCACCGCGCGTCGGCGCCCTCCGCCTTGCGGCGCAGCAGCGCCGGGTAGACGGCGTTCGACACCGCCTCCCGGTCCACGGTCTCCATGGCCCGCCCGAAGGCCGAGGAGACCTGGAGCAGGTTGGCCATGCGGCGCACGTCCGTGGTGCGGTTGGTGCCGGCCGCGTGGAACAGCGCCGGGTTGAAGAAGACGGAGTCGCCCTTGGAGAGGGGCAGCTGGACGTGGTGCTCCTTGAAGTACGCCTGGAACTCCGGCCGCCGCCACGCCAGGTAGCCGGGCTCGAACGTCTGCGAGTACGGCAGGTACAGCGTCGGCCCCGACTCCACGGGCATGTCGCAGTGCGCGACGGCGCCCTGGAGCGTGAGGACGGGGGAGAGGCGGTGGACGTGCGCCGGATAGGCCGCGGCGACCTCGTCGGAGAGGAAGCCGAGGTGGTAGTCGCGGTGCACGGTCTGGGCGAGGCCGCCCGGGTTGACCACGTTGACCTGCGAGGTGACCTGGTAGCCGGGGCCGAGCCAGGCCTCGGACACCAGGGCGACGACCGGGTTGGCGTAGTAGTCGGCGAACGCCGCCGGGTCGTACAGGGCGGCCTTCTCCAGCGCGTTCCACACCCGCTCGTTGGCGCCGGGCTTCGCGAAGTGGTCGCCCGCGGTCGTGCCCGCCGCGTACTGCTCGCGGATCAGGGAGTCGAAGACCTCGGTGAACCGGTCCACGACCGCGTGATCGGGGAACGCGCCCCGGAGGACCACGACCCCGGGCCCGTCGGTCAGGGCCCGGACCAGCTCCTCCTGCACTAGCCGGCGGTCCTCGGCCCCGAGGACGCGCTCGGCGTCGTACAGCAGGACGTTCCGCTCCACGGCCGTGGCGTGCGGATGGTCGGCGAGGTCGGTCGTGCGCTCGACGAGCGCGCGGAACGAGTCGAGGTCGCAGTCCTGCTCGGACAGCCAGGCACGGCGGTGAACGGCGGTGAAGGACATCGGCGTCCTCTCGATGACAGGGGCGACTCAGCGCTGTCATTCTTGTCATGACAAAGCCGTCGAACAACCAGCAGGCAGCCATCAAAAACCCCTCAAGGAGCAGGCGCGTGGGCCACCCCTACCCGATCCGGGAAATCGCACGTCAGGCGGGGCTGAGCGAGGCCACCGTCGACCGGGTCCTGAACGGCAGGGGAGGGGTCCGGGAGAACACCGCCCGCGAGGTCCACCAGGCGATCACCGATCTGGACCGGCAGCGCACCCAGGTCCGGCTGGTCGGCCGCACCTTCATGATCGACATAGTGATGCAGACCCCGGAGCGCTTCTCGACGGCCGTGCGCGCAGCCCTGGAGGCCGAGCTGCCCGCACTGCACCCCGCCGTCCTGCGCTCCCGCTTCCACTTCCGTGAGACCGGCCCGGTGGCGGAACTGACGAAGATCCTCGACCGGATAGCCCGGCGCGGTTCCCAGGGGGTGATCCTCAAGGCGCCGGACGTCCCCGAGGTCACGGCGGCCGTCGGCCGGCTCGCGGAGGCGGGCATCCCCGTGGTCACCCTCGTCACCGACCTGCCCGCCACGGCCCGCCTCGCCTACGTCGGCATCGACAACCGGGCCGCGGGTGCGACCGCCGCCTACCTCATGGGCCAGTGGCTCGGCGACCGCCCCGGCAACGTCCTCACCAGCCTCAGCAGCGGGTTCTTCCGCAACGAGGAGGAGCGCGAGATGGGGTTCCGCAGCGCCATGCGCACCCGGCACCCGGAGCGGGCGGTGGTGGAGATCGCCGAGGGGCAGGGCCTGGACGCCACCCAGTACGACCTCGTCCGGGCCGCGCTGGAGCGGGACCCGGAGATCCGGGCGGTCTACTCGATCGGCGGCGGCAACATCGCCACCCTGCGCGCCTTCGAGGACCTGGGCAGGGAGTGCGCGGTGTTCGTGGCCCACGACCTCGACCACGACAACGACCGGCTGCTGCGGGAACACCGGCTGTCCGCCGTGCTCCACCACGATCTGCGCCAGGACATGCGGGAGGCGTGTCACATCGTGATGCGGGCGCACGGGGCGCTGCCGCCGGCGGGGCCGACGACGCCTTCGGCGATACAGGTGGTCACGCCGTACAACATGCCGTGGTGAAGGGGCGCGTCATCCCCCGCGGGACCGACCGGGCTCGTCCCTCACCCGCGCGTGGTGACGGACGCCGAGAGCGGCCGCGACGGCGTCTCGGTGCGCCTGGGCCGCTTCGAAGCGCAGACCGTCGGTGGCCCGTACGAGGCTCGCCGTACGTCGCCATGTCCCCTCCGAGCGACCGCACACCACGTCGCCCGGCTGGTGCAGTTGACCCGGCGGGGGTCCCGGAGTCCAGCACGAGGCACCAAGTCGAACCGCGGCAGGGTGAACGCCCGGCGCCTCCGCGCGCCCCTCGCCCCGGCCCCGGTCACCCCCGTCGGTGCGGTCACACCGCCACCTCGGTCCATGAACCGTTCGCCGCGGACCGGGACATGGCGTCCAGTACGGCGGCGCTGTGCACGGCGTCCTCCAGGGTGGCCCCGTACGGCGTGCCCTCGGCGATCGAGCGCAGGAAGCGGTACGCCTCCACGACCTTCAGGTCGTCGTAGCCCATGGCGTTGGCCGCGCCCGGCTGGAACGCGCCGAACTCGCCGTCCCCCGGGCCGACATACACCGTGCTGACCGGCTGGTCCTGGTAGCGGGTGCCGCGGCTGACGCCCAGCTCGCCCATGCGGCGGAAGTCCCAGAACACCGCGCCCTTGGTGCCGTGCACCTCGAAGCCGTAGTTGTTCTGCTCGCCGACCGCGACCCGGCTGGCCTCCAGGACACCCCGGGCGCCCGAGGCGAAACGCAGCAGGCAGTTGACGTAGTCCTCGTTCTCGACCGGTCCGAGCTCACCGGTGGCGAGGGTGTGCCCGGCCGTGGCGCCGGTGGGACGGGCGCGCTCCGGCACGAAGATCGCGGTGTCGGCCGTGAGGGAGACGATGTCGCCGAGCAGGAAGCGGGCCAGGTCGGCGCCGTGCGAGGCGAGGTCGCCGAGCACCCCGCTGCCGCCCCGTGCGCGTTCGAAGCGCCAGGTCAGGGCACCCTGCGGGTGGGCCGCGTAGTCGCTGAAGAGCCGGACGCGGACATGGGTGACCGCGCCGATCTCCCCGGCGGCGATCAGCTCGCGGGCGGCCTCGACGGCGGGCGCGTTGCGGTAGTTGAAGCCGACCGTGCTGCGCACACCGGCCCCGGCGACCGCGCCGGCCACCGCCCGGGCGTCCTCGGCGGTGAGGCCGACCGGCTTCTCGATCCAGATGTGCTTGCCGGCCCCGGCCATCGCCACACCGATCTCGCGGTGCAGGAAGTTGGGCGCGGTGATGCTGACCGCCTGGACGCGCGGGTCGGCGGCGACCTCGCGCCAGTCGCGGGTCGTCGAGGCGAACCCGAACTGCGCGGCGGCCTCCTCGGCCCGCCCCGGCACGTCCTCGGCGACGGTCACGAGCTCCGGGCGCAGGCCGAGCCGTGGGTAGTGGTGCGGGACACGGGCGTACGCCTGGGTGTGCACCCGGCCCATCCAGCCGAATCCGACGACCGCGACACCGAGCGTATCGACCATGGGAGCCCCTCTTTGGACCGTTCCATTCTCTGTCCAGGTCACCTTGGGTGCCGTATTCGCTCGCTGTCAAGCCTTTGACAAGCAGCCCCGCCGCATGGAACGGTCCATGTCCATGAGGGCGCCGACGATCCGTGATGTGGCCGAGCGGGCCGGGGTCTCGAAGTCGTTGGTCTCGCTCGTGCTGCGGGGCTCCGACCAGGTCCGCCCGGAGAAACGGGAGGCGGTGCTGCGGGCCGTGCGCGAGCTCGGCTACCGCCCCAACGCCGCCGCCCGCAGCCTCAGCGAGCAGCGCACCCGCACGGTCGGCGTCCTCCTGAACGACCTGCGCAACCCCTGGTTCGTCGACCTGCTCGACGGCCTCAACTCACTGCTCCACGACAACGGCCTGCGCATGCTCCTGGCCGACGCCCGCCTCAACCGCCGTACCGGGCAGGACCCGGCGGGCCCCTTCCTGGACCTCGGTGTGGACGGCCTGGTCGTGGTCGGCACGCTGCCCGAACCCGCCGCGCTCCGGGCGGTGGCCGAACGCCTCCCGGTCGTCGTGGCCGGCGCGCGCGAGCCCCGGCTGCCGGGGGTGGACGTGGTCGCCAACGACGACGAGTGCGGCGCCCGCCTGGTCACCGAGCACCTGATCGGCCTCGGCCACCGCCGGATCGCGCACATCGCCGGGTACGGGGCGGTCGGCGAACTGCGGCGGGCCGGCTACCAGGCGGCGATGCGGGCGCACGGCCTCGCGAAGGAGGCGGTCGTCGAGCCCAGCGACACGACCGAGGAGGGCGGGTACCGCACCACCGTACGGCTGCTGAGCCGCCCCGACCGGCCGACGGCCGTCGTCGCCTTCAACGACATCGCCGCGATCGGCACGGTGTCGGCCGCCGAGGAACTGGGCCTGGACGTCCCGCGCGACCTGTCCGTCGTCGGCTACGACAACACGAGCCTCGCCCGCCTGCGCCACGTCTGGCTCACCACCGTCGACAACGCCAGCCACGAGGTCGGGCGCCGTGCGGCACGCTGTCTGCTCGACCGCTTCGAGGGGCGCGGGGGAGCGGGCCGTACGGATCTGGCCTCGCCGGCGCTGGAGATCCGCGGCACGACAGCGGCCCCGCCGGACGCCGACTGATCTGCCCTTTCTCAGAGGTTGATCGCGTACGCCTTCCGCAGCGTCTCGTGCACCGTCCACGTCGTACGGTCGCCCTCGCGCAGTACGGCCATGTCGCCCGGCCCCACGTTGAGCGTCGGCCCGCCCTCGACCTCGATGGTCGCCGAGCCGCTGACGACGACGAACAGCTCGTCCGCCTCCGTGTCGGTGACGACGCCGGGGGTGATCTGCCAGATGCCCCGGATCTGTCGCCCGTCCTCCGACTCCCAGACGACCTTCCCGGTCACCTCGGGCGTCCCGGAGACGATCTGCTCCCGCGCGAGGGGCTCGGAGGTGAGCTCGGCGTCGGGGACGTGCAGTACGAAGCTGTGATCCATGGGGCGACCCTAGCGAGGTCGTTCCCGGCCCGTCCGCCGACATGGTGTGGAGTGCCGGCGCCTGTGGACGGACACTTCGTCGGTGCGCGGCGGCTGATGGCGCAGGATACGGCGGACAAAATTGTTGACAATCTTGTCTGGCTAGATTTAGGTTCGACAGGCACTCACTCAGGGAGGGCAACGATGCCGAAGGAAGCCCGTCCGAGCACCGGGGAGCAGGCCAAGCAGCATGCGTTCGCGCAGTTGCGGCAGGCGATCCTGCACGGCGAGATGGCACCGGCACAGCGGCTGGTGGAGAACGAGCTCGCCGAGCAGTTCGGTGTGACACGGGCCAGCATCCGGGCCGCGCTCATCGATCTGGAGGCCCAGGGCCTCGTCGAGCGGATCCGCAACCGGGGTTCCCGGGTGCGGGTGGTGACCGTCGAGGAGGCGGTCGCCATCACCGAGTGCCGCATGGTCCTCGAAGGACTGTGCGCGGCCAAGGCGGCGACCCTGGCCAGCGACGAGCAGCTCGCCGAGCTGACCGAACTGGGCACGGCGATGACCAAGGCCGTGGCCGACGGCGAGCCGGTGACCTACTCCGAGCTCAACCAGGAGCTGCACGCCAAGGTGCGGGAGTTCTCCGGCCAGCGGACCGCCGTGGACCTGCTGGAGCGACTCAACGCCCAACTGGTGCGGCACCGCTTCCAGTTGGCGCTGCGTCCGGGGCGTCCGCAGCACTCCCTGAACGAGCACCTGGCGATGATCGAGACGATCAGGGCCAGGGACCCGCAGGCGGCCGAGAAGGCCGTCCGCGCCCACCTCACCAGCGTGATCGAGGCGCTGCGCGGCTGAGCCGCACGGGGCGGGCGCGAACCTGTCCACTCCAAGGAGATTTCAGCAATGACGCAGTCAGGCGCGCCCGCCCCTCCACGTTCGACACTGGTGATCACCGCCCATGCCGGGGACTTCGTGTGGCGGGCGGGCGGAGCCATCGCCCTGGCCGCCTCCCGGGGCGAGAAGGTCACCATCGCCTGTCTGACCTTCGGTGAGCGCGGGGAGTCCGCGAAAGCCTGGCGCGAGGGCAAGAAGCTCGACGAGATCAAGGCCATACGCCGGGACGAGGCCGAGCGCGCCGCCGACACCCTCGGCGCCGAGGTCCGCTTCTTCGACGCCGGCGACTACCCGCTGGTCGCCACCGCCGAGCTGACCGACAGGCTCGTCGAGGTCTACCGGGCCACCCAGCCGGACGTGGTGCTCACCCACCCGGTCGAGGACCCGTACAACGGCGACCACCCGGCCGCCAACCGCATGGCCCTGGAGGCCCGGGTCCTCGCGCAGGCCATCGGCTACCCGGGCGAGGGCGAGATCATCGGCGCCCCGCCGGTCTTCTACTTCGAGCCCCACCAGCCCGAGATGAGCGGCTTCAGGCCCGAGGTCCTCCTCGACATCACCGAGGTCTGGGAGACCAAGCGCAAGGCCATGGAGTGCCTCGGCGCCCAGCAGCACCTGTGGGACTACTACACCGACCTCGCCGTGCGCCGGGGCGTCCAGCTCAAGCGCAACGCGGGCCCGAACCTGGGCCTGGCCCACAGGACCATGGCCGAGGCGTACATGCGCCCGTACCCGCAGATCGCGAAGGAGCTGGCATGAGCGGCGTGATCGTCACCGACCCGCCGAAGGCGGACCTGAAGGACGTCGACGCGCTCGCGCGGTACGGCGTGGCCACCGTCAGCGAGGCGATGGGCCGAACGGGCCTGCTGGGCCCGGCGATCCGCCCCGTCCAGCAGGGCGTACGGGTCGCGGGCACCGCGGTCACCGTGCTGAGCTGGCCCGGCGACAACCTCATGATCCACGCGGCCGTCGAGCAGTGCGGCGAGGGCGACATCCTGGTCGTCACCACCACCTCCCCGTGCACGGACGGCCTGTTCGGCGAGCTCTTCGCGACCGCCCTCAAGCAGCGCGGGGTGCGCGGGGTCGTCATGAACACCGGCATCCGCGACACCCAGGAGCTGCGGGACATGGGCTTCGCCGCCTGGTCGCGCGCGGTCTCCGCGCAGGGCACGGTCAAGGCCACCGGCGGCTCGGTCAACGTGCCGATCGCCGTCGACGGCCAGGTGATCCACCCGGGCGACGTGATCCTCGCCGACGACGACGGTGTCGTGGTCGTCCCGCGCGAGCGGGTGGCCGCGACGGTGGAGAGGTCGGAGGCCCGCGAGGCGAAGGAGGCCGCCACCCGTGCCGCCTTCATCGACGGCCAGCTGGGCCTGGACCGCTACGGGTTGCGGGAGACGCTGAAGAACCTCGGTGTCGAGTACCGGTCCTACGAGGAGCACACGGGGGAGCGGTCGTGACCCCGCTGCCCGACGAGGTGCCCTGCATGCTGATGCGGGGCGGCACCTCCAAGGGCGCCTACTTCCTCGCCGGTGACCTGCCCGCCGAACCCGCCCTGCGCGACGACCTGTTGCTGCGGATCATGGGCAGCCCGGACGACCGGCAGATCGACGGCCTGGGCGGCGCGCACCCGCTCACCAGCAAGGTCGCCGTGATCTCGCCGTCCGCCGACCCGCAGGCCGACGTCGACTACCTCTTCCTCCAAGTCGTGGTCGACCGGCCGGAGGTGAGCGACCGTCAGAACTGCGGGAACATCCTCGCCGGCGTCGGCCCCTTCGCCGTCGAGCGCGGACTCGTCCCGGCCGGGGAGCAGGAGACCTCCGTCCGGATCCGCATGGTCAACACCGGCGACTACGCCACCGCGACCTTCCCCACCCCCGGCGGCCGCGTCGACTACACCGGGGACGCCGAGATCTCGGGCGTGCCGGGAACGGCGGCGGCCGTGGTGATCGAGTTCCCGCCCGGCGCGGGGGAGTTGCTCCCGACCGGCAACGCGGTCGACGTCATCGACGACGTCGAGGTGACCTGCGTGAACAACGGGATGCCCACCGTCCTCATCGCGGCGACCTCCCTCAAGGTCACCGGCTACGAGCTGCCCCGGGACCTGGAGGAGGACGTGGCCCTGGCCGACCGGCTGCGCACGATCCGCCTGGCCGCGGGCCGCCTGATGGGCCTCGGTGACGTCTCCGACGCCACCGTCCCCAAGCTGACGCTGCTCGCCCCGCCCCGCGACGGCGGCGCGGTCACCACCCGCACCTTCATCCCCGTGCGCTGCCACACCTCCATCGGTGTCCTGGGCGCGGCCAGCGTGGCCGCGGGCCTGCGCATCGAAGGGAGCGTGGGTGCCGGGCTCGCGGAGATCGATCCCGGCAGCGAGCGTGTACGCATAGAGCACCCCACGGGGTTCCTGGACATCGAGAGCAGCGTGGATGCCGTCCCGGGCGGCCCGCCCTCGGCCCGCCGTACCGCCGTGGTCCGCACGGCCCGCAAGATCTTCGACGGCACCGTCTTCCCCCGGGCCGCCGACCGACCCACAGGAGGTCACCGATGACTCCGCCGCTCGGCGACATCGCCCACATCGGCCACACCCAGCTCTTCACGCCGGACCTGGACGCCAGCGTCGCCTTCTTCACCGACTTCCTCGGCCTCACGGTCAACGGGCAGGACGGCGACACGGTCTACCTGCGGACCTTCGACGACTACGAGCACCACAGCCTGGTCCTCACCGCCCGCGAGCAGCCCGGCCTCGGCCGGCTCGCCCTGCGCACCTCCAGCGAGGAGGCGCTGCACCGCCGGGTGAAGGCGGTCGAGGATTCCGGCGGCACCGGCACCTGGGTCGAGGACGAGCCCGGTCTCGGCAAGCTCTACGTCACCACCGACCCGGACGGCCACGAGCACGCCCTCTACTGGGAGAGCGAGCACTACCGGGCGCCCGAGGAGCTCAGGCCGGCGCTGAAGAACCAGCCGCAGGCCAAGCCCAACAGGGGGGTCGGCGTACGGCGGTTGGACCACATCAACTTCCTCGCCGCCGACGTGCTCGCCAACGCCGAGTTCCAGCAGAACGTCCTCGGCGCCCGGCCCACCGAGCAGATCCGGCTGGACAGCGGGAAGATCGCGGCGCGCTGGCTGACGTACACGAACAAGTCGTACGACGTCGTCTACACCTCGGACTGGACCGGCAGCGAGGGGCGGCTGCACCACATCGCCTTCGCCACCGACACCCGGGAGGACGTCCTGCGCGCGGCCGATCTCGCCATCGACACCGGGGTGTTCATCGAGACGGGCCCGCACAAGCACGCCATCCAGCAGACGTTCTTCCTCTACGTCTACGAGCCGGGCGGCAACCGCATCGAGCTGTGCAACCCGCTCACCCGGCTGGTGCTCGCGCCCGACTGGCCGCTGGTCACCTGGACCGAGCAGGAGCGGAAGAAGGGCCAGGCCTGGGGTCTGAAGACCATCGAGTCGTTCCACACGCACGGGACGCCGCCGGTGGCCTGAGCTGCGCTTGTCCGAGCCACCCCCAAGTTGTCGATGAGATTGTTGACAAAAGCGTTGACACCTTGGGGGTGGCTCCTTAGCGTCTAGCGCACCAAGTACGAGAGGTAACCAACGATGTCTTCCTCCCCCTCCCCGGCCGTTCGCGGCAGCAGACTGGCCCTCCTGGTCGTCGGTCTGTGCTGGCTGGCCGTGCTGTTCGACGGTCTCGACATGTTCATCTACGGCTCGGTGCTGCCGCACCTGCTGGAGACCAGGACCTTCGGCCTCACCCCGGACCAGGCGGGCGACCTCGGCAGCTACGCCACCTTCGGCATGCTGGTCGGCGCGCTCGTCGCCGGCACGATCGCCGACCGCGTCGGCCGCAAGAAGCTGATGGTCGCCTGCGTGACCCTCTTCTCGCTGGCCTCCGGCCTGTGTGCGATCTCGGAGAGCGTCGCCGTCTTCGGCCTCGGCCGGACGCTGGCGGGCGTCGGCCTCGGCGGTCTGCTGCCGACCGCGATCAGCATGGTCTCCGACTACGCCCCGCGCGGCCGCGGAGCCATCGTCATCGGCCTGCTGATGACCGCCCACCACGCGGGCGGCATCCTCTCCGCGTACGTCGCCAAGTGGCTCATCGACCCGGTCGGCTGGCGTGCCGCGTTCTGGGTCTGCGTGCTCCCGCTGCTCTTCGCCCCGGTGCTGGCGAAGTTCCTGCCCGAGTCGCTGAGCTTCCTGGTGGCCAAGGGCCGCACGGAGGAGGCCAGGGCCCTGGCC